>OZ255841.1:1697500-2182105 GCA_965277835.1 Candidatus Arcticimaribacter sp. | reverse complement strand
GGAGAAGATAGGAGAAGATAGAAGGAGAAGATAGAAGATAGGAGAAGATAGAAGATAGGAGAAGATAGAAGGAGAAGATAGAGGGAGAAGATAGAAGAAGGAGAAGATAGAAGAAGATAGAAGAAGAAGATGGAAGGAGAAGATAGAAGGAGAAGATGGAAGGAGAAGATAGAAGATAGGAGAAGATAGAAGATAGGAGAAGATAGAAGGAGAAGATAGAGGGAGAAGATAGAAGAAGGAGAAGATAGAAGAAGATAGAAGAAGAAGATGGAAGGAGAAGATAGAAGGAGAAGATAGAAGAAGATGGAAGGAGAAGATGGAAGGAGAAGATAGAAGGAGAAGATAGGAGAAGATAGAAGATAGAAGGAGAAGATAGAGGATAGTAGGAGAAGATAGAAGGAGACAGAAGATAGAAGGAGAAGATAGGAGAAGATAGAAGGTAGGAGATAGAAGAAGATAGAAGGAGAAGATGGAAGGAGAAGATGGAAGGAGAAGATAGAAGGAGAAGATAGAAGGAGAAGATAGAAGGAGAAGATGGAAGAAGATGGAAGGAGAAGATAGAAGGAGAAGATAGAAGGAGAAGATAGGAGAAGATAGGAGAAGATAGGAGAAGATAGGAGAAGATAGTCGGAGGAGATAGGAGAAGATAGAAGGAGAAGATAGAAGAAGATAGGAGAAGATAGAAGGAGAAAATAGAAGAAGATGGAAGATAGAAGAAGAAGATAGAAGATAGAAGGAGAAGATAGAAGGAGGAGGTAGAAGAAGAAGATAGAAGGAGAAGATAGGAGGAGAAGATAGAAGAAGATAGAAGAAGGAGAAGATAGAAGGAGAAGATAGAAGAAGATAGAGGATAGAAGATAGAAGGAGAAGATAAGAGAAGATAGAAGGTAGAAGATAGAAGAAGAAGATGGAAGGAGAAGATGGAAGGAGAAGATAGAAGTAGAAGATAGAAGGAGAAGATAGAAGGAGAAGATAGGAGAAGATGGAAGGAGAAAATGGAAGGAGAAGATAGAAGGAGAAGATAGGAGAAGATAGAAGGAGAAGATAGAAGATAGGAGAAGATAGGAGAAGATAGAAGGAGAAGATAGAAGAAGGAGAAGATAGAAGAAGATAGAAGGAGAAGATAGAAGGAGAAGATAGGAGAAGATAGAAGATAGAAGGAGAAGATAGGAGAAGATAGAAGGTAGAAGATGGAAGAAGATAGAAGGAGAAGATGGAAGGAGAAGATGGAAGGAGAAGATAGGAGGAGAAGATAGAAGGAGAAAATAGAAGGAGAAGATAGAAGAAGTTGGAAGGAGAAGATGGAAGGAGAAGATAGAAGGAGAAGAAAGGAGAAGATAGAAGGAGAAGATAGAAGATAGGAGAAGATAGAAGATAGGAGAAGATAGAAGGAGAAGCTAGGAGAAGATAGAAGAAGGTGGAAGATAGAATGAGAAGATAGAAGATAGAAGGAGAAGAAAGAAGGAGAAGATGGAAGAAGGAGAAGATAGAAGAAGATAGAAGATAGGAGAAGATAGAAGATAGGAGAAGATGGAAGGAGAACCTAGGGGAAGATAGAAGAAGATAGAAGATAGGTGAAGATAGAAGAAGAGAGAAGATGTAGAAGAAGGAGAATATTTGGAAGAAGGAGAAGTTAGAAGGAGAAGATAGAAGAAGGAGAAGACAGGAGAAGATAGAAGGAGGAGATAGAAGAAGATAGAGGAAGATAGAAGAGGGAGAAGGAGAAGATAGAAGATGGAGAAAATGGAATGAGGGGAAGATAGAGGAAGGAGAAGATAGATGAAGGAGAAGATAGAAGATAGGTGAAGACAGAAGAAGAGAGAAGATGTAGAAGAAGGAGAATATTTAGAAGAAGGAGAAGATAGGAGAAGATAGAAGAAGGAGAAGATAGGAGAAGATAGAAGGAGGAGATAGAAGAAGATAGAGGAAGGTAGAAGAAGGAGAAGGAGAAGATAGAAGATGGAGAAAATGGAATGAGGGGAAGATAGAGGCACGAGAAGATAGAAGAAGGAGAAGATGTAGAAGAAGGAGAATATTTAGAAGAAGGAGAAGATAGAAGGAGAAGATAGAAGAAGGAGAAGATAGGAGAAGATAGAAGGAGGAGATAAAAGAATATAGAGGAAGGTAGAAGAAGGAGAAGGAGAAGATAGAAGATGGAGAAAATGGAATGAAGATAGAGGAAGGAGAAGATAGATGAAGGAGAAGATAGAAGCAGGAGAAGATAGAAGAAGGAGAAGATAGAAGAAGGAGAAGATTTAGAAGAAGGAGAAGATAGAAGAACGAGAAGATAAGAGAAGATAGAGGAAGGTAGAAGAAGAAGAAGATAGAAGAAGGAGAAGATAGAAGAAGGAGAATATAGAAGAAGGAGATAGAGGAAGAAGACAGCAGGAGAATATAGAGGAAGGAGATAGGAGAAGATAGAGGAAGGAGATAGAAGGAGAAGATAGAAGGAGAAGATAGGAAAAGATAGAAGGAGAGGATAGAAGAAGGAGAAGATAGAAGAAGAAAGAAGAAGATAGAAGGAGAAGATAGAAGAAGGAGAAGATAAAAGCAGGCGAAGATAGAAGAAGGAGAAGATTCAGAAGAAGGAGAAGATAGAAGAAGATAGAAGAAGGAGAAGATAGAAGAAGGAGAAGATAGAAGGGGAAGGTAGAAGAAGATAGGAGAAGATAGGAGTAGATAGGAGAAGATAGGAGAAGATAGGACTAGATAGGGGAAGATAGTAGAAGAGAGGAGGAGATTGGGGAAAATAGGAGAAGATACGAGAAGATAGGACTAGATAGGAGAAGATACGAGGAGATAGGAGAAGATAGGAGAAGATAGGAGAAGATAGGGGAAGATAGGAGAAGGTAGGAGAAGATAGGAGAAGATAGGAGTAGAGCTGAGAAGATGGTAGAAGATAGGAGAAGATAGGAATAGATAGGAGAAGATAGGACTAGGTAGGAGAAGATAGGAGAAGAGAGGAGGAGATAGGGGAAGATAGGGGAAGATAGGAGTAGATAGGACTAGACAGGAGAAGATAGGAGAAGATAGGAGTAGACCGGAGAAGATAGAAGAAGATAGGAGAAGGTAGGAATAGATAGGAGAAGAAGATAGTAATATCAAACTAATTGACACGCTAAAAGAAAAAGAGCAGATTTTAAGTTCTTTAGGAGTCGATGTTTTAGTTATTCACCCCTTTTCTAAAGAATTTTCAAGATTAACGTCTTTAGAGTTTACACGCGACATTTTGGTTAATGTATTCAAAGTATCAAAAGTAATAATTGGTTATAACCATAAGTTTGGAAGAAATAGGGAGGCTTCTATAAAAGACTTAAAACAATATGGGGTCATCTATAATTTTGAAGTAGAAGAAATTTCTGCTCAAGAAGTAGCCTCAATAAATATTAGTTCTACTAAAATTCGCGAAGCCCTACTTAATGGAAATATCAAAAATGTTTCGCGCTATTTAAACCGCCCTTTTAAACTTAGTGGCACTGTTATAAAAGGCTCAGAAATTGGAAGAACACTAAATTTCCCTACTGCAAACATTCAAATTAAAGAAGAATATAAACTTATTCCTCCGAACGGAGTGTATCAAATTCAATCAATAATTAAAAATAAACTAACTTTTGGTATGATGAATATTGGTATTCGCCCTACTTTGGGTGGCGCCTCTATATCTATAGAAGTACATTTTTTTGATTTTGATATGGACCTATATAATCAAGAATTAACTATTGAAATTTTAAGTAAAATCCGAGAAGAACAAAAATTTGATTCTTTAGAGAAACTTAAACAGCAACTTATAAGAGATAAAGAAAAGTGTATTGCTCTTTTTAAGTCTGAAAATTAATTCCTTAAAAGACTAAAATAATATCTTTGTAATACTTTATTGATTAAGTCTATGCTACATTTAAAACATCTCAGAGAAAATAAGGACGCTGTTATTAAAGCTCTGGAAAAAAGAAACTTTACCGACATTGGTCTTATAAACCAATTATTAGAGCTTGATGATGACCGAAGAAAAACTCAAACAAGTTTAGACCAACAACTTGCAGAAGCAAATGAACTTGCTAAAAAAGTAGGACAATTATTTAAAAATGGTAAGGGAAAAGAAGCACAAGCTTTAAAAGAGCGTTCCGCCGAGTTAAAGATAAACTCCAAAGAGCTGCAAGAACATTTGCACCAAACAGAACAATCTTTAACTTCTATACGGCTCCAAATTCCTAATGTTCCCTTAGAAGCTGTTTCTAAAGGAGTTTCCGAAAATGATAACATCGAAACAGAACGTGGAGGTACTATCCCTTCACTTTCTTCAGAAGCACTTCCGCATTGGGAACTCGCCAAAAAATATGACCTAATTGATTTTGAACTTGGAAATAAAATTACAGGTGCAGGATTTCCCGTATATAAGGGAAAAGGTGCGCGGCTACAACGTGCATTAATTAATTATTTTTTAGATAAAAATATTACGGCAGGATATAAAGAAATACAAGTACCTCTTTTAGTAAACGAAGCATCTGGATATGGTACAGGGCAACTTCCAGACAAAGAAGGGCAAATGTATCATGTCGGTATAGATGATTTATATTTAATTCCAACTTCCGAAGTACCTCTAACTAATATTTATAGAGGCAGGCTCTTAGAAGAAAAACAGCTCCCTATTTGCTTAACAGCATACACGCCTTGTTTTAGGAGGGAAGCTGGAAGCTATGGCGCAAATGTTCGAGGATTAAATCGTTTGCATCAATTTGATAAAGTTGAGATAGTTCGCCTAGAAACCCAAGAACGTTCTCGTATTGCTTTAGAAGAAATGATAAATCATGTCAAATCTATTCTCATAGAACTTGAAGTTCCCTATAGAATACTTTGTTTATGTGGTGGCGACTTAGGGTTTGCCTCTGCCCTAACGTATGACTTTGAAATTTTTTCAACCGCACAAGACAAATGGCTTGAAATAAGCTCAGTTTCTACCTTCGAAAGTTTTCAGTCAGAACGATTACAGCTGCGCTATAAAAATAAGGAAGGTAAAAAACATTTGGTTCACACTCTAAATGGAAGTTCATTGGCACTCCCCCGTGTGTTAGCAGGGTTATTAGAAAATAATCAAACGCCAAATGGAATAAAAATACCTAAAGCATTAGTCCCCTATACTGGTTTTGAAATAATTTCATAAAAATCTTCAATGTTAATATATAATGTCACTACACATGTTGAACCCTCCATTGAAACTCAATGGATTGATTGGATGAACAATACGCATATGCCAGAAATGATGGCGACTGGGAAGTTTATAAAAATATTGTTACTTAAAGTAGTTACAGAAGATAGTTCTAAAGGGCGAAGTTATGCCGCTCAATATCATTGCAAAAATCGTTCTGCATTCGACGCTTACCTAAAAGAAGATGCTACACTATTGAGAAAAAATGCTGTTAAAAAGTTTGGAGATAAAATTCTTTCATTTAGAACCGAACTAGAGCAAATAGCAGCAATTCAATGAAAGTCGTTCGTGCTAAAAAAAAGTTGGGTCAACACTTTTTAAAAGATCTTAATATTGCATCTAAAATAGCAAACACACTTAATTTTGAAAACTATTCTAAAGTCCTAGAAATTGGACCTGGGATGGGGGTACTAACTCAGTATTTACCTCACACTAACAATAACGTATATCTTATTGAAATTGACCGTGAGTCTGTTAGTTTTCTTAAAAAGAAATACCCCCATTTAGAACATAATATTATTGAAGATGATTTTTTGAAATTTGATATCTCATCTATATTCAACAGCACACCTTTTGCTATTATTGGTAATTTCCCGTACAATATATCTACTCAAATTGTTTTTAAAACCATTGAGCATCGAAATCAAATTCCTTTTTTCGTAGGAATGTTCCAAAAAGAAGTTGGCGAAAGAATTTGTGAGTTACCTGGATCAAAAAAGTATGGTATTCTTTCGGTTTTGGTTCAACTTTTCTACTCGGCTACATATCTATTTACTGTTCCTCCAAATGTATTTAATCCACCCCCCAAAATAGATTCTGGGGTAATTACTCTTAAAAGAAAAGAAGAATATACGCTCAATTGTAATGAAAAATTGCTCTTCAAAATTGTCAAATTAAGCTTTCAACAAAGACGAAAAACCATTCGTAACAGTTTAAAAACATTACTAACATCTGATATTAATACAGAAGATGTTATCTTTGGGCTTCGCCCAGAAAAACTCTCAGGAGACGATTTTATAGCATTAACTCAAAGATTTGAAAATGGCAGCACCTCATTTTGACAATATTACTTTTGAGAAAATTGAGTCGCTTGTAAAAAAACGTGCAGACAAAAAGTTAATTCGCCAATTGGCAAACGTTCATTATGCTGACATTGCCGAAGTTGCTGAAAATTTATCGCTTGAAGATGCTGTTTATCTCATTAAACTTTTAAATAGTGAACAAACAGCAGATGCGCTTGCTGAAATTAATGAAGAACTCAGGGAAAAAATTCTGAAACAATTATCTGCAAAAGAAATTGCTGAAGAATTAGAGGTTTTAGACACAGATGACGCTGCTGACCTCATTGCAGAATTACCAGAAGAACGCCAAGAAAAAGTAATGTCCGAAATTTCGGACACTAAGCACCTTGAAGACATTCGAGAGTTACTTACCTACGATGAAAATACAGCAGGTGCATTAATGGCTAAAGAGCTTGTTAAGGTTGAAGAAGATTTAAGCATCCTTAAATGTGTTAATGCAATGCGGGTACAGGCAGAACAAGTAACTCGAGTTCATTCTATATATGTCGTAACAAATAAAAATAAACTTATTGGCAGGTTGTCATTAAAAAACCTTCTTACTGCAAAATCAAAAGCAACAATTAAAGATATATATACTCCAAAAGTTGATTATGTAAATGTTGATGACAATATTGAAGATGTTGCTAAAATTATGTCTAAATATGACTTAGAAGCCATTCCCGTAGTAAATAACGACATGGAGTTACTCGGGCGAATTACAATTGACGATATTGTTGATGTAATAAAAGAAGAGGCCGATAAAGACTATCAATTAGCAGCGGGTATTTCGAATGATGTTGAAGCTAATGATAGTATATTACAATTAACAAAAGCTAGACTACCTTGGCTTTTCTTAGGATTAATTGGAGGTTTAGGTAGTGTCTTTATATTAAAAGACTTCGAAGAGGTAATGAATCAACCAACCCTACGAAGTTTATTTTTCTATACTCCACTTATTGCAGCAATGGCAGGAAATGTTGGAGTCCAATCTTCAGCAATTATTGTTCAAGGGCTAGCTAACGATGTTATCAGAGGCTCTTTACTTAGTCGTCTTTTAAAAGAAATTGGTTTAAGCTTAATCAATGGGTTTTTCTTATCCGTTGTTTTAATTCTTTTCGGAGTTATTATTAACCAAGACCTTGCTCTAAGTTTCACTGTTGCGGCATCAATGATGGTGGTTATTATTATTGCTGCACTAATTGGAACTTTTGTACCTATAATTCTCGATAAACGAGGTATTGACCCTGCAATCGCCACAGGACCATTTATAACAACCTCTAATGATATTTTTGGGATTTTTCTGTTTTTTTATATTGCACAAACCTTTTTAGATTTTTGAGTTATACATTATGAGAGTGCTACATATTGATAAAAATCATCCTATACTTTTAGAAAAATTAACTCAAGCAGGATTTGAAAATACCCTAGCATATACACAAACCAAAGAAGAAATACTTGAACAAATAGAACAATATGACGGGCTAATTATTCGAAGTAGGTTTTCTATTGACGCTGCTTTTTTAAAAAACGCTAGTAACCTTAAATTCATAGGAAGAGTAGGCGCTGGTCTAGAAAACATAGACCAACCAATGACTAAAACAATGGGGATTAAACTTTTTTCTGCTCCACTAGGCAATAGTAACGCTGTAGGAGAACACGCCCTTGGAATGTTACTTTCATTATTTAACAAACTTAATAGAGCAGACCAAAGTGTTAGAAATAAAAATTGGTTAAGAGAAGAGCATAGAGGTATAGAACTCGAAGGAAAAACCATAGGAATTATTGGATACGGTAATATGGGTAAAAGTTTTGCTAAAAAACTATATGGTTTTGATATTAAAAAAGTTGTTTTCTATGATATACTTCCCTTACAATCTGACAAGTATGCCTCTTCAGTATCTTTAGAAGAACTCCAAAGCACAGCAGACGTTTTAAGCCTACACACACCACAAACTAAACTAACAAAGGGTATGATTAATCATAAATTTATAATGCAAATGAAACGCAATTTTTGGTTAATTAACACCGCCCGAGGTAGTGCTGTTAGTACAAAGGACTTAGTAGATGGGTTAAAGTCTGGAAAAATTTTAGGAGCAGGTCTAGATGTTTTAGAATATGAAAGTAGCTCTTTCGAAAATATATTTGAGTCTCAAAAAGATAATGCTAGTTTTTCTTATTTATTAAACTCAAATAAGGTGCTTCTAAGCCCTCACGTTGCAGGATTGACTATGGAAAGTCATATAAAATTATCGCAAATTATATCAAATAAAATTATTGCTGATTTTGGTAATAAAATAACTTAATTTAAACTTACTCTAAATGAAAAAACTACTAATTATTTGTACAGGAAACTCATGTCGAAGCCAAATAGCTCATGGGTTTATGGAATTTTTTGGGAACACTAAAATTGACGTTTATAGTGCTGGTATCGAAACTCATGGTGTAAACCCCCGTGCGATTAAAACAATGAAAGAAATAGATATTGATATTTCAAAAAACACTTCAAATTTAATTTCGGATTACCAAGATATTTCTTTCGATTTTATACTCACAGTCTGTGACCATGCTGCTGAAAATTGCCCTATTTTCACAGGTAATGTAATTAAAAAATTGCATCATAATTTTACTGACCCATCAAAACTAAAAGGAAACGAAGAAGAAATTGAAACAGCTTTTAGAAATACCCGTAACGAAATTAAAACGTATTGTAAAAATTTTATAGAAACGTATATCAATTAAATAGAACCTAATTTTCAATTACATATTGAATTGTTTCTTGAGCGTATTGTTCTAGTAAAATATTGTCTTTCTGTTTTTCAATTTCATTTAGTGCAGTTGGAGTAAAATGCCGAACCGTATATAAATCAACATCTTCAAATACAGTTACTTTAAATTTAGGTTGTAAAATAGCTATTAGTTCTTCTAATCTATCATATTTGTTGTTTATACAAACAGAAAAGCTGATTGCTGAGTTTTGAATCAAATCTACACGCATTTGATACTTGTGAAGTAAAGCGAAAATTTCGCTAATATTATCTTCAACCATAAACGAAAAATCTAGTGTAGAAAGTCGCAACAATACTTGTTTAGGTTTCAAGATATAGCAAGGGACATAAGGTTCTAATCTTTTCCCTTTAGAAACCATAGTTCCTAACCCTTCTGGGTTTATAAAAGATTTTACATACAACGGAATTTCTTTTCGTTGAAGTGGCTGAAGCGTTTTAGGGTGAATTACCGAAGCCCCATAAAAAGCAAGTTCAATGGCTTCTACATAAGATATTTGATTTAAAAGTTGCGTGTTTTTAAACACTCTAGGGTCTCCATTTAAAACACCCGGAACATCCTTCCAAATAGTAACAGATTCTGCATCGAGTGCGTAAGCAAAAATCGCTGCCGTATAATCCGACCCCTCTCTTCCTAAAGTTGTAGTAGAACCGTTTTGACTACTCCCTATAAACCCTTGAGATATGACTAACTCATTTTTAGACACTTGTTGCAAAATTGCTTCTTGAGTTTGTTCCCAATCTAAGTTAGCATCACGATAATAAGCGTTGGTTTTAACGCACTTTCGAGCATCTAACCACGTTGAATTTATCCCAGTATAATTAAGATATTCATTTATAATAGTTGTAGATAGCAATTCTCCGAAACTAACTACTTGGTCATATACAAAACTATGATTAATTTCTTTGTTGTGTTCAATAAAACTTTTAAGTTCAGCTATATACTTCTTAATATTTAATTTTATTGAATTTGAAGAAGGCTCAAAAAGATTATCAATAATATCAATATGAAATTGCTCCAAATTAATAATTGATTGCATCAGTTCCTCCGATTTATTTAAATAATGGTCAACTATTAGTTCTAAAGCATTTGTAGTTTTACCCATAGCAGAGACAATTACTAGTGTGTCTTTATACCCTACTATGTTTAATACGTTTACTAAATTTCTTACTCCATCTGCATCTTTTACCGATGCACCTCCAAACTTAAATACTCTCATGTTAAATAGTTGATTTTTTTATATAGTTAGCAATACCTTGTTCATCCATTTGGGCAGTTCTCCAATCCGAAAGTATCTTTGCGCCACTTTTCTCATAGAAATTTATAGCAGGCGTATTCCAATCTAAAACTACCCATTCAATTCGTCTTACCTTTTTCTCATGTGCATAATTAATAAACGAAGTATATAAATCTTTGCCATATCCTTTACCCCTCTCAGATTGGGTAACAATCAAATCTTCTAAATGAAATGTCATTCCTTTCCAAGTTGAATACCTAGGATAGAAAAGAGCCATTCCTACAATTTTACCCTCTTTTTCGGCAACTAAGCACTGAAAAATAGGGTTGTCGCCAAAACCATCGCGCTCTAAATCTTCTGTGGTTACAACCACGGCGTTGGGTTCTTTTTCAAAACTGGCAAGCTCTTCTATTAATTTTAAAACAGAAGGCATATCCTCTTTGTTAGCAAATCGTATCATATCTACTTATTTATCCCGCAAAGGTAATTGCTAATAGTATGATAAAAGAAATTAATGGATGATTGTCACATTTTAGTCTATTAATGTGAAAATAATTCAAACCACTCATCAAGTGTTTTTAAAAAATAGGTTGGGTTTTCTGCATGTAACCAATGTGCAGCATTTGGAATATCCTTTAAAACATAATTAGGGAAGTGGTGCTTTAGTGCTAAATTATCTTCATCTAATATATAATCTGACAAAACCCCTCTTAAAAATAGTGTAGGTCCTTCATATCTCTGTTCAGATACTAAACCCTCTCCAATAGCTAGCTCAGAATTTTTAAGTACATCAATATTTATTCTTAATGCAAGTTGCCCTTTTTCAATCCAATATAAATTCTTTAATAAAAATTGTCTTATCCCTTTTTCAGAAACAAATAATTCTAATGCTTTGTCAGCATCGCCTCGTGTTTTAAGAATTGAAAAATTTAAAGACGCTAATCCTTTTAATATTTTATGATGGTGTGATGAATATTGCTTAGGAGCAATATCTACTATAATCAATTGAGATACAGTTTTAGGATAACGTGTAGAAAAAAACATTGCTGTTTTCCCTCCCATTGAATGACCTAAAAGGGTAAAATTTTCTAATTTATGATGATTACAGTATGCTTTTAGGTCTTCAACTAAAATGGAATAGTCAAAAGTTTCGGACCAAAAACTACGCCCATGGTTTCTTTGATCAACCAAATGAACACACCATCCTTGGTTAGCCCATTGCCGTGCATGGGTTTTCCAGTTATCTCCCATTCCTAAAAACCCGTGTAATACAACAAGGTTTTTTTCTCCACTACCAAGAATAAGGCTATGTAGTATTTTCATTGTGAAAGACGTTGAAGATATATGGGAATTACATTCTCAAAACCTAAATATAATGACTCACAAACAAGAGCGTGTCCAATGGATACCTCAAGGAGTTTTGGAATGTTTTTTGCAAAATATTGAATATTCTCTAAACTCAAATCGTGCCCTGCATTAATACCTAAACCTAATTCATTAGCTCGTATTGCAGCATTTACATAAGGCTCTATCGCCTGCTCAGGATTTTCGTTATATCCGTTAGCATAAGCCTCCGTATATAGTTCAATACGGTCAACATTGGTTGCCGCTGCTCCATCTATATATTCCACTTTAGGGTCAACAAAAATTGAAGTACGGATTCCCGAGTCTTTAAATTTTTGAACAATTTTTTTAAGAAAATCTTGATGCTTTAAAGTATCCCATCCTGCATTTGAAGTAATTGCATCAACAGCATCTGGAACAAGTGTAACTTGAGTTGGGCAAATTTGTAGTACCATATTAATAAACTCAGGAGTTGGATTTCCTTCAATATTATATTCTGTAGTAATTACTTTTGGAAGTGAAATAGCATCATTATAACGAATATGTCGCTGGTCTGGACGAGGATGTACCGTAATTCCTTGAGCTCCAAAAGATTGTATGTCTGTAGCTACTTTTAAAATGTCAGGATTATTACCTCCTCTCGAATTTCTAAGCGTGGCAATTTTATTAATATTTACACTAAGTTTAATCATATTCTTTTTTGTAAAATTACAAACTTCCAAGTTTGATTTCTAAGAGTTTGATAAATAAAAATTACGAGACATCAACTTGAGTTAAGAGAAAATAAGTTTTTGTAATTTTGTGACAAATAATTTATATGAAGATTGCGGTAATTTGCCCATTTCAAAATAAAATTTCAAGGGAATATGCCCAAGGTGTTATTGAGTATTTACTCGAACGTAAAGTAAACGTTTTGATAAACTCACAAATAAGCGCGTTTATAAATGACCCTGATTTACTTTCATATGTTGATATTTTCGATTCGCTACCCAAAGACACTGATTTTTTGTTTTGCATTGGAGGAGATGGTTCAATGTTACAATCGGTTATTACAGTAAAAGATAGTAACATTCCAATATTGGGAATAAACACTGGGAGGTTGGGCTTTTTAACAAGTCTCCAAAAAGAATCGTTAAATGCAGGACTAAAATCGTTTTGGGAAAAGAAATATTCAATTATTAATCGTACGCTTATAGAAATAGAGTTACCCGAAAAAGACGATGTAGTTAGCCATTTCCCGTATGCTTTAAACGAAATAACTGTAATTCGAAAAAATACAGCTTCGTTAATTAGTATTAACATCTATTTAGATGACAAACCCTTGACAACTTATTGGGCAGATGGACTAATTGTAGCAACACCAACAGGATCAACAGGTTACTCGCTTAGTAGTGGAGGTCCTATAATGTCTCCTCAAACATCTGGTTTTATTCTTACCTCTATCGCACCTCATAATCTAAATATTCGTCCATTGGTAATACCAGATACTACTACTGTAAAATTAGAGGTTACAGGACGAAGTCAATATCATTTACTTTCTTTAGATTCGAGAACCATTTCTATTGAACAGGGAACTAAAATTTTAATAAAAAAAGCGCCCTTTACTCTTGCAACAGTAGAACTACACGACAACGCGTTTTTTAAAACCCTAAGAGATAAACTTTTTTGGGGATTAGATACTAGGAATTAAAACAATATTTTTCTTGAAAAAGAGTTATAAACTAATAACCTATATTCTATTAAGAGAAGGGTTTTTAATTTCTAATGAAAAAAATCTATATACTATGCTATATGGTATTTCTTCCTATTATTTGTACTTCTCAAATGCATGAAGTAGGCTTATTTATAGGAGGGAGTAATTACATTGGAGACATTGGTTCACGAGATATTTTATTTGTTACTTCTCCTGCTTTTGGGCTAGTATATAAATATAATATTAAAACACGATATTCATTACGTGGTAGTATAATGTATTCTAAGTTGGAAAATAAAAACCATTCTGCTGATGATTTAAATCGTTTTAGAACATTTTTAAGTGTTGAAAATAATATTTTAGAGCTTTCTGCTGGAGTAGAATTTAATTTTTTTGAGTTTAATTTGCATGACGAAAATTTATATTTTACCCCATATGTTTATTTTGGTGTCAATTATTTTCAATACGATTTATTTTATATAGATAAAAATATGCCTATTGACGTAGAAGATTATGGAACAGACAGAGCTTTTTCAATACCGATGACTGTAGGCGCTAAACTAAAAATAAGTCCGCAATTTTCTGTAGGAGCCGAAATAGGGGCGCGTTATGCACTAACTGACAACATCGACGGGAGTAGTCCCGTTGATCAGTTTAGCAAAATACCCCAGCTACAACATGGGTCATTGTATAATAATGACTGGTATATATTTACTGGTATGACTTTAAGTTTTACCTTTGGGCGATTACCGTGTTATTGTAAAGAATAATGAATCGATGATAGAACTTACTAATTTACCAAACCATATTGCCATTATAATGGATGGAAATGGTCGGTGGGCAAAGTCAAAAAGTAAAAACAGGCTTTATGGACATCGTAATGGAGTAATTGCCGTTCAAAAAACTATAGAAGAATCTGCCCGATTAGGCATAAAAAATTTAACATTATTTGCTTTTTCAACAGAAAACTGGAAACGCCCTAAATTTGAAGTAAATACTCTTATGAGTTTATTAATCAATACTTTAAAAAAAGAACTAGGTAAAATGTTAAAAAATAACATTAAGCTCAACACTATTGGCAACTTAACAAAACTTCCAATAGATGTTCAAAATGAGTTAAAAGATACTCTCGATAAAACAAAGAATAACTCGAGAATGACTCTTACCCTTGCTCTAAACTATGGAGGCAAAGAAGAATTAACGAATGCATTTAAAGAAATTGCAATCAAAGTTAAAAATAATATAATTTCTCCCGAAAATGTTGATGAAACAATAATAAATAAGCATCTTTACAGCCAAAATTTACCAGATGTTGATTTATTAATTAGAACCAGCGGAGAACAAAGAATCAGTAACTTTTTATTATGGAAAATTGCATACGCAGAACTCTATTTTTCGGATGTTCTTTGGCCTGAATTTAATGAAAAAGATTTACATCTAGCAATACATAATTACCAAAAACGAGAACGTAGATTTGGAAAAACTAGTGAACAACTTAAAGTGTAAGAAAGTCTTTTATAAAAGTTTATTATTTTCACTTACACTCTTAGGAATGCTATTTAGTGGTGTGCAAATAAAAGCTCAAACCCCTACTGCATACAAGACTTCAAAAAAGTATATTATCGATTCTATTAAAGTAACTGGACTCAAAAGTTATAGTAATAAAACCGTAATTTCATATACAGGTTTAAGAAAAGGGCAATCAATAGAAGTCCCTGGCGAAAAAATAAGTAGTGTCATTCAAAAACTATGGAATCTCGAACTCTTTAGTGATATTAATTTTTATATCGCTGATATGAATGAAGATAGAATTACACTCGAAATTGAAATTGAAGAGTTACCCACACTATCTGATGTAAAAGTTGTTGGAGTTAAAAAATCAAAAGCAGAATCAATTATAAAAGATACTGAACTTACAAAAGGGAAGAAAATATCAGAAAGTTTTTTAACAAACACCAAAAATTATATTATAAATAAATATAAAAAAGAAGGTTTTTTAAATACTAAAGTTGTTCTCAATACTATACCAGACTCCATTTCTAAAAATGCATTTAAGATGGTCGTCAATATTGATCGAGGGAAACGAGTAAAAATCAAAAGCATTGATTTTGAAGGAATCGAAAAGTTTGGAGGACAAAAACTAGCAGCACAATTCAAAAACACTAAAAAGAAAAATCTAATCCGTTTTTGGAAAAAATCAAAATATATAGCAAAAGATTATGAAGAAGATTTAACTTCTCTAATTGATTTTTATAAAGAAAAAGGATATCGAGACGCACGTATTATTAATGATAGTATTATTGTTGAAAACGATAATAACCTGAGGATAAAGCTTTCTTTGGAAGAAGGAAATCAATATTATTTTGGAGATATAAAATTCTTAGGAAACGCTGCATACACAGATCGCATCCTATCTTCAGTTTTAGGGATAAAAAAAGGAGACACTTATAATGGCGTACTTTTGAAGAAGAGAATTGCTGACGACACAAAACCCGATGGTAATGATATTACCAATTTATATCAGAACAATGGTTACCTCTTTTCTAACATAAATGCAGTTGAGGTAAGTGCTGAAAATGATACTATTAATTTCGAAATTAGAATTACCGAAGGAAAACTAGCTTCATTTAATAAAATTACTGTTGTAGGAAATGATAAAACCAATGACCATGTAATTTTCAGGGAATTACGCACAAAACCTGGGGAGCTTTATAGTAAAGATAAAGTTGTTCGTACAGTACGAGAATTAGGTCAATTAGGTTTCTTCGATGCGGAGCAAATTAGCCCTGATTTTAAAAACGTTGATCCAAATGCCGGAACTGTTGATATTGAATTTGGTTTACAAGAAACTGGAGCGAGTCAAATCGAATTACAAGGAGGCTATGGAGGTGGTGGTTTTATCGGAACTCTTGGGCTTTCATTCAATAATTTTTCTATAAAAAATATCTTCAATAAAAAAGCATATAGACCTGTACCTTCAGGAGACGGACAATCATTAGCTCTCCGTTTACAAGCCAGTCAGTTTTATAGTACTTATAGTTTTTCGTTTTCCGAACCTTGGCTAGGAGGACAACAACCTATACAATTTTCTACTTCACTATCTAGAACAAACCAATATCGATATGATTTTTTAACACAACGAGCCGACACAAGTCAGTCGTTTAAAATCACTAGTATAACATTTGGTCTTGCAAAAAGATTACGAGTACCCGATGATTATTTCGTCCTATCACAAGCTGTTACCTTTCAATATTATGATCTAAATAATTATTTTACAGGCTTATTTACTTTTGGAAACGGAGAATCAAAAAACATTGCTTACACTATAACGCTCTCAAGAAATAACACAGCAGTTAACCCTATTTTCCCAACATCGGGTTCTAACTTTGTTTTGACTGCAAAATTTACCCCTCCTTATTCTTTATTTGATAGTACTGATTATGGGAACTTAGAAAACCTACCTGAATATAAAACGTTAAATTCAAATGGAGATTCAGTTGTCGATCAAGCAAAAATTGATCAAGAGAAATTTAATTGGTTAGAATTTTACAAATTCAAATTTAGTGGAACTTGGTACACTCGAATAATTGATAAATTAGTTCTAAAAACCCAAGCAGATTTTGGATTTCTTGGTGCATATGATAATGACATAGGTGTAATACCATTTGAACGGTTTTATTTGGGGGGAGACGGTTTAGCAAACTATGCTCTTGATGGTCGAGAAACCATAGCCCTAAGAGGGTATCAAAATCAAGCCCTATCAAGCACACAAGGCTCTACAATTTATAATAAATTCTCGTTAGAACTACGCTACCCCATAACGCTAAAACCAAGTGCATCTATATATGCTTTAAGTTTTTTAGATGCAGGAAATGGATACAATAGTTTTAGTGATTTTAATCCTTTTAATTCTAAACGCTCTGCTGGTATGGGGGTTCGAATTTTTATGCCAGCCTTTGGTATATTAGGTATTGATTTTGGTTATGGATTTGACTCTCCAAGTAGTCAAGGAATAAATCCTAACGGATGGGAAACACATTTTATAATTGGACAACAATTTTAAACTAATGAAAAAAATAAATTATTTTTTCCTTTTAACAACGCTCTTAATCACACAAATTGGGTTGGCACAGCGTGGTGTTCGCATTGGTTATATCGATATGGATGTAATTCTTGAAAATATTGATGAATATAAAACTGCAAATCAATTATTAGACAGAAAAGTAGAGCAATGGAAAAAAGAAATTGAACTTCAAAAGTTGCAACTTCATAAATTGGAAAACTCACTTGATGCAGAAAGAGCCTTATTAACACCAAATCTTATTAAAGACCGCGAAGAAGATATTAGAGCTTATGCCTCAAATATTGTAAACCTGCAATCTCAAAAGTTTGGCCCTCAAGGAGAGTTAATTCGTCAACAAGCAACCTTACTAAAGCCAATACAAGATAGAGTTTTAACGATTGTGCAACAAATTGCAAAAGAACGGAAGTATGATTTTATTTTTGATAAATCTTCGGATTTAGTTATGTTATATTCCGCAAAAAATTACGATATTAGCGAATTAGTTTTAAAAAAAATAAATACTCAAAATAAAATCAATAAAAGGAAGGCTGCCCTTTCAAAAAATAAAAATTAGTAACTAAATAAAATTTAAATTTAAAATAATGAGAAAACTTAAATTACTATCACTTGCCACATTAATGTTTGTCTTACCTATGAGTATGACTTATGCACAATCTAAAATAGCTCACATTGATACTCAGAAGCTGATTAGCGAAATGCCTGAGGTTATTGCTGCTCAGAAACAGCTGCAAGCTGTAGAAAAAACGTATACAGAAGAAATTGAAAACACCTATAAGGAGTTTACAACAAAAGCACAATCTTATTCTGCAGATGCAAGTAACCAAACTGATGTTACTAATAAAGCGCGTCAAACTGAATTAGAAACTATGCAAGAAAATATTAATAAATTTCGCGAATCTGCTGCTCAAGACTTACAAAAAAAGCAAACAGAATTAATGCGCCCATTATATGAAAAAGCAAGAGTTGCTATTGAAAAAGTAGCTACTGCTCAAGGGTTCGATTATGTTATTGATGCTAGCCCAGGTGGAAGCGTTATTATGGCTAAAGGAAAAGATTTATTTACTGACGTAAAAAGTGAATTAGGGTTTTAAAAAAACCTTCCTAATAATTTTAAAAGCTACTTTGTCTTTATTGATAAAGTAGCTTTTTTTATTTTCTATAACGCAAACTTTATTTATCCTCTTTAAACCAACTCGAATACATTAAATAGTTTTGTGCTATACGTTCAATTTCTCCTTGTTGGAGTTTTGGGTCTATATTTTTTATCTTTTTAGCGGGTACTCCTGCAAATATTGTTCCTTCAGGAATATGAGTGTTTTGGGTAACAACACTCCCAGCAGCAACAATACTATTAGATTCAACAACACAATTATCCATAACAATACTTCCCATTCCTATAAGAACATTACTTTTAAGGGTGCATCCATGTATAATTGCATTGTGCCCTATTGAAACATCGTTTTCTATTATAGTCCCTGCCTTTTGATACGTCCCATGAATAACAGCTCCATCTTGAATATTCACTCGATTTCCAATTCTAATTGAATTTACATCTCCTCGGACTACAGCTTGATACCATATAGAACATTGATTTCCTATAATTAAATCACCTATAAGAGTTGCATTTTCAGCAACAAAGCAATCTTCACCTAGTTGAGGAGTAAAGCCTCTTACTTTTTTGATTAACATAATTATTGTTTTTATCTAATATATCATTTTTCAAAAAAATAAAACCAATTAAAAATTATATAATGGCTATTTGTTTTATGTATTTTTGTTAAAAATTCTAATGAAATCATACACCGTTACAGCTTCTTTAACAGATGATAACACCTTTGCAAGGTTTGAAATATCTCCATCTTTAAACCTTGCTGAAGTAAAAAAATATGATACTATTGATGAAGCTAAAGAAGCGCCTTTAGTACAGCAGATGTTTTACTTACCTTTTGTCAAGTCGGTTATTCTTAAAAAAGATGCTTTAGAAATTCAACGCTATGACATCCTTAAATGGGAAGATGTTTTGTCTGATGTTTCAACTGAAATTGAAAACTATCTAAACTCTGATAAAGCAATTGTTACTGAAACTCAACCTACCAAGAAAAATCCAATAACAATTTATGCTGAAAGTACGCCTAACCCAAGTGTAATGAAATTTGTTGCTAACAAAAAATTAGTTGACACTATTTTTGAATTTAAAAATATAGATGACGCTTCATCATCTCCTTTAGCACAAAAGCTATTCCATCTTCCTTTTGTGAAAGAAGTTTTTATGGATGCGAATTATATATCCATCACAAAATTTGATATTTCAAAATGGGATGATATTGTATTAGAAATACGTGAATTTCTTCGTTCCTTTCTTGAGGAGGAAAATGAAATAATATCTGTTGATGAAGTAAGTCCTAATCTTATGGAAAACACACCTCCAAAAGAACCTTTAAACGAAATTTCACAACAAATTGTTGGAATTATTGACGACTATATCAAACCTGCTGTAGCAGCTGATGGAGGAAATATACTTTTTGATTCCTATAATACCGAAGATAAATCTGTTAGTGTTATATTACAAGGAGCCTGTAGTGGATGTCCTTCTTCTACTTTCACCTTGAAAAATGGCATTGAAAACATGTTAAAAGAAATGCTTCCTGGCAAAATTTCAACGGTTAATGCAATTAATGGATAAGCAAAATAATCCGAACGCTTTAATAAATGAACTTAGCCCATACTTACTTCAACATGCTTATAATCCTGTAAATTGGTTTCCTTGGCACCAAAAATATTTAAAAAAAGCAGAAGAAGATAAAAAACTACTTCTAATTAGTATTGGCTACGCCTCTTGTCATTGGTGTCATGTAATGGAACAAGAGTGTTTTAAAGATGATGAAGTCGCTCTTCTTATGAATGCGAACTTTATCAACCTAAAAATAGACAGAGAAGAACGACCCGACCTAGATCAAGTTTATATGAACGCTTTGCAACTTATTAGCGGTCAAGGCGGTTGGCCTTTAAATATTGTTGCTTTACCCGATGGTCGCCCAATTTGGGGAGGAACCTATTTCCCGAAAAAACGATGGATGGAAGCACTCAACCAATTAAGTTTATTGGCTTCTCAAAAACCCGAGAAATTAAATGAATATGCACGTAACTTAAAAAAAGGATTAGCAGCTTTCGAGCCGAATAATAAGCCTTCGAATAGCCCTATTTTATTAAAAGAAATAAAGCAAAATATGACGGTTATTTTATCAAAAAAAGATTCGTTAAATGGAGGGTTCATTGGCGCTCCAAAATTTATAATGCCAACTTTATTTAATTTATTTCAAAAGTATAGTGTGCTTTCTCAAAACAAAGAGGTCTCCGAACATTTACATTTTTCATTAAAAAAAATTGCTTTAAGTGGCATTTTTGATACAGTTCAAGGAGGTTTTTTTCGCTATTCTGTAGATGCTAAATGGCATATTCCACATTTTGAGAAAATGGGATATGATAATGGTCAATTACTTTCTATTTATGCAAAAGCCTATAAACACAAGCCTTCGAAAACATACGCAGAAGTAGTCTCTAAAACTATTCGTTTCTTGGAAGAAAAATTGTCTTCTCCAGAAGGCGGATTTTATTCCTCACTAGATGCAGATAGCTTAGATTCTAAATCGAATCTCATTGAAGGAGCGTATTATGTATGGACTATAGAACAAATTAAAACTCTTTTCCCAAAAGATTTTAAACTAATCTCTGCTTATTATTCTTTAAGCCAAAACGGTTATTGGGAAAAAGAAAATTATGTCTTCCGAAGAATGCATTCTGATAGGGAGTTTGCAAAACTCTATAAAATTAATCTCAATACGCTTAAAACAAAAGTCCTACACTGGAACAACGTATTGCTCGAAGAAAGAAACAAAAGAAAACCACCTAAACTTGATGATAAAATTATATGTTCTTGGAATGCTCTTATCACTTCTGGGCTTTTAGATGCCTATAATAGTTTTGAAGAAGAATCTTATTTGATACTTGCAAAAAAGAATATTGCATTTATCGAAAAAAACTTAATTACCAGTTCGGGTTTATTAAAACGGATTTTTAAAAATGGTGTTGCTAAAATAGACGGTTTTTTAGAGGATTATGCGACAACGATTAAACTTTATATTGACGCTTATGAGACAATATTTGATGACCACTATTTAATCCAAGCACAAAAACTAACTGAAAACTGTATCCGTCTATTTAAAGATAGCGAGCAACCCTTATTTTATTTTAGTAGCAGTTCAGATTTAATTATACGGACAAAAGAAACCATAGATAACGTAATTCCTTCTTCTAACGCTGTTATGGCAGAAAACCTAATACGTCTTTCAAAACATTTTGTCAACCCAAAATATAAAGATCTAGCAAAAAATATGATAAGAACTTGTGCAAGCGAAATCAACACTTATCCCAAAGAGTATAGTTATTGGATAAACTCTACATTATTATTACTAAAGCCAGGTTATGAAGTCGTTGCGGTAGGCAAAAATGCTAAGAACGATATTAAAATAATTCAAAAAACACTTACAGTAAATTATAGTTGGTCTGCTGCAAAAGAATCTAATCTTCCTTTGTTTCAAGGCAGAAGTTCTAAAGATAAAACTACTTTTTACTTATGTAAAGACAACCAATGTCAACTACCTATAGAATCAATTGAAGACGTAAAAAATAAATTAGAGCTTTTATCTAAGGCTTACTCGGAGCATTAGTATAGAACTTCTTAAGGTAAAAAGAATCGAAATACGCAATGTCTTGAAATTCTTTAGCTACAAATTTTGCTTGCCCAATCTTTATCATATTTCTAGCCGAAGGTACTTCTAAGTCATCTATAAAAAGCGTGTTATCTTCTTCTTGAAGTAGCTCTTTGCATTTTGCTGCACCGCTTCCAAAAAACACTAATTGACCTTGTGCTTTATATTCTTGAAAAGAGTTCTCTGAAATAACTTCAGCATCAGTATCTCTAATAATTTGTTTTTGCGCATTTAAAATCAATGAATATACTTCCATCCTCCGCGCATCAAAAAGAGGTATTAATATTTGATTATTCTTAGGCTCGTATGCTTCAGCTAAAATCCTTAAACTATTAATAGCCAGTAAAGGTATATCTTGTGCATAACACAATCCTTTAGCTGTTGACATACCTATACGCAAACCCGTATAAGACCCTGGTCCCATACTCACAACCACGCCATCTAATTGGCTGTAATTAATTTGTACTTCACTTAAGAGCTCTTCTATAAAAAGGTGCAGATAATCGCTATGCCTAAAATCTATAGCATTGTTCTCAATACAATGGAGTAAATTACCGTTATGTGATAGTGCTACTGAGCAATTAGTCGTTGCAGTTTCAATATGTAACAAATATGACATATACTAAACTAAAAAATGTCAACTATTTTTAAATGTCTAGCTCTAATCCAAAGTAAAATTCTAAGATTTTCAATTTAAAGATATAATCAAACTTTGCCCGAATTTCATCAGAAACTGCAGATTCATAGCGTTGTTTGGCTTGTATATACTCAAATGAATTTATAACTCCGACTTCAAATCTTTTAGTAGCATCTTCATAGGCTTTAGTTCTTGCATTAAGTGTTTTCTTATTAGCCTCATAAAGCGTATACGCTCCTTTTGCATCATTAAACGCTTGGTTAATTGTTGCTTCTAAATCTAATTTTTGTTGTTCATATTGATTTTCCGTGCGCTTTAAGTTTACCTCACTTCGCTCTATGTTATTCCTTGCAAAAAATCCATTTAAAATTGGAATATTCAATCGAACTCCAAAATTATGCCCATCATTCATTCCAAATTGATTAGCAAACGAAATAGGTCCTGTTATTGCTCTTTTCTCTACTCTAGCGTTTACAACTTGATTTGTTCCTTGTACAAAACCAACTTCTCTATTCTCAAACTCACCTGTACCCACTAATTGATCACTATAAGAAATTCGTGTACTATATCCATAAAAAGCAGATAAAGTTGGTTGAAGTGATGTTTTAGCAATTTCAATGTCCGCTTTAGAAACCTCCATATTCGATAATGACAACTTAATATCATTTCTGTGAGTAAGTGCTTTTTCAAAAATATCTTTAGGCTTTTCGTTTAAAATTTGAGGAAAAGGGGCATCGAAATTTTCTGATGAAATATCAAAATTTTCATAGTCTGTAATTAATAATAGCTGTGCTAAATTAATTTTAGATAATCTCAAATTATTTTCGGCTAAAACAACAGCTTGCTCAAGAGAAGCTATATTGGCCTCAAGTTCAAAAACATCGCGCGAAGCTATAACACCCGAGCTAATTAGAGCCCTTGTTCGTTCTATTTCTTTAAGCGAGAGATCTAATTGTCCTTGTTGAACCGATAAAAATTCGCGGTTAAACATTATTTGTAAATAGGCGTTTACAACAAGAAGAGAAGTATTCTCGGACATGTTTGCCAATTGATATTGGCGTGCTATAATTGCAAGATTTGCTCTGTGCACCCGCTTCATGTTTCGCAACCCGTTATAAATAGTAGCGCCTACATTTAGGCCTAAAGAAGAAAACTGTGTTGTCTGATTCTCTAATAAACCTGTTGTGATATTTTGGTTTAATCCAACATTCCAAGAATGGCTGGTTTGTCCATTAATAGTTGGTAGAAAATTTCCAAAAGCATCTTTCGCATCCAATTCAGCGCTTTCAACATCAAGTTCTGATTGTTTAATCGAAATACTTCGTTCCAAAGCTAAATCAACACATTCTTGTAAAGAAAGAGTTTGACCTTGTGCAAAAAACGAAACGCAAATCGCTGAAAGTAATGAAATGTATTTAAGTATAGTTTGTCTCATAATATATAAGCTTATGCTATTAATTGTTTGAAGATTCGTCAGCACCTTTCTTTTCCTCTTCGGTTTTGTTCCATACTTTGATGTTATCTTCGATTGTTACTCCAGAGATGATTTCAACGTTTATACCATCGGAAATTCCTGTTTCAATATCTCTACGTTCAAATTCTTGTTCTTTAATCTGAATCTCTACATAGGGTTGCTCTGTTTTCTTGTCAAATTGTAGTAATGCTTCAGGAATTGCAAGAATACTATCTTTTCTTTCTAAAACTAAAGATGCATTAGCACTATATCCTGCACGGACAAAGAAACTATCATCTAGATATACATCGCCTTCTATTTTAAATTGAACTGCGCCTTGTTCTTCATTCCCTTTAGGCGCAATAAACTTTAATCTAGCTTCATATTCTTTATCTTGAATAGCTCCCAAATTAACTGAAAGCGGCATTCCAATTTCTAATTTCCCTACTTCAGCTTCATCTACTTTCCCTTCAAAAATCATTTTGCTCAAATCTGCTATTACGGCAATAGTAGTACCACTATTAAATGTGTTGCTTTCTACTACTTGATCCCCTTCTTTAATTGGCATCTCAAGAACAGTCCCTGGAACTGTTGCACGAATATTTGTGTTCGCAGATGCATAACCTCCTGTGGAACCTAGTTTAATTATTTGCAAATCAGTCTCAGCATTAGTTAGGTCTTGTTTTGCTCTATTATAAGTCAATTCAGAATTTTGAAATTCTCGTTGCGAAATAATTTCTTTTTCAAAAAGGTCTTTATTTCTGTCATACTCTATTTGAGCATTATCTAAAACTATTTTTAAACTTTCTACTCTCCCTTTTGCACTGTTCAATGCTTGTTCATTAGGGACTACTTTAATTTTAGCTAGTAAATCTCCTGTTTTAACATTATCACCTTCTTCAACATAAAGGTTTTCAATAATCCCAGATATTTGAGGTTTAATTTCTACTTCGTCTTCTGGTATTACTTTCCCTGTTGCTACAGATTTTAATTCAATTGAAGTAATTAATGGATTCTGAGTTTCATAAACAACTGACTCGGTATTGTTTGATTTAATGAAAAAAGCAGTCGCAAAAAGAACTCCAGCTAAGATTCCTATTATTAATATATACTTTAGTATTTTCTTCATGATCTATTATTAATTAATTATTTATTGTTTTATTGTTTAGTTATTATTCTTCTCTAAGGGCTTCTATTGGTCTTATACTAACTGCTCGTTGTGCAGGGATTAATCCTATAAGAGTTCCTAGGGTAACCATAATTGCAAGTGAGCCTAACACAAATGATATGGGAACAGTTGGGTTAGTATAAGGGAAATCTGTTAAGTCCGCTGTTGCCGAATTGATTCCTGACAAAACAAATGCGCCAAGCATAATTCCAAAAATTCCAGCAATAATAGTTAGGAATACAGATTCTAAAATAATTTGTATTCGAACTTCCCCTGGTGTAGCACCTAGGGCTCGACGTATTCCCAGTTCTTTTGTTCTTTCTTTAACTGATATTAAAAGAATATTTCCAATTCCGATAACACCCGCAATAATTGTGGCTATTCCTACAATAAGAGATAAAAAAGACATCCCTTTTGAAAAGCCCATAATTCTACCAAAAACTTCTCCGAGGTTAAACGACCCAAATGCACGTTCATCTTTTGGAGAAACATGATGAATTCGTTTCAAAGTTTGCTTTACTTGTTCTTCAACTGCAACAACATCTACATCATCATAAGCAGCAATAGTAAACCAATCTACATTGTCTCCTGAGTTATATAATTTTTTATACGTAGAAAAAGGTATAAAGATATCTCCATCGCTTTCAAATCCTCCGCCTTCTACATATTTATGAACTCCTATTACTTGAAAAAATATTCCGTCAATTCGAACAAATTGCCCTACTGGCTCTTCATCGTCTTCAAATAATTCTTTTTGAGTTCGTTCACCTATAACACATACTTTTCTATCATTATCAATATCTGCTTGGTTCAAAAAACGTCCGCCATCGTATATTTTCTTTACGGCAATTTCTGTATATTCAGGGAAATCTCCATAAATAGCATACACTCCTGATTTATTACCTTTAACTATTTGAGACCCTACGTCATCTCCAAAAACACCTTTAGCATTTCTAGGAGCTATGAATTGAATTTCAGGAATAACATTCTTTAATGTCTGTACATCTTGAATTTTAAGTTGCGGAAACCTTCCTGTTTTAAAACCTTCGTAAGGGATACTAGTACTCTGTGCCCATACAAACATGGAGTTTCTTGCGATGTTTTCAAAATCACGTTCAAATCCATTATCTAAGCCTTTAGCTGCTCCAGATAACGTAATATAAATAAAAATACCCCATAAAACGCCTACTACAGTAATTATAGTACGTACTTTATTTTTTTGGATAGATCCAAAAATCTCTTGCCAGGTGTCGCGGTCGAAAATAATTTTAATGCTATTCATCTCTAAGTGCTATTATTGGTTTTATACGTGCTGCTCGTTTTGCAGGTATATATCCTGCAATGCCTCCGAAGAGGATAAGTATTAAGGTCGCAAAAATTGCGGTTGATATATCTATATAAGGATTCTTTATAAAATACTCTTCAAGAGTAACTCCAATATTATTAAGTATAGCAATTCCGATAAAAAGACCCACATATCCCGAAATTGTTGTTATAAACACAGATTCTTGAAGTATCATTCTAATTACAGATTTTGGAGTAGCTCCTAATGCTTTTCTAATACCCAACTCTTTTGTACGCTCTTTTACAACAAAAACCATAATATTCGAAATTCCAATAATTCCGGCAATTAAAGTTCCAAAACCTACAAAGGCAACTATTAACTGAAGTACAGTGGCAAACTGTTGGTTCTGTTGTAAACGATCAGCTACATTCCGAATAAAAAGCGCGTTATTATCATCAGGTGCTATTGATTTCTTTTTTCTAATAAAATCATTTAACATCTTTTCAAAAGTCAAAGAACCCGCATGACCTAATTGGGGCTTAAACCCTACAATCATAAAATCTATCTTGTCATTACTTTTTTCAAGCAGTTGTCTTGTTGTATAAGGAATATAGATATACCGCTCTTCACGATCACCTCCGTCATCTTGAAAAACACCAATGACTTTAAATACACTATTACCCACGTCAATATACTTTCCTATTGGGTCTTCTTGTTTAAATAAATCTATAGCAACCAAGCGACCTATAACAGCGTTTTTGGTTTTTAAATCCATATCTGCTTGATTGAGATAACGCCCTTTCATCATAATTGTTTTTTCGCAAAACTGATGTGGAGGTGCTACTGCACGAGTAAGGTAACTATTAAACTCGTTTTTATATTTTACTGTAACTCTTCTAGAAATTCTAGGAGTAATATATTCTAAGAAAAATGGGAATAGTTCTTTTACATCTTCAACATCTTCGTTTTCAAACTCAATCTGCCTGTTTGACTTAAACCCATTATATGGCTTTGATGTTCTACCAGGGAATATGTATATAATGTTTGTTGCATCATCTACAAAAAACTCATTAAACGTATTCTTTAGACCATTCCCAAAACCAAAAAGAATAATAAAAATAAAAATACCCAAAGCCACAGTAAACCCCGAAAGGAACGTACGGAGTTTATTCTTTTTTATTGTTTGAAATATTTCTTGCCAGCGATCTCTATTAAACATACTCAGCAGCTAAAACTTGTTTTACTTTTTTATCTTCTACAATAACTCCATCTTTTAGTTTCACAACTCTTTTACACATATTTGCTATATCAGGTTCGTGTGTTACTATCAGAATAGTGTTTCCTTCTTCATTTATTTTTTGAATTAAATCCATTACCTCATATGAAGTAGTAGTGTCTAAAGCACCTGTAGGCTCATCTGCTAACAATACCTTAGGTCGAGATGCCATAGCTCTAGCAATTGCTACACGCTGTTTTTGTCCTCCCGATAACTCGCTTGGCAAATGTGTAGCCCAATCAGCTAACCCAACTCTATCTAAATATTCCATTGCTAAATCCTGTCTCTCTTTTCGGTTTACACCTTGATAATATAACGGTAAAGAAACATTCTCTGCCGCCGTTTTGTAATTTATAAGATTAAATGATTGGAAAACAAAACCCAAAAACTTGTTTCGATATTTTGCTGCTTTGGTTTCATCTAAATCTTTAATTAGAACATTATCCAAGGTATATGAACCCTCATCAAGAAGGTCTAACATTCCAAGAATATTGAGGAGTGTAGATTTTCCAGAACCCGAAGATCCCATAATGGCAACTAACTCGCCTTGCTCCACATTAAAATCTATCCCTTTTAGGACATGAAGCGAGGAGCTACCCATTTTATAAGATTTATGAAGGTTTTCAATTTTTATCATACGATTAAATAAATATACTTTTTAACAAAATTTTCACTGATATATCAATAAGACGATTAAACACAATAATTGTTACACATTTGTTACACGAAAATTTTATTTTTTTAATATCCTAAAAATAGCATAGCTTACAACGCCTACTAAAATATATGGTATAGCCATTAAATAAACAATTCCGTTGTTAATTCCTTTAGCTGTTTGTTGCCCTTCTTCTGACTCCAATACAGCTCTACACATAGAGCATTGTGCCTCTAAATCAAAAGGGCTTATCAAAAATAGAATAAAAAAAAGATACAAAATTCTTGTCATATAAAACGTTTGATTTATGAATAATATGGCATAATCATAAAATAAACAATCACTCCTGTAATTGTAACATATAACCAAATGGGTAGTGTAACTCGTGCAATTTTTCGATGCTGCTTAAACTGTTCTGAAATACCCCGTACAAAAGAAATTAATACTAAAGGAACAACTGCAATCGAAAGTAAAATATGCGAGATTAAAATAAAATAATAAACAGATTTTATTAATCCTTCGCCCCCAAAACGTGTAGGCTCTGATGTTAAATGATACGCCACATACATTACCAGAAACGCAAGAGAAAGCCCTATTGCTACTTTCATCAATTGTTTGTGAAGCGATATTCTTTTATTTTTAATTGCCCAAAAAGCAATCATAAGGATTATTGCAGTATATCCGTTTATTGCGGCATAAATTGGCGGTAAAAAATATAATTCTTGAATATTATCTAAGCGGACCCGAAATAATAAGGCTACAACTAAAGGTATAACTATTGATATTATTATAATCCATTTCTTATATTTAAGAGAAGGTTTGTTTTTATTCATACAATTAATTTTCATTAAGTAATAGTTCTATATCTGTAAGAAGCATTTCTACACCTTGCTCTTCCACATCTTCTTGATCTAGTCCATAATAATATATCAATGGGTTTCCATATGCGTCTTGCCTAGACCTAATATATCCTTTCTTGTCTATCAATGCAAAATAACCCTGATGCTCAAATCCTCCTGCTACTGCAGGGTTAATTTCAGCAAAAATATTAAACCCTTGATTTGCCAATTTATATATATCAGATTTTTGCCCTGTCAAAAAATTCCACGAATTTGATCCTTCAACATAGCCTTCTGCATATTGTTTTAAAACTGAAGGCGTGTCATGATCGGGGTCAATAGTAAAAGAAGCTATTCCGAAATTATCATTAGTTTCGAAAGCATCGTACAAGGTTTTCATGTTCTTATTCATAATTGGGCAAATTGAAGGACAACGCGTAAAAAAAAACTCTACTACATAAACTTTGCCTAAATAATCTTCGTTAGAGATATATAAACTGTCTTGATTTAGAAAAATAAACTCAGGAACTTTTCTTGAACTACCATTAATCTTTATATAACTCAAAGATTTAAAACCAGGTTTTATTGAACGATTACTATCTACTGTCGATCCGCTCGATAGCTGATTAATTATCTTAGGAATAACTATAATTCCAAAAATTATAATTACACTAATTAACCCAAAATAATATCCTTTTTTCATAAAAACACCTATTATACTTTAACTAATGTAGAATTACTTAACCCTATTGGAGTTATTCTTTTTAAGTGCCAGTCGGTACTCTGCCAAAATGACTTTTACGTCATCTACCATTTTGTTATTCAGCTCTGCGACAGACGATGCGTTATAACCAAATAAAGTCCCAACATCTTCGTCATCATCTCTTCCTCGTAGTTTTCTTGCCCTATCTATAATAAAAACAGTAGAAGTACTTTGCTTATCTGACAAAGCAACATCTGACTTCAAACTTTGAAATAACGATTGAATCTCAGAAGGTGTACCGAAAATAAAATTCCATTTAACAGTATCAATGCCAACACCTTCTTTTAGTTCTTTTAAAAGAAATTTAACCTCCTCTTCGTAACCGTTTTCAACTGCAATAACAAATTGAAGGTCTTCAAATTCATAAAATCGTTTATAAATTTTTTGGTTTAAATTAAATGCATCTGCTTTTTTTAACTCAATATCACTCCCCCAAAAACCTAAAATTGTTATTCTATTGGTTAACTCAATAGAGTTATTGCGAAGTGTTGTCCAATTATTTATTTCTTTAACTTCTTCTGTAAGAACAGGTAGTTTTGCGAAATTGTTAACTCCTGACGCGAAAAATAAGTATATAACTATTGGAAAAACGAAAAGTATACCTAGCACTAAATACTTTTTTAGCATAGCACTTTTCATTTGTTTTTATTTAAAAATTCCAAGCTACAAAGCCTGTTCGCATTACCTCATAAATATAATCTGCTTCTAGTATAAGAATAAACATTAGATATGGGATAAACAAGACTAAAGGTAAAACAATTGAATTTTTTAAACCCTTCTTTTCATCTCGGATATGCATAAAGTCCCACGCGATATAATATGCTTTTACTATAGTTAAGATTATAAATATCCAATTGATAATTTTCATTCTCAATATGCTTTCCATAAGTACTTCTGGTTTTAAAATACCTAAAACCACTTCTACAGTCGTAACTATAGATAAGAAAATAAGTACACCCCAAATCTTTTGAACATTCGATTTGAATTTCAATAACCCCCTGAAAATGGCTAAATTGTGTGTTTCGTGTGCCATAATTTATATTTTATAATTTATTAAACAAGATAGAAGAACGTAAATACAAATACCCAAACTAAATCTACAAAGTGCCAATATAACCCTACCTTTTCGACCATTTCATAGTGTCCTCTTCTTTCGTAGGTACCTAAAATAACATTGAAGAAAATAATTATATTTATTACTACTCCCGAAAATACGTGAAACCCATGGAACCCTGTAATGAAAAAGAAAAAATCTGCAAAAAGACGATTTCCATATTCATTATGAACAAGATTAGCACCTTCTACAACAGAAACGGCATCGCCTATTTTTGTTAACGATTCTTCTCTCGATAAAATAATTTTATGTCCATGTTCATCAATCTTTTCACTTTTTATAACCAAATTTGGTTTTGCTTTAAAACCTAGAACAACCTCTTCAACACTATAGCTTGGTAATGTAGTTTCGCTTGAGAACCAAAGTCCATTACTTTTTTCATGAGTTTCTCTAGGGCTTTCTATTGTTAGTGCAAAATTTTCTAATGCCACTCTTTTATTTGTGTCAGAATCTACAAATTGAAGAATTTGCCCGCCTCTAGTTTCTAATGCTCCGTATTCTCCTTTTATAAAATTTTTCCACTCCCACGCTTGAGATCCAACAAAAATTGCTCCTCCAATGATAGTCAAAAGCATATAAAATGTAACTTTCGCTTTATTCATATGGTGTCCAGCATCAACAGCAAGAACCATTGTAACTGAAGAGAATATTAATATAAAAGTCATTAAAGCCACGTAATACATAGGAGCATCTACTCCGTGTAAAAATGGAAAATGCGTAAATACTTCATCTGCAATAGGCCAAGAATCAATGTTCTTAAATCTAGAAAAACCATATGAAGCCAAAAAACCTGTAAATGACAAAGCATCCGAAACGATGAAAAACCACATCATCATTTTACCATAACTCGCATTTAGAGGCTTATTTCCACCTCCCCAAACGTTATCTTTTTCTATTACATTATCAACTGTAGTTTCCATAGAGAATATTAATTTTTTTGGTTATTACAAAAATAACATTTTTTTTAAGTATAAACTGTGATGAAAATATATAAATAAATCCACAAGAAACCAAGAAAATGCCAAAACAGTTCTGCTAGCTCATAGCCAAGCTTCTTGGTTGCAGTATATGCGTTTTTATATGAACGGAATAACACTACAAGTAAAGCAATTATGCCTCCAAAAACATGGGCTAAGTGAAGTAAAACCAATACATATAAAAACGAAGTCGTTATAGTGCTTTCTGCACCTGTGAAATAATACCCCAGTAATATTATTTGCGAAAATCCCTTAAACTGAAAATATATGAACAATAAAGACAATAAAAAAGTTACCCATAACCATGTTCTTTGCATTAATGCATTACTACTATTTATAGCTTTTCTACCTAAATAAAACGTAATACTACTTAGAATAATTAGCAAAGTACTATATGAAAACACTGTTGGCAATTCAAATGAGGCTAACCAATCTTCTCTTGTGTTACTAACAACATATGCACTTGTTAAACCTGCAAAAGACATAGTCATGCTAATCATTGCAAACCAAAGCATCATTTTTTTTGCTCGAATTCTTTTCTGCTGTACAGTTCTTTCCATTCTTATGAAATCATTTTATCAACTACATATATAATTTGGGCTAACGTAATATACCCTACGCTTGAAAACATTAGTTTTTTTGCGGCTTGTTGTGTTTTTTTTATCATTAATCCTATGGCAAAATATAACATCACTAAACCAAAACCTCCGATAATTATAGCACCAAAAATACTTAAATGAAAACTTCCAGTATATGATGTTGCTGGTAATATAGAAACTATAATCATCCAAAGTGTATAAAACACAATTTGAAATGCAGTTGCCTTATCAGGCTTCCCAGAAGGTAACATTTTAAACCCCGCACGTTTATAGTCCGAGTGAAGCATCCAGCCAATTGCCCAAAAATGAGGGAACTGCCAAAAAAACTGTATCATAAAAAGTATTCCAGCTTCTATTCCAAAATGATTTTCATATGCCACCCAACCAAGCATAAATGGAATTGCCCCCGGAAACGCACCTACAAAAACAGACAAAGGCGTTTTTACCTTTAAAGGGGTGTAAACACAAGTATATAAGAAAAGAGAAAGCCCTCCTAAAAGAGCAGTGCGCATATTAATATTATATAAAACTAATAACCCTAGAATAGTTAATATTATTGCTATAATAAAAGCACTACGGATAGACATTCTACCTGATGGAATTGGTCGGTTCTTAGTCCGTTCCATCAACGCGTCTAAATCTTTTTCTATAATTTGATTAAATGCATTTGAAGCTCCTACCATACAATAGCCTCCAACAATTAAGGATATTATATCTATTAATAATGGAGATTCTGCAGCTAATAAATACCCTGCTAAAGAGGAAAAAACAACACTTATTGCTAAACGAAACTTTGTTAATTGTTTAAAATCTTCCAAAAGAAATGAAGGCGTAGGTTTTATAAGAGCTGTTGAATGATTTTTTTCTTCTAGCATAGCCATAGTTGGCTACAAAGTTAATGCACTATTTCCCTATAATAAATAAAAAAAGCCTAAAGTTTAAACTTTAGGCTTTTTTCAAAACATTATTCTATTATTGTAATCTAAATGTAATAGGAATACTAAAAGGTACACGTACTGGACGACCTCTTTGTTTACCAGGTGTCATTTTCGGAAGTTTTGAAATAATACGAGCAGCTTCTTTTTCTAAGTTCTTATCTGGTCCTCGCATTCTTACATTAGTAATACTTCCATCTTTAGAGATTACGAAATTTACATATACTCTCCCTTGTATACCCATTTCTTGAGCAATTTCGGGGTAACGGAAATTTTTACGAATGTGTTTATTCATTTTTTCTTGAAAACAAGCTCTACGTTGATCCTTAGCAACTTTTTCGCAACCTGGATATATAGGTACATCTTCAATTATGGCAAAAGGAACATCTACATCATCAAAATCATCTTCTACCTCAACTTCTTCAACTTCAACAATATCTTCTTGATCTGTTTCTGTAGACTCAATTACTGTTTCTTCTACTTCTTCCTCGTCTTCAACAATCTCAATTACTTCTGGAGCTGGAGGCGGAGGCGGAGGCGGAGGTGGTATTTTTTGTAACTCTGTAATTGGAATTTCTTCTTCATCTTCTGCATCTACATCAAGAACTCCAAGTTCTATTGCACTTTTTTCATACGTTTTCTTTTCAATAGCTCGCCATGAAATAAGCAATGCTAAGGCTAAGCCAATAACAAAATAGAGGCTACTGTTCTTAGTTAAATCGGATTTAGGGTTTTTTTTCGGTTGCATAACAACAAATTTATGTAGCTAATTTATGAAATTATAAGTCTTAACAATATTTTTTTGACACTTTTTAACAATAAAGTAAATAAAATAACTCCTGTTACATTAGCTAATAAGTCATAAACCTCAAAACTACGAAAAGATAAAAAGGCACCTTGAATTAGCTCAAGAGAAAAACCTAGCAATAAAGAAAGGGATATTGTCCACTGCATAGCTTTCTTATTTTTCCAATCAATATAAAGTGATCCGAAAACACTTATAGAAAAAATAAAATATGCAAAAACATGCATTAGCTTATCTATGTCTATGTAAAATCCAAAATTTTCGGCTTCAGGAAATGCTAAAGGAATAGTAGAAAAAAAGATAATACTAACGCCTAAATTAATTGCAGCAATAGAAAAAATATTCTTAGGCACCTATTAATTCCTTATATGCCTCCGAGCCTAGCAAACTTTCTACTTCGCTTTCGTCACTCAGTTTAATTTTTATCATCCACCCGCTCCCATAAGGATCTTCGTTTATCAGTTCAGGGTTAGCTTCAAGAGCTTCATTAAACTCTATTATTGTACCAGATAAAGGCATAAATAAATCTGAAACTGTTTTAACAGCTTCGACAGTTCCAAAAACTTCCGAAACATCTAATTGTTCATCTAAAGCTTCGATTTCTACATAAACAATATCGCCTAATTCGCTTTGAGCAAAATCAGTGATTCCAACAGTGGCTATACCTTTTTCAATGGTTATCCATTCGTGGTCTTTAGTGTAGTGTAATGCAGCAGGTGTATCCATTTTATATGCTTTTAAAAAAACAAATATAATGTATTCTAATTATCAAAAAACTCTAATTTCCAAAATTGTATCTAAGACTAATTCCTGAACGTATGCTAGTTTGAGGAAAGGCTGTTGAAATAGCGAATTCCGAAAAACTATGGTCATAAAAAAATTGGCTTGTTAAGTTTTTAGATAACATATAATCTGCCGTAATCATTATAGACCATATTGACTGCCCTGCGGTAACTTGGTTGTTATCGTCTTCTAAATTACGTAGAACCGTAATATTATTACGGTAAGACACATCTGCTTTTAAATTCAAATCTCCACTTAAAGTCGTTCTTTTACCTGCAATACGTGTTTTAAAACCTAAATCTTTTAAACGATATGCAGCACCAACTACATATTGTTGACCTCGAGATTCTGTCAACAAATTATTATCCAAACTAAGAGATAAAGAACGATCCGTTTTTAATTCAAGTAAAAAGCTAAACGAATTTTTTAATTCCATATCTACTTTAAAAAGTGGGTTAAATTGCTCCACTAAATTAAGATTAGAGTATAGAACAGGGTTCACAATATTACCTCCCGAGTCTAGTTTCTTTGGGAACTCTGAATTATAATCTAAGTTTGTCTGAAAATTATTAATCGTAAAACTTGAGCGATAAGCGTGTGTTATAGAAAAACGATTGAAAATCTTTTTAACATATTTATTATTTGTTAATCCTGTATATCTAATATTCCAATTTGGTAGAGGTGTATTTCTTATTGGACTCAATGAAACTTGATTTGGAGAAGTGGCTGTATATGCAGCAAGAAAAGCAGGAATTATTACCGATTGATTTGTTCTTCCATATCCCTTAGGAAAACCATCTGCATCTACATCTGTAATTGAAACTCCTTCAGCTGTGGCAAGTCGCTGGGCAACAGCTAAACGGTTAGCTCTAAATTTTTCGAAATTAGAGTTATTAACCCCCGACGATCCACTGAAAGCTGTCCCAATTAAAAGTGTTGAAATTCCAAAATTCCCAAAACTGTTTGGATTCAAGGCAGTATATTCTCCATCTTTAATCGAAAAATTCTCTGATAAATTTCTAGAAAAACTACGGTCAGCAGTAATATCTACTAAAATACCTTTACCAAAGTTTAGTTGCCCCGTAAGTTTAAATTGTGAATTATTTATCTGTGTAAATTGCTGGTTAAAATTCGGAAAATCTGTTAACCATCCTTTTCGTGCTACTTCATATCTAACATCTGCTTGACTTCCAAGAGTAAAACCTAAAGTTGGGTTCATTGTTCCAAAAGATCCAAGTGTAGGTAAATAACCTGGGAGTACTTTTCCGTTATTTTCGGTATAATTAAACTGAATTCGTTTTATAACTTCTAACACATCTGCTATAAAAGATAAGTTTAGTTTTATTTTCTTATTTACCGAAGTGCTAGACACAAAGGTTGCTTTAGTTTTTGGGTCTTCTTTGCGTCTTTTAATCCCAAGTAAGTTATATATCCGAGACATAGAAATATGACCACTAAAAACCTGTGTGTTTGCATTCTCAATATTATTTACAATCCCAAGTTTATTCCCATCTAAATCCTCTACTCCGCCAAGTCTCTCTGAACCTCTTTGCCAACTGAAGTCACCTGTATAGCTATAATTGGCATTAATAAACCCTAAAAAAGGAATATATTTAAAAGGCAACTGATAATTTAAAGTTAGTGTTTGAGTATGTCTATTTGGGTCTCCAATATTCCAAAGGTCATCCCATATTCCTTTTGTCTTATCTATAGAAATTGTACCGTCGTCATTAGTTTGATAATAATTCCGAACAATATTATTCCTCGAAGACGTAAAGTTAAGACGTAATGAACGAGATAAATTATGGCTTATACTATAGTTCCAATCAAATAAAAAGTTACGCTGTTGCAAATCGGGTAAAGCTAATTGTTTAGATGCCTCAACCCCTTCAGTATAAACCTCTCTAAACCTTTGCCTATTAAATAATCGATTAATATTAGAACTAATAGCAACATTGTTCGGCATTAAATTAAAATTAACCTCTCGCAGCCACTTCAAATATTTTTTCCTGCTAATAAATTGTATTTTTTTGAATGGGTTAATTTCTATGGGTTTAAATCCATAATTATAGTTTGCGGCTAATGAAACTGTTTTGTTCGATTGGCTTTGAATCTCATAATCTCGATGAGAAAGCTCATTATATGTATAAGAAAAATCAAGGTTTTGAATATTATAAAAATGTGGCTTGGCAGCACCTCCAGTCTTCCGTACTCCAATAAGGCTAATACTTTTACGCTCGGTACGAGTAATTGCCTGATCGTTAATAGTATCTCGGCTTGCCTGTGTTTTTGCTACTGCTAGTCTATCTTTCAATCGTATGTCTTGATAAAAGGGGTCGTACTCAGGAGTAATTGTAGTCACTCCAATATTATAATTCAGTGGGATTTGAACACCCCAATTATTTGGAAGCAATTGCCCTGCATTTAGACTAGTAGTAACATCAAATTGGTACATATCTTCACGGCTTCTTTGATTGGGGGACTGTTCGAGAGAACCAAATCCAATTGTTGATATTCGTCCTGAAGCTCTTACCGTAGCAAAGTCAGCTAAATTAACGTCTAAAGCCCCTGTAGTAGCCCATCCTCCTTTATTATCAATTCCAGAAATTCGAAACTCGTTAAACCATACCTCTCCACATAGTATATCTCCCATTGTTCTAGAAGGGTTTTTTACGCCTATCATCATAGTTCTAATTTCTCCTAATGAAGGGTTTCCTCGTATTGAAAATTTATATTTCTTTTCCCCTGGCAATGAGCTAATCGGTGCAAACTCATCAATTATATTTAACTCTTCATCGTAGTAAACAGCGTTTTGTGATATTTTCCCAATAACAGCAGCTTTTAACTTTGATAAAAAATCAATAGGTATATCTATTGAATTAGAATTGGGTTGCCACACCTCTTCTGCACTTAATTTATTAGAAACCCCTTCGGTGTAAGCAGTAGGCTTTAAAGGAACTTCTATCTGATAATAATTGTCTTTATAATCTGTCCCTATGCGAACAAAAGCAACTAACCGTTTGTCATATTCCTCCTGAGCCCCTTCACCAGGTAAAGGATTTTGCCCTTGAATAGATTCTGCATGCAAAAACATTTTTAACTGTTTATATTGCCTTAAATCTATAGACACATTTTTATAAATACCTTTAGAGTCCATTGGCTGTAAATTACATACTCTAAAAGAAAGCGATTGTTCATTTTGTCTAATGATGGTATTATTGTTATTAACTTGTTCTCTTTGAATTTGAGGAGGTAAGACATAATTTACTGGAACTCTATTTTCATTTTCCAAAATATTTACTGTACTAATATCAACCGTAATGTCTGCATTTGCCACTGCATTATCAGATAATGATTGATTGTACCTTCTCCAATCTCCTCGAACTAAGTCTAAAGTGGCAAATCTAAAAACTACTGGAGACTTAAACTCGTTAAGTACCATTCGCATAAAACGAATAGATCTCAAGTCTTCTATTCCATTAATTTTATCGAAATAAGAATTAAAACTTGTCCCTTCGTAATAACGTTTATCTATGGGTATCTTAAACTGAATCCACCGAGAGTTAAGCTCATCCCCATTTGGAAGGTTTACAGTAGTATTTCTAATATCGGTAACAAAAGGATGATTTCCAACATTCATGTTTTTAGAAATCGGAATACGATATTCAAAATAACTATCAATAGTGTTCATCGTCTGATCTTGATTGATGTCTTCGGTGTCGGGCTTTGTAGTATTTCCTCTATTAGTATCCGAAAAAGCTATAGGAGAGTTTCCTTCTGTTCCATTATATTTCTTATATCGATTAATAATTCCTCCTGTCTCTTGAACAAAGTAACTATAATTATCTCCTGCAGGGTCGTCCGACGGTCCATTAGGATAAAACGCTTGTTCTTCCGAATCGCTTAATCCATCGAGCCCCACATCTTGTAACAACCTATCTGTCTCTACTGTATTAAAAGCGTATAACAACGACTGTGAAGATGGTGTTTTACCCCAGTTTGTCTGATTTACTGGAGCAGGACTCGTTCCTGGAAGTCCATTTTCATATTGTTTTCTACCATCTTTTAGAATATCTTCTGAAATATTACCTAAATGAAAAACTAGAGAACCTAGGTTTTCATCCGATGTTTCCAGCTCTGAAAACGTATCTAGTATCCAAAATTCTATAAATTCTACATTAGATTGTTCAAAATTAGTTGAGCTTATAGGACGCATAACCCCTGCCCAATTCTGGTCTGGACTAGACTTAAAGACATCTTCTCTATTGTTGTTATATGGTCCTCTTTCTTCGGGAAAATAAGCTAAATCTAATGTCGGTTGAAAAGTGGGTTGCCCTTGTACTAAGTCTTGCTCTGGAAAAATTTCTTCAATAAAAATCCGTCGAGTTGTATTTAGTGATATATCTTCGTTAGTAATACCTGCAGGTCTAAATTCAGAGTTGTAGAAAATAGGGTCAATACTGTACCATGCCAATTTTGCTCGATTAAACCCAGATTCTAAATTATCTTTTTCAATTTCAGAGCCCTTAACTCCTGTAGAAGGCACACTAGAAAGTCGCCATGCTAAAAACCCTTTTACATCAATATTAGTTTGTGCCCCTTCAAAATCATCAAGATATACATTGGCTTCTCCCTCTAGCTGTGTGTTTTGTGGATTACCTGCAATAAAACTAGCTACCTCTCCTCGAAATGAAAGCCGAGAAGGAGCCACAGTATTAATAGTAGGCAGTTTATTTACCAAACGAGTTAAAAATGGAACTTCAGTAGAAAGGTTAATATTTAACCCAACCATAGTATTGTTTACAGGCTCTGTCCCATAATTAGCCTTTTGTGTTAATGGGTTTTCACTTAAATTAATCAATGTCCCTCCTAAGACAAAGTTGTTGTTAAACTTGTGTACCACATCTATCCCAGAAAAACGTTTGCCTTGTTGTCCAAAAAAAGCATTATTCTCTACCGATACTTGAATAGGCGTATTTGATGCTTGAAGTGCAGGATCTAATATTTTTACGCGCCCTATTTGATAGTTAACCGTATAATCAATACCTTCTCTCAACACCCTTCCACCAACAGTAACTTTAACTGAACCTCGAGGAACATTAAACGCTCCTATAGGAATTCCATCTCCACCTGCAGATTTATAACGCCCTTTAATTTGATATTTATTTTGTTCTGAAGTTTCTAATGCGCCTGCCTGAGTCAAAGCATACATATCTCTAAATACATATTTTGATTGATTCGCATTGTAAGTCGCTTGATTCTCATATTGCTCCTGAGAAGAATTTGAATCATCTAAAATTTTGAATAAGGTTTCACCAAAAGGTTCTACTGTTGGAAAAATAATTCGCCCAAATTGAGGGTTAACAGTTATCCCTGGAATAAAATCAAAAAAACCATCTCCTTCAGGTTCAGGGTCTTTATATAAATTTAACTGATCTAAACTTAGAGTTCGTAATAGAGCTTGATTCTTTAACGCCGCAGGCCAAATTGCAGGGTCAACTGCTGAAATATAATTTATAGGAGAAGGATCCGCGTATAAAATATTTAATTTAAAATCTTCTTCCTCTAGTTGAAAGGCTCCTGTATTATAAATATTCTTCATCATTAAATCCCAAACAGGTTGTGTCACATTCGTCACACTACTCTTCAGCATTTTTACTACTAAATTATTCGAAGCTACTACTTGTGTTTGTTGGCTTGTAGTAGACGTTGAAAGCCGAGAAGTGCCATCCACTCCTCCATTTGCAAATTCACCAACTTGATAAACCGAGCCGTTATATGTAAACTGAAACGCAACTCCAAGTATTTCATCATTACTTAACCTTTGATTTAACGAAATATATCCTAATTGGGGTTGTAAAGTATATTCATTAGGGTTTAGCTTACGTGCACTTTCAAGAATAGCATAATCAAAACCTTCTCTAACATTACTGCTTAAAACACCAAATCCATTAGAAACAGTAGCAATATCGCGAATTGCTTGTGTAACGAATGTATCAGCACCTGTGGTGGTAGGGTCTAATTTATTTGCCTTGTTTGAAGGAATTCCCCTCGAAATAGGAGTGTTAAAAAATAATGGGCTTGATTCATTCAACTTAGTGTTTTCGGGGTTTGATTCTCCCAAATCTTGAAGTGCTATTATATTTCTTATGTTATTAGTCTGAGACTGTCGATTAGTTACCCAAACTTCGATTCTTGTAATTTGAATTGGTGAATTAATAAAAGGATAGTTCTTTAAAAACGTATCGTAATTATCTCGAAAATAATGTGCCAAGAAATAATGCTTGTCAGCTTCATAGTCTAATGCAAATAAAGAAAATTCCTGAAGTGTTCCTCCTCCTTGTGTAACTACAGATTGAGATTGAGAACGCTGCTCTGCAATAACTCCTGTTATATTTGTTCTACCAAATTTTACTTCTGCCTTAACTCCTACTAAGCTTTGTGCACCCGATATAAGTGTACTATTCAAAGGCATACTAATATTACCTATATCTATATTCTGTAAAATAGCGTCTTCTGAAGCTGGAGCGTTCAAAAAATCATTAACTCTATTTTGATATTCCCATGCCTTATTTTCAACGGCTAAAACTTTTTCTGTTACAGCTAGTGTTTTATCTTCTATTCTATTACTTATATTCTCAACTCTATTACCTACATTATTGAGCAATTGTGACCCTCCTCCTCCTCTAGATTCATCTGTTGATTGAAACACAGAACTTGGTAAATAATCTTCGGGTTGATTAAATCTAGGAGGGTTAAACTCTAGCTTTACTAGGTTCTGAAAATCGAAAGTTGATTCTGTATCATAATTTGCAGTTATTTCAAGACGATCTCCAATTTTACCTAAAAAACTTAAATTAATACGCTGATCAAAATCAAAACCAAGGTTTGTTCGGTTTCGTGGAGAAAGAGCAGGGTTATCTGTTTTTTGATAACGAACGCCCATATCAACCCCTATCGATCCTTGCGGAAGTACATCAATCTCATTACCACCAAAAATAGATTGAAAAAATTTAGAATTTACATATAACTCTGGAAGTAAGTCTTTCTGTGCTTCTTGTTGACCTCCTTTCTTTTGTGAAATAACACTTACTTTATTTTTAAAATAAGTATTCATTTCATGTTTAAGCTGCAGACGTTGATACTCTTTAGGTGTAAGTACCAAAGGCGTGCTTAAAGGATAATCCCCCTCTGTTTGCTGATATACATAAACATCTTTATCGGCATCATAGATATAATTATCAAGTGGGTTTTCTTTTTCAGGGAAAGATATTCTACCTAACTCGTTATTTGAGTTATTCTTCTTTTGACCATATAAATTGTTACTATAAGCTAATCCTAAAAATAGGATTAACATTATACTATGCCGAACGGTATAGAAATAATCTCTTTGAACTTTAATCAAAGGTTTTTACAATTTATTCAAAGCACTTTTAATTAGCTCTTCTACAGAACTGTCAGGAGCACCCTGAAGTATGTTATCAATTACTTTCTCGGACTGTCTTCTTGAATAGCCGAGAACCTCTAATGCTGATAACGTTTCTTCTTTGATTCTATTGTTTTGAGAAATAGGAATTTCATCAATTCCTTCTAATTTTTGAACCTTATCTTTTAATTCAATTAAAACCCGCTGAGCTGTCTTCAATCCAATACCTTTAACAGCTTTAATTGTAGCTAGGTTTTCGCTTAAAATTGCTTGTTTAATTTCTTGGGGAGACATTGAAGAAAGCATAATTCTAGCTATACTAGAACCAATGCCAGAAATAGAAATTAAAAGCCTAAAAACTGAACGTTCAATAGGTTGATAAAATCCAAAAAGTGTATGCGAATCCTCCCTTACTTGTAAATGAGTATGAAGTATTATATCCTCTTTATCAGGAAGTTGTCCATAGGTGTGTAAAGAAACATGAACCATATAACCAATTCCACCACAATCGATAACTACATGAGTAGGGTGCTTTTCTATTAGCCTTCCTCTAATTTGTGTAATCAATTTTTCTTTTTTTGTTGTGCATCAATTACAGCGACTGCAGCCATATTTACAATTTCTTCTACACTCGCGCCTAGTTGCAATACATGAATAGGCTCTTTTAATCCCAATAAAATAGGCCCAATTGATTGATTTTTGTCTAATTCCTTCATTAGCTTATATGTAATATTAGCTGATTCAAGGTTAGGGAAAATTAATGTGTTAACATTTTTATCTGCTATTTGTGAAAAAGGAAATTTTTCGTTTAGCAGTTTTTTATTCAATGCAAAATCGGATTGTAAAGGTCCATCGACAACTATATCAGGATAGTATTTATGCATATAGGATACTGCCTCAGTAACTTTTGCAGTATTAGGATGTTTTGAAGCCCCAAAATTAGAATACGAAAGCATTGCTAATACTGGTTCTATTCCGAACATTTTTACAATTTTAGAAGTCATAAAACCAATTTTTGCCAATTCTTTAGCACTAGGATCAATGTTTATGGATGTGTCCGAAATGAAAATAGGACCTCGCTCTGTAAACATCATATTAGTCGCCGCAACTCTTGACACGCCTTTATCTCTCCCTACAACATTAATAACTGGTTTTACAACAGAAGCATAATTCCTAGAATAACCCGACAACATCGCATCAGCATCTCCTTTCTTAACCATCATTGCTCCAAAATAATTACGCTCGCGCATCAGCGATTCTGCCTCATATAGAGTAATTCCTTTTCTTCTTTGTTCTTTCCAAAAAATGTTTGCATAGGTATTCTTTATCTCTTTACTTTCATCACTTTTAGGGTCTATAATGACAGGGTCTCCATTAAAATTAATAGCTTCCATAAGCTCAATAATAGCCTCTTTTCGCCCAAGTAATATAGGCTCGCCTATTCCATCTTCTTTTACAATTTGAGCTGCCTTTAAGACATTTAATTGATCTGCTTCTGCAAAGACAATTTTCTTAGGTTGAGACTTTGCACGGTCATGAATTAATCGAATTGTTTTTTTATCTGCTCCTGTAAGTTCAGCTAATTGCTCGCGATATTTATCCCAGTCTTTAATTGGCATTTTAGCCACACCCGACTCTATTGCCGCTTTGGCAACAGCAATTGGAATTTCTTCAATTAATCTTGGGTCAAAAGGTTTTGGTATAATATATTCCCTACCAAATGACAATCTAGTTTCTTTATATGCAATATTTACTTGCTCAGGAACTGGTTTTTTTGCTAGTTCTGCTATAGCTCTAACTGCTGCCATTTTCATTTCCTCATTAATTTTTGTAGCACGAACATCCAAAGCGCCTCTAAAAATAAAAGGAAAACCTAAAACATTGTTTACCTGATTTGGATAATCTGATCGTCCTGTAGCCATAATAATATCATCGCGTACTGAACGGGCAAAATCGTACTTAACTTCAGGGTCTGGGTTTGCCATGGCAAAAACTATAGGGTCATTATTCATTGACTCTAACATAGCCTTAGTGATAATATCGGGTTTTGATAATCCAATAAACACATCTGCTCCAACCATTGCTTCTACCAAAGTATTAACATCACTATCCGTAGCAAATTCTTTTTTTTGTGAAGTTAAATCTGAACGGTCACTACGAATAACACCCCTACTATCAACCATAAGAATGTTTTTTGCCAATGCCCCAAAAGCTTTGTATAGGCGTGTACAAGAAATAGCAGCTGCTCCCGCACCAGATACTACAATACGTACTTCTTCTATCTTTTTACCTACCAAATCAACTGCGTTTAACAAGGCGGCACACGAAATAATAGCAGTTCCGTGCTGATCATCATGCATAACCGGAATATTTAATTCATCTTTAAGGCGGCATTCTATTTCAAAAGCTTCGGGTGCTTTAATATCTTCTAAGTTAATTCCTCCAAAGGTTGGTGCTATAGCTTTTACTGTTTGTATAAACTTCTCGGGATCTTTAGTATCTACCTCAATGTCAAACACATCAATTCCTGCAAATATTTTAAACAACAATCCTTTACCTTCCATAACAGGTTTAGAGGCTTCAGAACCAATATCTCCCAACCCCAACACGGCAGTTCCATTTGAAATTACTGCAACAAGGTTTCCTTTATTTGTGTATTTATAAACATCATCAGGTGTCTTCTCAATTTCAAGACAGGGCTCAGCTACTCCAGGAGAATATGCTAATGCTAAATCGCGTTGTGAACTATAACTCTTAGTTGGGACTACTTCAATTTTTCCAGGTCTAGGATTCTCGTGATAGTTTAAAGCTTCGCTTTTTATATTCTTTTTATTCATAATTTTAAATGAATTTTATGTTGTCTGTATAACAAATGTAGAGAAATAGATTACTCAATCTATTTTTAAAGCTAAATATTTTTTATAAAATAGGTGTTCTAAAACCCTTTTATAATTCGCGTTTATAAGAAAACTTACGAACTAACCAAATCCTTTTTCTCCTTCACAAAAAGAGAACAAACACCTCCTAAAACTAGGCAAACTCCTGCTAATATAATAACATTAGTAGGCTTATTTCCTAAAAGGTCATACACAAAATATTGCATAGAAAAAATTTGAAGAATCATAGGTATTACAATAAACATATTAAATATTCCCATATAAATTCCCATTTTATCCCTAGGTATAGAAGAGGCTAACATTTGATATGGCATTGCCATCATAGATGCCCATGTAATACCCAAACCAAAAGAGAATAAATAAATTTGTGAAACTGGAATACCGTTGCCAAAAGGTAATGTAAATAGAATATCTGTATTGTTAAGATATGGCATAGCCATTAACCCTACTCCGCCAAGTAAAAGGCATATAAAATGTAAATTCTTAGCACCTAATTTTTGTGCAATTGGTACCATCGGAAAAGCTATTAGAACACAAATAATATTATATGTCCCATTTAAACTACCCGTTAACAATTGTGCTTGATTAAAAAAAGAGGTCTCTTGGTCTAAAGTACCAAACAAAGATAATGACAAAGCAGAAGTTAAATATTGCCAATAGCAAAACATAGCATACCAAGAGAAAAACATAACAGGGATAAGCTGTCTCATAGTTTTAGGCATTTGGACAAACGCTTCTTTAATTTCTTTTATGGTTCTAAGTACAACACTGCCCTTAGCTTTACTTTCTTTAATTGCAGCAAGTTCTTCATCAGTAGGTGGGTATTCAGAAGTAGTAAACACGGTAATCAAAATAGTTCCGATAGAAGCAATTGCACCAATACCAAATGCCCAATAGGTGGAAACTGGAATACCATTTCCCATTTTATCGCTCAACGCTAGTAACCCAAACGACACTAAAATAACAGGTGTAAAGTTAGACATAATGCTCCCTAGTCCTGTGAAGAAACTCTGCATTAGAAATCCTATTGAATATTGCTTCTCAGGAAGTTTATCCGCTATAAAAGCTCTATAAGGTTCTAAGGCTATGTTGTTTGCTGCATCAAGAATCCAAAGTAAACTTGCAGCCATCCAAATAGAGCTAGAATATGGCATTGCGACTAATGCTAAACTCGCTACCAAGGCTCCTATTAAGAAAAATGGTTTTCTTCTTCCAAATTTTGGAGTCCAAGTACCATCACTAATAGCCCCAATAATTGGTTGTACCAAAAGACCTGTTACTGGTCCTGCTAACCATAACATAGGAAGCTCAGATTCATTTGCACCGAGATATCGGTAAATTGCACTCATATTGCTTTGCTGTAAACCAAAGCTAAATTGAACTCCAAAAAACCCGAAGTTCATCGTTAAAATTTGCCAAAAAGAAAGGTGTTTTTTTTGCATAACTATTTATTTAGAAGCGAGCTTTTTTGAATCGCCTATATACGTTTGAATTTTCTCTACAACATATTGTCCTACGTCTTCTCCTTGTGCTACTCCCTCTTCAATGGCCATCATATAATGAATTCCTCCATAGAGCCTCGAAATTGCTGCTTCTTCTGAGGCTTCAATAAAAGAATTGAAAGACCGAACAGGCAAACCATATTCAACTTCAGTAGTATCATCGAAAGCAAAATTATCACCATATAAATTAGTCAACACAACTGCTGATGCTCTTGATATTACCGAGTGTCCACTTGTGTATTCTGGAAACGGAGGCGTTTGAAGAATAGGAAGCCATTCTTCATCGTAATATTTATTTATAATCGTCTCTGGACGAACAACAAGTGTGTCCCATTTTTCATCCCAACAACTAATAAACGCATCGAAAAGAGCTATACTTACGTTGGTGTAAGCATTAATTGTTTCCTGAAAATTACTCTGTGCTTTTCTTGTCGCTATAGAGGTTATTCCAATCCAATGCCCCCCTGGAGTAATTTTTTTTGTAGCAAACATTGCATGCCCCTTATGATGTGTTACATAAGGATTACAATCCCAAAACTTAGCTATTTCCAATTGTTCGTCAGTAATATTTTTACCAATCTCATAAACCTCTTTCAACTGTATTTGAAACGGGCTACCTTCTTTCAAATCAAAAGTTAAAGGTTCTTTAGGTTCAAATTGATTTGAAGAATCTAATACCATCGTACGTATTTTTTCCCAGTGAGGTTCAATACCATCCATATAATCTGGAGGAGTTGGTTTCCAAAAACGTTCTTCTTCTTGTATCGTATATTTAGGGTATGTCCTTGTTTGATTATAGAGATCTCCTTTTGCCCATTCGAGAATATGCGCAGCTACTATATGGCTGTATTCTTTAGATGCTCTAAGCACTTTTCTAGGAACGCCTATTTCTTTTAAGGTCTTTTCTAAGTTTTCTTGATGTGCCTCCATTTTATCTTCCGAAAAAATCAGTGCCTTTCCTACTTCATTAAACGCATAAAGAGAAACAAGATTAAAATTGACATTATTATTTTTAGGCTCTGGTAATGGATGTAGTTCTTTAATTTGCCCGCTCAAAGATGCATAGCTGTTTTTGTGTGCCAATTGCATAGCTTGATACGCAGCTATTGTAGGGTATAAATATACTCTAGAAGCTACAGGAGGAGAAAATATATCGTATACTACTATGTCCGAAAGATTTTTTACACTGGCTTGAAACAACTCTGGGTTCTCTAATTTTTGTAAATAAGAATTGTCCGTTTTACAGCCGACTAAAACAAATTGGAGCAGTACTAAAAAAACAAAATACTTGCTAATTTTCATTGCTTTGTGTTTTATTTAATAAATATACATAATCATTATTTGCCATAATAAACTTATCGCCGCTATCTAACTCTAGAACCCTCTTGGCATTTATACCAGTAGATATCGGTAAAAAAACGTCTTTATCAAACGTATTTGTGCTAGAGTTCCAATTAGATAAAACGCCACCCGTATTCGACGAACTTTGCCCTAAATTAGTTATATAACCATTGTTATTACCTACATAATAAATTTCGTATGGAGATGTTTTTTTGTCAATATAAAAATCTTCAATACTGCTAATCTGAGCCTTAGCCGATAATGGATGCCCTTCGAATACCTGATTCTTTTGTAGATATATCATAGATCGTGATTCAACTATTTTTTTAACCCCTAAAATATCTTGTTCTTCCTTAGCTACCAAATCATAAATATTTCTAACCGTAGCATATTCTTTATAAGTATTAAATTTCTTTTTTAAAAAAGGTAGCTGGGCTGCTAAGTTATCTTTAGAAGAAAAAGGCACATAATCCCCAAAATAATCATACATAATAATTGGGTCTAATTGTTCATTCTCATCAAAATCATCAAGGTATAACCAAACTGGTTTTTCTATTGTTGGTTTCCACTTAAAATTTGTTCCGGTATTCCCTGCAAGTATATCCACTGAACCATCACCATCAATATCTTCAACATATACCGTATTCCAAAGTCCATGCGTTTGAGACATTCCAATTGAGTCATCAGCAACTTCAAATACATTATCTCCCTTATTGAAAACCACTGTTATAGGCATCCAATCTCCCACTACTACTAAATCTAATAAACCATCTTTGTTGATATCTGCCCATTTGCTATCGGTAACCATTCCTAAACGTTTTTTAAAACTTATTTCAAAACCCATTTCTCCGTTATTTTTAAGCAAAAAACTGTCAGGGTTTACTCCATAAGCTCCTGGAATTGATCGACTCCCTACAAATAAATCTTCAAAACCGTCTTTGTCGAAATCAGCTGCTTCAACTGTTCCTCCATTGGTTTTTGGAAGAGGTATATTAAGCCTTGTAAAACCTGCCTTTCCATCGTTTATATAAACTCTATCCATCAACAAATCATTGCCTTGCTCATAATCATTCCCTCCACTAACTACATAAATATCTAAGTCGCCATCAGCATCAAAATCAAAAGAAGTTGCATCAACATCCTCAAAGACTTTATCTTTTAAGAAATCTTCGACATCAATATTTACAAATGCATTATTTTTCTTTCCTAAATACAGTTTTGATTCTTGATAACGAGAACCTCCTAAAAACAAATCTCGAATTCCGTCTTTATTAAAATCTTCATAAACCACAGCCGGTCCTTCCATTGATAATTTCTCTGGTATCAATTGTTCAACTTCATAGTCTAAATACGTGTTTTCCTGATGCTTAAACGGTAAAATAGATAATGTATAAGAATTAGGTGTTCCAAATTGTGTTTGCTTATGGAAGTTTGTACTCCGTACAATAGTATTATTCTGATTAATATTAAATTGGTCTGCCTTCTGAATTTTGCCATCTGCCCATCTAATCTTAAGAGAGTCTATACTTGTAATTTTTCCTAAACCAAAAAATAAACGATGAGACGATGAAGATTGAAACCCTTTAGTTGTTTGTTGCTCTTTTATCCATTTTTTACCTCCAGCAAAAAGTGTTACTTGAGCTCCCTTTATAATTTTATACGCCTCGTTACCCTGAAGTTGAATTGAAATAAAATTTGTGTTCTCCGAAGATTTATTCTCTAAAATAGATGCCGTTGTGTTCAAGTTATTCAAAACTAAATCTAAGTCTCCATCATTATCTAAGTCTGCATAAGCTGTCCCGTTAGTCATTGAGGGTTTACCTAAAAAAGATTCTTTGATTGGAGTAAACTCAAGATTACCTTTATTCTTAAATAAAACATTTGGAATTTTAAGAGTTGGCATTCTATCTATAAGTTTCTTCTTTAACTTATCATCTTTTGTGTTTTCATATTCCGAGTAATCAACAGTACTCCAATATTTAATATAATCTAAATCATTAGGTCGTTTTTCAATTCCATTAGATATAAAAATATCATTCCAGCCGTCATTGTCAAAATCTTGCAATAACACAGACCAACTCCAATCCGTTGCAAAAGTTTCTGTTTTTAAGGCAATCTCAACATAGTCTCCGTACCCTTTTTTAACATGGAAATGGTTTCTCGAAAACTGAGTTTCAAAACCATAATTCTTCTTTATTTCGGTAATTTTATCCGAATCTTCCCCTCCCGATTTTAATAAAATACTTGCATCATAGGGCATCATATCTGTAGTGAATATATCTAAGCCTCCATCGTTATTCATGTCTGCTACATCAATCCCCATTGTAAATCTCGAAAAGTGTTTAATGAATTTATTCCCAGATTCCGAAAATGTTTTATCCTTATTATTTATATAGATATAATCGTTCTCATGGAAATCATTCCCAACGTAAATATCTAACCAACCATCATTATTAATATCTGTTGTGGTAATCGCAAGCCCATAACCCAACGGGCTATTGGATATGCCTGCTTTTTCTGTCACTTCTTCAAAAACCAAACGCCCTTCATTAAGCTTATTTTCATAAAATCTATCTCCAGATAAACTATCTTTCTCAGTACGTTTTTTAGTCGTTCCAAAACTTCTTACAGAATGAATTCCGTGATTTAATAAATACATATCTAAGTCCCCATCTCTATCATAATCAAAAAAAGTTGCCTGCGTAGAAAATCCCGAAAAATTTAACCCATAAGATTCCGAACGTTCCGTAAATGTTAAATCACCGTTATTTATATATAATAAATTGTGAGCTGTCGGAATTGAAAAAAGACCAACCTTAGAAACGTATATATCCAATAAGCCGTCATTGTTAATATCTTCCATCGAAACCCCATTGGACCAAGTACTGTCCATTTGAAGTCCTGCTGTCTCGGATATATCCTTAAAAGTTAAATTACCCGTATTTAAATACAACCGATCTGGCAGTTGATTAGCCGAAAAATATAAATCTTCTAGTCCATCGTTATTTATATCTCCAACGGCAACGCCTCCCCCATTATAATAATATAAATATTCAATAATATTAAGATTAGTAGAATACGTTAAGTCGTTACTAAAATCAATGCCCGTACGTTCTTTATCTAAAGTTACAAAAGATATAGCATTGGATGCATCTACTGCTGTCGCCTCATTATTCTCGCAACCAAAAAAAGAGAATAGTATCAATATTATTATAATTCTTTTCATAATTATTTACTATTCTCTACCAAGAATAAATTTTTAATGTGTCTTTATTTCGAGCTACTACCATTTGTCTCTCATCAACAGCTATTGAACGTATTTCCCCTTTTAACAAAAATCCTTTCCCGTCTTGATGAAATTTAAATTCATTATTCCCACGATTCTCAAGGTATATGCCATAAGAAGCATCATAAATCCCTACTTCAGGTTTTGTCCTATAAAGATTTCCTCCCATTACAATATCTTGATCTCCGTCTTTATCAAAATCTCCCGAATTGATTGCATATATTGGACTAAATTGAACCTCCTTTGGGAGTGCTTTTTGTTCAAAAGAAAAGTTTCCATTATTAATCCATAATTGTGTTTGCAAGGTATTAAGTTCTAATATTTCAACACCTTTCATTTCTTCCTCAGAAAATATAACTTCAATATCAGCATCTTTAAATGACTCGTAGTCAGGGAATTTCTTTTTTAATATCCTCATCTGATCAATTAAATTATGACGCAATGCAAATGGGTAAAATTTTTCGTTTTCTGATTTAAAAGCCAAAACACCTTCTTGTGACCCATTCGAATCAAAATCATTTAAGTACATCCGTATTGGATGCTCTTTAGAAGCTCGAAACCTACTATTTGTACCATGATTGCCAATTAGAATATCTAAATCTCCATCCCCATCTGTGTCAGAAGCGTGTAATGTATTCCACCAACCCTTTAGCAAACTCATAGGATGATTTTTGCGTTTAACAAATCCTTTGTCTGTGTTCTCAAAAAAAGTAACACCCATAAACTCGCCTACTACAATTAAATCTTGATCTTGGTCTTGGTCTAAATCTAAAAATAATGCATCTGTTATCATCCCAATGTTTTTAAGCTCTAAAGCTAAATTCATTGTTTCATCTTTAAAAACTCCATGCCCATCATTTAATAAAATATAACCTGAACAAGATGTCCCATAAGAGCCTATTTTAGAACGTTCACCCAAAAATAAATCTTGATCGCCATCGCCATCAATATCAGCATACTTTACAACTCCTGTATTAATAGGTTCTTCTTTATTTGGAAACTGCTGCTTTGTTTTTTTAAAATTTCCTTTTCCATCGTTAAGCAACAAATCATCGTATAAGTCAAATGAATAGGACGGAAACTCAACACTCCCAGAAGCTAAAAAAATATCCAAGTCCGAATCGCCATCGACATCAAAAATTGCAACATCAGAATATTCCGATCTTTTAAGTTTAGTTTTACTATCAAGGTCTTCTACAGCTTGGTATAGATGAAACCCTTTTTCTAATCCTTTTAAGAAAACCGTTTCATTATTTTTAGACCCTGGTATTATCAAATCGTTTTGACCATCTTCATTAAAATCAGCTAAAGCAATTTGAGGCCCTTGATTACTCATCATATGATAATTCAAACGCTCCTTATGAAAATCCACAAAATTATTTTCTTTATGTATATATAAACTCTCTTGTGGTTTTGGTGTAAATAAAAGTGTTTCATCAATATCTTTTTTATCTTCTCCCAGTATTGCTTCTTCTTCTTTAACCACTAAAGTTTGATTTACCGCCACGTCTTTAAATATTGAAACTTTACCCGATGCCCATAAAACTTCAACATCTACTTGAGTCGCTTTTCCTAACCCAATAAGAGGCGTAGCGTCCATACTAGATTGAAACCCCCTAGCAGGTTGCACTTCTTGATAAATAGTCCTAGCAGGCGTTTTGATTTTAATTTTAGTTCCTAAACCCAAACGATTATTACCTAATCCTTTAAGTTCAAATTTCAAATAATTATTATTCAGTTTCTCAGCCTTATTTTCAAAGACAAAGACTGGCATATTAACATTATTAACCACCAAATCTAAATCGCCATCATTATCTAAATCGCCATATGCAGATCCATTTGAAAAACTAGGGATATTTAACCCTGACTCTTCAAATGCCTCAAATTCTAAATTCCCAAAGTTTTTATAAGACTGATTAGGTACTTTTTGAGAAGGTATGATTTCGATTAATCGTTTATAATCTACTTTATTATTTGCAATTATTGACTTTACCACCTCTTCATTAGAAACATATTGAAGATAATCTTGATTTGTAAGGTCTTGATAAATTCCGTTGGAAATAAAAAGGTCTTTCAATCCATCGTTATCCATGTCAAAAAAAAGTGCTCCCCAACTCCAATCAGAAGCTTCAACTCCTGCAAACCTACCTATTTCACTAAACGTTTTGTTCTTGTTATTAAGATGCAGCATATTACGTGTAAACTGATGATGATACCCATTCTTAAGCGAATATTGGTATCTATTCCAGTCTTCGAAAGTAGTAACTGTTTTAAGTCGTTTATAATCTGAAGGGAGCATTTCTGTCACAAATATATCATTCCATCCATCATCGTTTAAGTCAGCCATATCCGACCCCATAGAAGCTCCGCTAATTGATGTCATTTGCGAAGTAAGGTCTTCTTTAAAGGTGCCGTCTTTTTGATTAATGTATAAATAATCACGTTCAAAAAAATCGTTGGAAACAAAAATGTCTTCCCAGTTATCTCTGTTAACATCGCCTACGCTTACCCCTAAACCAAAACCAATAACGCTTCCATAAATTCCAGAGAATTTACTTACATCTTTAAAAACCCCATTTTGATTTTGCATTAACTTATCCCCTCCTTCTTCATCTCGTTTAGGTCGTTCATTTCGTCTAAGGTCAAAACTTCCTATTGCTTGATAAGAATTATTTAATAAATAAACATCTAAATCGCCATCCTTATCATAATCAAAGAACGTTGCATGAGTAGAAAATCCTTGGTTTGCAAGGTTATAACTTTCAGCAGACTCAGTAAAAGTCAAATCCCCATTATTAATATAAAATTCGTTTTGTTTATTATCTCCTTCAACATCACCCGAGTTGCAAACATAAATATCTAAAAAACCATCCCCATTAATATCAACCATGGTAACACCAGTCGACCAAGCTTTATTTCCTCCTACGCCTGCAGTTTTTGTTATATCCTTAAATTTAAAATTACCAAGGTTTAAAAAAAGTTTGTTTTCTTGTTGGTTTGCAGTTAAGTAAACATCTACCAGACCGTCATTATTAATATCTCCTAAAGAAACGCCTCCACCATTATAATAATTCCTATACGTATATACATTAAACTCTTGATTAAAAGAAAGTGTATTTTCAAATTGTATCCCAATTGCTTTAGAATCTCGCAATTCAAATAAAGTGTCAGAAGACGAAGCAACATCACAAGATTTTAGCATTGAAGAAAATATCAATACAATTAATATGTAAGGGTATGACTTCATCGATAACACCAAATTATAAATGTATTTTTATAGTATAGTCTAGTCATAGTATAATTTTTAGTTGTCTTTTAATACTTTTTTAAACTTTAATTCTTCGCTGTTCATAGCAAATAAAATATACGTATCGTTTTGATATCCCATATTCTTAATATCTCTAATTTGCCCTCGTATTCCTAATGTTTTAGGTGGTTCAAATAAAATTTTTCCTGAATCTGTGTTAAAATCTAATCGCCATCCTCTAGATGCATCATATCTTCCAAATTGAGGTTTAACTAAATATTGATTTCCTCCCAAATATAAAGACTTTTTAGTTGCTTTTTTATCGTTTAAATAGTCTATCGCATAAACTGATGAGTATTGAATTTCTGAAGGTAATTCAATAGCTTTAAATCCTTCATCTGAACCCATAAAAAGACTTGTTTTTAAGATATCTAATGTTTGTATTTGACTGGATTCTATAGCCTCTTTTCGAAAAATTTCGTCAATACTTTTAGTTGCATAGTCTTTGTAGTAAACCATTTGCTTTTTCAAAAAAGGTAATTGGGCTATTAATTCATCTTTATCAATAACTGGGTAATATTTCCCTTTACGCAAAGCACATATAATTTGCTCTTGTGACCCATTTTGGTCAAAATCATTTAAATACATACGATATCCTTCTTCATAAAAAGTATTCTCGCCTATATTCCCTCCCAAAATATCTAATTTTCCATCCTGATTAAAATCTTCTACTAAAACTGTATTCCACAAACCAGTTGTTTTATCTAATCCATATTTATCTGTTTTGTTTTTAAAAACGCCTCCATCATTTTCAAAAATAGTCAAAGGCATCCATTCTCCAGAAAGCACCAAATCCATTTGCTGGTCGCCATTTATATCAGCTGCTATAACCCCTGTTATCATTCCTACATTTTCAAAAACGTCTTGTTCTTGATATTCAAATCGATTATTACCTTTATTAATCATAAGATACCCCAATCCTTTAATGCCATACGTATCAATATGATATCGCTCTCCAATAAAAATATCTTCCAACCCATCTGCATTAAAATCTGCAACAGCTATCGCTCCTGTAACAATATTCCTAGGTAAAGAAAATGCATTTGACACTTTTGAAAAGTTCCCATATCCGTCGTTAATATAATATCTATCAGCTAAAGGCGGTGCGTTTTCGAAAAACGCTCTTCCTCCGCTAGCAACTAATAAATCCATATCGCCATCTTTATCGCCATCAAAAAAAACGGCTTCAACATCTTCAGAAATACTATCTTCATCAAAAGGAGAAGACATTTCTTTAAAAATTCCATTAGGTGTAGAAACAAATAATTTCCCTGCTTGATTTTTACCTCCCCCTATATACACATCTGACTGTCCATCTTGGTTTACATCAGCTATTGCTAGTGAAGGACCTTCATTACTATGCATTTCAAGAAGTAAACGCTCTCTGTTAAATTCTACAAAATTATTTTCCTTATGCTTAAACTCTAATGCTAAAGTACTTTCTTGGACTTCATCTACTCTATTAGTCTTTAAAAATAACTTATTCTCTACCGCCTTTTTTTCCTTTACAGAATAGATTGTATTAGTTTTTAAATTATATAAAACTTGAGTTTTGTTGCTAGCCCAAATTACTTTTGCACTATCTACTGTTTGTATATTTGCTAACCCAAAATGTAATCTGTTACTTACTGAGGATTGAAACCCCCTTGATGGGAATTGTTCTGCCATTGCTCTTTTACCTTGGTCATAAAACAAAATTACTTTTGTTCCTACACCAAACTTATTTTCTTTTTCTCCCTTAAACTCAAAAGTTAAACTTCTTTGAGTAAGTGTGTCTGTTTTGTTTTCATAAATAAAAGAAGGCATATTTATATTATTGACAATTAAATCCAAATCCCCATCATTGTCAAGGTCTGCATATGCATTTCCATTAGAAAAACTAGGTTGGTCTAAACCCCATAATTTTGTGCTATTCTCGAAAGAAAAGTCGCCCTTATTTTCAAAAACAAAGTTTGGAACAGATTGAGATGGCATAATATCAATTAGTTTTTTAACTACCTCTTGTTTACTTTGTATTAATGCTCGTATTTGCTGCTCATTTGCCATATAAGCTAAATAATCTCTGTCTAATAAATCCTTGTTAATCCCGTTGGCAATAAAAATATCTTTTAGACCATCATTATTCATGTCAAAAATAAGAGATGCCCAACTCCATTCTGTTGCTGCTACTCCGCTTTTTCTTCCAATTTCAAGAAATCCATCTGCACCCATATTCCGTTGTAATACATTTCTAGGAAACTGCTGAAAATATCCGCGTTTTTGCATAAGCGTATATTTATCCCAAGAATCATACTTAGCTTTTGTTTTTTTACGCTCTAAGGTTGAAGGCAACATTTCGGTTACTAAAAGGTCAGGTAATAAATCGTTATTCAAATCCGCAGCATCTGCACCCATAGACCCCATAGATAAAGCATCAAAATATGTTTCGGAGACCTCTTCAAATCCGCCTTTTGTATTGTTTAAATACAAATAATCTTTTTCAAAAAAATCGTTCGATATAAATAAATCGGGCCAAGTATCATTGTTAAAATCCGAAACTGTAATTCCAAGCCCAAACCCTATAGCACTTGAATACATCCCTACTTCTGTGGTAACATCAACGAAAACGTCATTACGGTTTTCAAAAAATTTGTTTCCATTATTATTGGCATCCAAAATTTCGCGCTGTCCTTCAATTAAATCATACCCACCTATACTACGTATAGAATTGTTCAATACATAACAGTCCAAATCACCATCTTTATCAAAATCTAAAAACGCAGCATGTACAGAAAGTCCTATTATATCAAGCCCATATTCTTTAGACCGTTCGGTAAACGTTAAATCTCCATTATTAATAAACAACTCGTTATTTCTGTTTTCTCCTCCTGGTTTACCCGACTTACAAACATATAAGTCCAACAAACCATCTCCATTAATATCTGCAAAAGTAGCTCCTGTTGACCAAACACCAGGACAACTTATACCTGCAGAGCTTGTAATTTCTTCGAATTGCCAATTACCCCTATTAAGAAAAAGTTTATTATTAACAATATTTCCTGTAAAATACACATCAACCAGTCCATCGTTATTAATATCTCCTATTGCAACACCCCCTCCATTATAAAAATTGCGATATGTATATGGGTTAAATTCTTCCGTATAAGAAAGGTTATTATTAAACGCCATCCCTATTTGGGAATCTTTAAGTTCGAAACGAGTAAAACCCTCAGTAGAACAACTGACTATGAAAACTAAGAAAAAGAAAACAATCCAAAGGTTTTTCATAATTGATACTAAAATTCGATACTATAAAGGTTATTTACTTCGATATAAATCTTCAGCAATTACAATTACTTCTCTATTATCTGTAGTGTACATTTTGAACTGACGATTTCCGTCTATCTTCACATGGATATCTAAACGCTCTTCAGGAAAACGAACCTTAAAAAACGAATTCCCTGGAAACCAACTCTCAATACTGTCTTTTACTTGTTCTATTAATACAGGCGATTGAAATTGTTCGTTCCAAAGAGTCCATCCTTTAAACCGAAATTTAAAATCCATACCATCCATAATATTCTCTTCATTAAAACGCCCATAAAAAAGCATTTCAATATCATCCGCCTCAGTCAAAGTATCCTTCGACTTTAGGGTGTGTGCAACATAATTATTATCAATACTTTGAATAACTAAACCCTTTTTATTAAGTTCCCAACATTTTGTGAAAAACTGTTTTTTAGTATCTCCAAAATAAGTGCCAAAAATCAAAGAATCATTTTGTGCTTTCTTAGCTAATTCTTTTTTAACTGTTTTAGTATATTCAGACTGACATGATACCAATAGCTGTATTGGTACTATAATATAAAAAATATACTTATATATTCTCATTTCTAATAGTTTAAAACTAAAAAGAGGTCATAATTTCTTATAACCTCTTTTTATAAAATCTATATAAATTTTATTAATACCCAGGGTTTTGCGAAAGCTTACCATCACTACCGTCAATTGCAGGTTGTGGAATAGGCATCACGTTTTTGTCACCTGGTGCATTAGCAGCTTTTTCCCACCATGCAGACGTCCATTTACCAAAACGAATTTGATCTTGACGACGTGTAGCTTCCATAAACATTTCTCTTCCTCTTTCTGCATAAAGTTCATCAAGAGTTATTGTCGTATAAGGTGCTAAACCTGCGCGTTTTCTAATATCTGCTAAAAGAGCAACTGCCGAAGTTCCAGATGGATCTACTGCTCCTCTAAGAATAGCTTCTGCTCCAATTAAATACATTTCAGACAAACGAACTATAGGATAGTCATTATCCATATCAGGGCGTTGTAAACGTTTATAGCTAAACTTATGAAAACGCACTCCACAATCACGACATCCATTAGGTGCCAACTCATTAATCTTAGGCTTATAATTAACTACAGGACCTTGGTCAGCCCCAGAGCCTCTATCATCATAGGCATAATCAACTATAAGGTCTCCTGTATTAGGGCCATCTTTACCATGCTTACGTTGAGGACCTTCTAAAAAGTTATTTGCTCTTCTTTTATCAGCTGCATCATAACTATTATAAAACTCTTCTAAAGCTGCATAACCATTCCATGGTTGTGCTTCTAAGTTCCATGTAGCATCTGAAGCATAAGTAAGTGTCATTTGAGCAAAGTTCATTCCTCCTGCAGTTGCTTCATCATACTCAATAGCCCATATCAACTCGCTGTCTGCACCATTACTATTATTATCTGGAGCAAAAATCTCTGCATAATTATTGTGTAATTTATACGGAGAACTGCCAACAATATATCCTGCTATATTTAAAGCCTCTTGATATTTAGGTGTTCCTGTATAAACCTCAGCATTCAAATATACCTTCGCTAATAACCCTAAAGCAGCAAATCTATTTACGCGATATGTACTCTTATCTGCTGATAAATTAGTGCTAAAACTAGCATTATCAAGGTTTGATAAATCTGCTACTGATATCCCTAGTGCATCAAGAATGTCTTTCTGTATCATAGCAACACCATCGGCTCTTGATAATTGTGGAGCATTTTCATTTGCTGCCTTATCTTCAATAAGATATCTAATTCTCCCATAAAGGTCTAGTAACCTCCAGTGTAATAACGCACGGATTACTTTTAGTTGTGCCACAGATGAAGGGTTACTTGAATTTTCTCTAATTGCTTCATTAATACTTCCAATAGCAGCATATTGCTGATCCCATGTTCCATTTAGAGGTCCATTCCCTGGTGTATAGGTGTGTTTGTGCATTTCTAACCAAATACCACCATCAAACCAGTCTCCTCCTTTTTGTGCAATTGCAGCTTCATCAGAAGAAATAGTTTGCACCGAAAAATATCCCCCGTGGTTTGCATTCCCTGCACCACGAAGTGCAATATAGGCACCTTCTAAGCCAGTGCCTGGGGGAGGGGTGGTAGTACTACCTCTCTCAACTTTTGCTATATTAATTGCTCCTGTTACATCGCCAATTAAGTTCTCATCTAAATCGGTACAAGAGACTGCTCCGAGCAATACTCCTAAACCTAATATTAAATTATGTATTTTTTTCATGTTCTTTAATTTAAAATTTTACATTAAGTCCTAAAGTAAATGTTCGTGCTGTAAAATAATTATAGCGACGATCTATACCTGGTGTTAAAACACTTGCTTGGTCAACTGGATCAAGAAAATCTCCATTACCAACAGAACCTCTATCTTGTAGAGCTGGCTCTGGGTCAACTCCTGTATAATCTGTAATTGTAAATAGATTTTGAGCATTTAAAGACGCTTTAATTGATTTAAAGTGTTTTAACCCTGCTACATCAAAATCATAACTCAAACTTAAGTTATCTAATCTAAAGAAATCTGCTTTCTCTACATATAGCGAACTAAACTGTGCTGTCGTAATTTTATCATCAGCATATTTACTATTTATTAAGTTATAAGACGTCTGAGACGCAATTCGAGGCTCATAAAAAGCTCTAAATGAATTTACTAAACTATGTCCAAATGCACCTCTAAAGAACGCATTTAACTCCCAGTTACCATAAGAAACTTGATTTGTCCAACCTATTTCAAAATCTGGAATACCTTTCCCTAACACTTGAAAATCAGCTCCATCATTTAATCCAATCCCTTGACTTGCAGCATTAACAGTACCATCACCGTTTAAATCAACCATCACAGGAGACCCATTAGCATCTACTGTTCCTGAGTAAACAGGGCCCCATATTTGTCCTATTTCTTCACCTGCTTTAACTAATATTACATTAGTATCATTTTGACCAGGTGCGCCTAAGTTACCTTGCAGAATTCCTGTATCGGCATTAATATCTGGTGTATATTCTTTTAAAACACTTTTATATGTAGTAAATACAATTCCAGTATTCCAATTAACATTCGTGTTTTTAACTACATCATAATCTGCAGCAATTTCAAAACCTGTAGTTGTGATTTTTCCAATATTTTGCCATTGCTGATTTCTTCCTGTCTCATCAATAACAGCTTGAGGTGCTCTTGTTAATAAGATAAAGTCTGTTACATCTCTTGAGTACCAATCTACAGTCGCTGATAATCTATCCGTTCCAAATTCAACCCCAACATTTATCTCTGCTTTTTGTTCCCACTTCAAGTCTGAGTTAGGAGCAACATCATCTATAATATTAGAGCCAAAGCCTCCGTCTCCCAAAGCCTCAACATTATATCTCACCTGCGCTAATCCGTTATCTCTAGGTAAAGACCCTGTAACTCCATATCCTACACGGAATTTTAATAAGTTTACATTGTTTAGACTTAAATAACGATTTAAATCTACCCCTGCACCAATTGAAGGAAATGTTCCTTTTCTATTTTGAGGTCCTAATTTTGTAGAACCTTCGTTTCTTAAAGATGCATTAAAGAAAATAGCATCATCATAAGTTAAATTTAATCTTCCAAAGAATGCTATAACTCGAGTATCAGGGGCAGCATCACTTGTTGCTTCAATTTTGTTATTATCAATTAAATCTTGTGCAGATTCAATTTTATTAATCCATTGGATATCATCGTTAGGAAACCCAGAAACAGGAAGAAAATAAGAATAATAGTTTTCTTGTTGAAACGAATAACCTCCTGTTATAGACACGTCAATTGAACCAAAAGTATTGGCATAATTCCCATAAAGCTCATATAACTGAAAGTCTTTTTCTTCAGTAAATAATCTTGCAGAACCTCTACGTGTTGGGCTAGATGCATTTCCTCTAAAGAAAGAACGTGTACTGTAGTACTCTTTGTTTGTTAACTTAGACTCTTGCTGTGCTATATTAAAATTCACATTAAGATTTTCTACAATCTCATAGTTGAAATTAGCTCCATACGTAAATTCTGAACGCTTACCAATATTAAAGTTTTGATCTAGAATAGCTCTAGGATTAAAACTATCAAATAATCCTTCTGTTTCGAAATAACCTCCATAAGTCTGTAATGGTGCTGGATAATTAGTACGGTCTGTATTCTGAGCTAAAACAGGCGCTGTAGGATTATATAGTACAGCATATCGCAAAGCTTCATTAAACGAATAATTGTTATCTCTCTTAGTATAAGAAGACGTAAAGTTTACTTTTAGTTTTTCATCAAATAATTTTGTGCTATAGTTTAACCTAGCATTAAATGAATTGAAACCAGATTTATCTAAAATACCTTGAACATCTCTAAAGTTAGCCGAAACACGGTATCTAGATTTCTCTGTTATTTCAGATAAAGCTACATTATGAATATTTGTTATTGCACTTCGAGTTACTTCATTAATCCAATCTGTTGAGTTAGGACTAATAATAGCACTTCCAGGACGCGCTCTAAATGCATCTCCTGATAAAACTTCTACTTTCTTTGCTATAGAAGCTACCGAAAGTTGTCCGCTATATTCTACCAAAAGATCGCTAGTCGTTCCTCTCTTTGTTGTAACAAGAATAACCCCAGCAGAACCTCTTGATCCATAAATCGCAGCTGCAGAACCATCTTTTAAAACATTTATAGTTTCTATATCATTAGGGTCTAAGTTTGCAAGAGACCCTCCAATAATTCCGTCTATAACAACTAAAGGAGAAGCATTAGCTCCAATTGTAGAAATACCTCTTAAACGAATTACAGCATCTTCATTTGGATTTCCTCCTCTATTGTAGATACTTAAACCTGCTACTTTACCTTGTAATAATTGAGACGCATCGTTTATAGTTCCTTGATTAAAGTCTTCTTCACCTATTACGGCAACTGCAGAAGTAATTTCTTTTTTCTTTTGGGAGCTATAACCTGTAACAATAATTTCTTCAAGTTCATTGTCTGCTGCTAGTGTTACTACTATTTGATCTTGACCTGCGACAGCTACTTCTTGAGTTGCAAAACCCACAAAAGAAACCACAAGTACTGCGTTTGTGTCGGCAGCAATTGTAAAATTCCCGTCAAAATCGGTTGTTGTCCCATTTGTCGTCCCTTTAACAACAATAGTTGCTCCTGGGAGAGGACCATCTTCGCTCGAGACTGTTCCAGAAATGGACTGAGCGTACATTCCTATGCTTACTAAAAAAAGTAGAGCAAAAAGAAATGCTTTAAATTGATTTTTTTTCATTCTTAGAAAGTTTAAGTTAATTATTAGTTACTCTTTAGTTAATTATTATCTAAACATAATATTTGATAACCGTGTGCCAAAATACAACTCCATATATATATTTACGGTTAATAGTTATTAAAATTTCAAGACTTTATAGTCGAAATCGTTTTCGAGTTACATATTAGATGCTTATATTTAAAGGTTTTTACACATTTTATGAAAAAATTAACTCTCAAAAATATAGCAACAGCGCTTAATATTTCAGTAACAACTGTTTCTAAAGCCCTAAAAAACTACCCTGACGTAAGTGTCAAAACGAAAAATCGTGTAAAGGAGTACGCAAAAAAAGTGAATTTCACCCCTAATTCTTTTGCAGCATATTTACGAACACAAGAATCTAAAATAGTAGGAGTTGTTATTCCGCGTCTAAATCACTTCTTTTTTAGTAATATTTTAAAAGGATTAATTTCAGAAGCTGAAAAACATGAGTATATGCCTATAATCTTATGTTCTGAAGAATCTTATGAGTTAGAAAAAACTCAAGTTCAACGGTTATTAAGTAAAAACGTAGATGCTATCTTTTTATCTATAGCAGATAAAACACATAACTTATCCCATATTCAAGACATTATAGACCAAGAAACATGCTTGGTAACTTTTGACAAATATTCTAAACTGACAAACTGCTCTAGTGTAATTATCGATGATAGAAAAGCAGCTTATACGGCTGTTGAACATTTGATAAAAAGAGGCAAAAAACGAATTGCGCATTTTAGAGGGCCGTTACTCCCTCAAAACTCTATAGATCGCTTTTTGGGTTATAAACAGGCTTTAGAAGACAATGGTTTAATATATGACAAAGACCTTGTTTTTATTTGCGATGAAATTTCGAATAAAGAAGGATATAACCATATGCAACATATAATTGACAAAAAAATAGATATAGACGCTATTTTTGCTGTTGCAGACTTACCTGGTGCAGGTGCTATAAAATGTTTGCAGGATAATAATGTTAAAATTCCAGAAGATGTTGCTGTTATGGGATTTAGCAATTGGCTAATATCGTCTTTAATTACTCCATCTATGAGTACTATAAACCAACCTGGGGAGATGATGGGGCGAAAAGCATTTCAAGTTTTTATTGAAGAACGCGATGCTAAAAAACAAGATAAGCCTATTAATTTTAAAAAATATAAAATTAAAACAACCCTAATACAGAGAGACTCTACTTAAATCGTTTTTAAAAAATTAATATTACGCTTTAAGCCCTCGTATTTGGTTCTTTTTACGGCACTCCCTTTAAAGACTTTTTGAAACGTTTCTTTTGTTAGCTCTTGCCAATCTCTAGAGTTCATTTCAAACAACTCAGGCGAAGGGTTAAATAAAGGTTCTTTGTGTGGTTTAGAAAATTTATTCCAAGGGCATACATCTTGGCATACATCACAGCCAAACATCCAACCGTCCATTTGATTTTTAAACGCAGTAGGAAGCGCATTTTTAAGCTCTATTGTCAAATACGAAATACACTTACTCCCATCAACTTTATACGCCTCTGAAATAGCATTGGTTGGGCAACTGTCCATACAAGCAGTGCAGCTACCACAATGGTCGGTAACAGCATAGTCGGGTTCTAATTCGAGGTCTAAAATAATTTCAGCTATAAAAAAGAAAGAACCAACTTTTTTTGAGATTAAATTACTGTTCTTACCAACCCAGCCCAACCCAGATTTTGCTGCCCAAGCTTTATCCATAACAGGGGCGGAATCTACAAACACCCTACCCTCTACCATACCAATTTTATCTCTAATTTTTTCAAGCAGTTTTTTTAGCTTGTCTTTTATCACAAAATGATAATCTTTCCCGTATGCATATTGTGAGATTTTGGGGGCTGACAAATCTTTTTGTTTCTCTGGATTATAATAATTCAATAATAGAGACACTACACTTTTTGCTCCAGGCATTAATAACGTAGGATCTAAACGTTTATCAAAATGATTTTCCATGTAGTGCATCTCTCCGTGCTGCTTAGTCGCTAACCACTTCTCTAAACGTGGGGCTTCTTCTTCCAAAAATTCAGCCTTAGAAATACCACATGAAAGAAATCCAAGTTCAAGTGCTTGGTTTTTTATCCATTCTGCATTACTTTTTTTTGAGTTATTCATTTATTAAAACAAACCTCCTTGACTATCCTTAATTATTCCTAAGTGTTTATATGCTAAAGATGTTACCTCGCGCCCTCTTGGGGTTCTTACAATAAACCCTTGTTGAATTAAAAAAGGTTCGTACACTTCTTCAATAGTCTCTCCGTTTTCAGACACGGCAGTTGCCAATGTAGTTATACCTACTGGACCACCTTTAAATTTATTGATAAGTGTGGTCAATATTTTATTATCCATTTCGTCTAAACCGCTTGTATCTACTTGAAGAGATTTCAATGCGTACTGGGTAATTTCAATGTCAATAACACCGCTGCCTTTAATTTGAGCAAAATCACGAACTCTGCGTAATAACCCATTAGCAATACGGGGTGTCCCTCTACTTCTCCCTGCAATTTCAATTGCAGCATTCTCCTGTATAGGTACATTAAGAATTTGGGCTGACCGTAATAATATAGCTGAAAGTAATTCTGTATTATAATATTGTAAACGACTACTTATACCAAATCGAGCACGCATAGGGGCAGTGAGTAAACCCGAACGCGTTGTTGCTCCGACGAGTGTAAAAGGATTAAGATTAATTTGAACAGTTCGCGCATTAGGCCCTGTTTCTATCATTATATCTATCTTATAATCTTCCATAGCCGAATAAAGATACTCTTCGACTATTGGGCTTAAACGATGAATTTCATCGATAAATAAAATATCGCGAGGCTGAAGATTTGTAAGCAATCCTGCCAAATCCCCTGGTTTATCCAAAACAGGGCCCGAAGTCATTTTTATACCTGCCTTTAGCTCATTTGCAAGAATATAGGCTAACGTTGTTTTACCTAAACCTGGAGGCCCGTGAAATAAGGTGTGATCCAAAGCTTCTTCTCTTTGGTTTGCGGCTTCAACAAAAATGTTTAAATTTTCAAGAATAGCATCTTGACCTACAAAATCATTAAAACATATTGGTCTTAACGCCCTATCTATATCTTGCTCTTCGGAAGATAAATTTTCACTACTAGGATTTAGGTTTTCATTCATTGTAACAAATATACTAGAAATACTAAACAAAGATTTTTTTGTCTATTTATATTAAATTGAAAAAACAAATTAATTGTAACTTGCAGAAAAGAAATATAAATTATGAAAATTCTAGTTTGTATAAGTAACGTTCCAGACACTACGTCTAAAATAAATTTTGTGGACTCAAACACAAAATTTGATGTGCAAGGGGTGCAATTCATAATTAACCCAAATGATGAATTTGGTTTAACCCGCGCTATTTGGATGCAACAAAAACAACAGGCAGAAGTAACCGTTCTTACTGTAGGAGATTCTAGCTGTGAGCCTATTCTACGCAAATGTCTTGCAATAGGGGCAGATAATGCAATTCGAATAGATGCAAGCCCAACCGATGGCTTTTTTGTTGCCCAACAGATTGCTGAAGTTTGCAAGACAACCTCTTATGATTTAATAATTGGAGGGAGAGAATCTATTGATTATAATGGTGCTATGGTTACTGGTCTAATAGCAGAAATTTTGAGTTATGAATATATAACCAATTGTATTGGTTTAGATATAGAAAATAATGTGGCAACAGCTACTAGAGAAATTGATGGCGGTAGCGAAACAGTAGCAAGTAATTTACCTTTAGTTATTGGGGCTCAAAAAGGGCTTGTTGAAGAGTCCGATTTAATTATCCCTAATATGAGAGGTATTATGCAGGCAAGAAAAAAAACTTTGGAAATACTCCCTCCTCATAATGTAGAGGCAAAAACTACAGTTCAAACCTTTGAAAAACCAGCTCCAAAAAAAGAAGTTAAACTAGTTGACAATGTCGATGAACTAATTGATTTACTTCATAACGAAGCAAAAGTTATTTAATTTTTTAAAAAAAAATTATGGCAATAATTATATACGCAGAATCAGAAAACGAAAATTTCAAAAAAGTAGCTTTTGAGGTTGCTTCTTATGGCAAAGCCCTTGCTACTAAAACGAATCAAAAACTAGTGGCGATAACTTTTAGTCAAACCGATGGCAGTGCTTTAGGGAAATATGGGGTTGATACTATCGTTAATATCTCTAATTCTTTCGCTAAGACGTTCTCGGCAAAAAAATATGCCAGTGCAATTGCCGAAATAGCGGCGCAAAACAATGCCTCGCTCGTTATTCTCAGCTCAAGTGCAAACAGCAAATATTTAGCCCCTCTTTTAGCCATAAAACTATCCGCCTCTTATACATCGAATGTAGTTGCTTTACCCGAAAACATAGAGCCTTTAACTTTAAAAAGAACGTGTTTTACCAATAAAGCATTAAGCACAATTACGTCTAATCAAAAGGTAAATATTATAGGATTATCTAACAATACTTTTGGGCTAATTGAAATGCAAAGTAACCCAGAACAAAATAATGTGGACGTTGAAGAGGCTTCGAGTTCTATGAATGTAACTTCTGTGAAAAAAACAACTGGACAAATTAATATTGCAGACGCTGATATAGTTGTCTCTGGAGGGCGCGGATTAAAAGCATCTGAAAATTGGCACTTAATTGAAGATTTAGCAGCAACGCTAGGTGCTGCAACTGCTTGCTCTAAACCTGTTTCGGATATGGGGTGGCGACCTCACAGTGAGCACGTAGGGCAAACAGGTAAGCCCGTGGCTTCGAACCTTTATATAGCTGTCGGTATTTCTGGGGCAATTCAACACTTAGCCGGCGTAAATGCCTCTAAAACAAAAGTAGTTATCAATATTGACCCTGAAGCCCCTTTTTTTAAAGCCGCAGACTATGGCATGGTAGGAGATGCTTTTGAGATACTCCCTAAACTAACAGAAAAACTAAAGGCTTTTAAAAAGTAGAACGTTCTATAATATTTAATTAGAGGACGGGAAGAAATAAAATAAACTGCTTAAAATAGTTTAGACAGATAGCCGTTATTCGATACCAATCTTATCAATTTGTTTCATTAGTCTGTCCGTTTCGAAAAGTGCAACTATAATTTTTTGATAATGCAAAATATCATCAAATTCTAAGGTTCTTTTTTGTCGGTCTTTTAGCCACTTTTGGGCGGGTTGGTACCCTCCAATATAAAACTCCCAAGCAGCTAGCGGAATATTATCAAAATACTGTGTGTCGTTTATCCATATTCTGCCAAGTTGGTTTTCTTTGTCGAATAGTTCCCAGTCTTTTTTACCAATTTTGGTGGCAATTATATTGTCTCCCCCTTTTGGGTAGGTTGTCATATAATCTTCTACTTTGGGAGACTCCAACAAATGTATCTGGCGTATTTCTCTGCCTAATTTTACCAATTCCCAAAAAGTAGTTTGGTCTTTGGGATAGGGTACTCTTGGGAAATCTATTTTTAGAAACTCCTTGTACTTTTCTCTATAGGTGGGCGAGTGCAACACCGCATAGATATAATCTAAAATATCAATTGGGGCAAAGGTATTTTTGGTTGCCTCCTTTTCGTTGGTAAACGCTAAACCCAATTTATCTGCAATTTGCTTTACTATTTCTACATTTAGGTTGGGGGTTCTTACTACCGTTTCGTCAGTAGTTTGTTGTTCAGTTTTTTCGAGGTAGCGGTAAAGTGGTGTAAAATAAGTACCATTAATATCCATTGAAATAGCTGTTGGAATTGATCTTGTAATTAATGTATGGTTCCATCCTACTTTTACAATTTTAGCTAGGTTTAGGGCTAAATTATCCTCAACTAATTGATTACCAATACTACGCCTAGTACGGTCTACAAAACTTTCATTATAATAAATACACCTCTCATCAAAAGGTCTATATGTGATTTTTCTCAATTCATTTTTATTGAATTTTTTTTCTTTTTCAATTACCGAATTGAGATTCCAATGATTAGACTCTTTGATATTATATTTTGATATTAATGATAGGGTGTCTTCATTGGAAAATAAATCATTAAAACGTTTGACTAGACGTGTTTCATCAATATCTATAACTAAGCCATCTCTATGCGTTTGGACTCCAATAGTAGATTTAATAAATAATTCATTTGATGAAAAGCCTTTTCTATATTTTCCTTCAACCTCATAATCTCGTTGTACCATATAATACATTGGTCCTTTTAACAACAATTCTTTGTAAGGAATTGTTGTTAAAGAGTTTTGAGATAAGAAATCATATTTGTCCTCGCGTTTACCATATACATCATAATGAAACACTTTACCCAAAGTATTCGGTTTCTTCTTTCCTGTTTTCACAAAAATATTTATAGATACTCCCTGCATAATATCAAATACGTTTTGGTCAGCAGAACCGTCTGGAGCGGTTTCTTTTTTCTTGCTATTGCCATGCAAGTCTATGGTATAAATTTTGTCGTAGGTTTTAAGTAAATGCCACCGCATTCCTCTAAAAGTAGGGTTGTCAAGAAAACCGTGAGGGTTTATAAATGCCAAAACACCGCTCCTGTTTTTTTCGATAAAATGTTGTCCGTATCGTAAAAATTTTACATAGTCGTCATTAATGAATTTCGAGTTTTGTTCTTTTAGTTTTCCTTTCCCGCCTGGTTCTTTTTTATAGTCTTTCATTAGATTCATAATCCAATCTCCTTTATTGGCACTTTCGCCACTATAGGGTGGATTACCTATAATGCACATCACAGGCGTATCGCGTTTTATGTAGTTAGCTTCGTTGGCTTCGCTACTTAACCAATTGGCAAATAGTGTGCTTGTATCTGAGTGATATTCCTCCAAGCTATTGGTTAGATAAACCCTTGTCCGTTGGTTTGTTGTGGGTTTAAACCCAGTGTCTTTTAGCAATAAATCCAATTGCAAATGCGCCATAGCATAGCTCGCCATCAGTAGCTCAAAACCGTTTAGGCGTGGGAGCAAATGTTTTTCTACATAAGCGTTCCAAATTCCTTCTTGCCCTTTAAATTTTTTGTTTACGTATTTTATCACCTCTGCCAAAAAAGTTCCTGTCCCTGTTGCAGGATCAAGTATTTGCACCTTATGCACCTCGCGTTCTACTTCTTTATACCCGCTATCAAAATTTTTGTCTTCAATATCTGTCTTTACCCTAATTTTTGTTTTAGAGTTGTCTGCCAAGCCTTGAGGCAAATTAAACTCGGTTTTCAAAATATCGTCAACCGCCCTAACAATAAAATTTACTACTGGGGCAGGCGTGTACCAAACACCCCTTGCTTTTCTTAGTTTAGGGTCATACTCCGCCAAAAAAGTTTCATAAAAATGGATGATGGGGTCTTCCATTTTTGTAGTCTTCCCATAATTTTTTAAAATCTCTTCGACATTGCACGCCAAAAATATTTCGGTAAGGTTATCTACAATCCATTTAATTCGGTCGTCAATATCTGGTCCTGCGATATACCCAAAGAGTTTTCGCAAAAACGGATTCGATTTAGGAATTAATTCTGCGGCTTCTTGCCTACTAAATGTATGTAGCGTTGGGTCGTGCAAGCGAGCAGCAAACATTCCATAAGCAATGGTTTGTGCATACACATCTGCAAAGCCTTTGGGCGTAATGTCGTGAATCAGAATGTTTTTAAACGCATTCATTTGCTCCTTCAAAGTACTGTCCTCTTTGTTGCTCTCGTCGCTAGTTAAGGCTTTTTCGATAACATCAGAAAGAAGGCGGGCTTTGCCCGCCATCATCCCTGCTAGCTTTTTGGGGCTTTTTATTGTTTGCCCAATATGAGTGCCAAAATCTTTAATAAGGTCTTTGAACCTTGCAAAGTTTTGAGGTAGTGCAATAATTCCGTCTTCGGTTATTTCTGCAATGGCAATTTTGGTTACAAGCTCTCCATCATTATATAAATGAAAATCGATGTAATCCGTAAATATCAAATTGTTTAGCGAGGCTTTATATCGGTCGAACTGCTCTTTATTTCCTGTTTTCTTTTTCCCTTCAAGGTCTTTATCTCCAATATCTTTTGCTTCTATAAAGCCTACAGGAATACCCTTTTTTGTTAAAATATAGTCTGGTGCCCCGCAAGATTGTCTTTTAGGTTCGTTGGTTACACTCATTTCTGGGATTAAACTTTCGATAAGTTGTTGCAAGTCTCCTCTAAATGTATGCTCCGTTGCATTTCCCAGTGTATATCGTTGGTTAATACTTTGAGTGTATTGTTCTAATGTCATATTCCTATTCTAGTATCTTCAAATATAACCATTAAGGCGAAACAATTAATTTTATATGTTTTATTAATGTACGTTTTAAACGCACTTCATTTTTCTATTTCAAATGAATACTCTAGCTATAAAAAGATTGGGGCTAACAATATTTGAGTTAAAAACAAAAAGCCAAAATCGAAATTTTGGCTTTTTATGTACTCGAGGCGGGACTTGAACCCGCACGACCGCAATGGTCATTGGATTTTAAGTCCAACGTGTCTACCAATTCCACCACTCGAGCAGTTTTTAGTAGTTGAGCGAAAGACGGGATTTGAACCCGCGACCTCCACCTTGGCAAGGTGATGCTCTACCCCTGAGCTACTTTCGCATTAACGAGTTGCAAATTTAAAATAAAATTCAAAATAGCTTAGCGAAAAACTTAGAAAAAATAAACTTTTACTTATTTAATCGTCTTTTAATGTCATTTAGCTTCATAAGAGCCTCTACTGGAGTAAGTGTATTAATGTCTAGGTTTTCAATTTCTTCACGAAGTTCTTCTAATAAAGGGTCGTCTAGGCTAACAAAACTCAATTGCATATCTTCCTTGCTATCCTTTAGTGCTTCTTTCCTGTTTTCTTCTTGATGCGATTTCTCTAAAAATTTTAACTTCCGTTTTGCAGTCTCTAATACAATTTTGGGCATCCCCGCCATTTTAGCCACATGAATTCCAAAACTATGTGCACTCCCTCCAGGCACCAATTTTCTTAAAAAAAGTACGTTATCTTTAAGTTCTTTAACCGAAACATTAAAATTCTTTATCCGTTCAAAACTTTGAATCATCTCGTTAAGTTCATGATAATGCGTGGCAAACAAGGTTTTGGGTCGCGCTGGGTGTTCATGTAAATATTCTGCAATAGCCCACGCAATAGATATTCCATCGTAAGTGCTTGTCCCCCTTCCAATTTCATCGAGAAGCACTAAACTATTTTTAGTAATATTATTTAAAATAGCGGCAGACTCATTCATTTCTACCATAAAAGTAGATTCTCCTAACGAAATATTATCACTTGCCCCTACCCGTGTAAATATTTTATCTACAATACCTATAGATGCTTCCTTTGCAGGAACAAAACTACCCACTTGTGCCAAAATAACAATAAGTGCAGTTTGCCGAAGTAATGCAGATTTACCCGACATATTAGGTCCTGTTATCATTATAATTTGTTGCACATCGCACGTTAAGCTAACATCATTGGTAATATATTTTTCTCCTAGCTCTAGTTGATTTTCAATAACTGGGTGTCGCCCTTCTTTGATAATCAAATCTGTGCCCTCGTTAATTTGCGGAATATTATATTTATTCTTTTTAGCAAGCAAGGTAAACCCTACTAAACAATCGATAATAGCAACTTGTGTAGCATTCGTTTTTAAAGTCCCTAAACTGTGTTGAATTTCTTGAAGTAATTCGCCATATAACTTTAACTCTAAAGATTGAATTTTATCTTCCGCCCCTAAAATTTTAAGTTCATATTCTTTAAGCTCCTCAGTAATATATCTTTCAGCATTAACCAAAGTTTGTTTTCTAATCCATTCTTCGGGGACTTTATCTTTGTGTGTATTCCTAACTTCAATATAATACCCGAACACATTATTAAACGCAATTTTCAAAGAACTAATACCTGTACGCTCGGTTTCTTTTCGCAGCATTTCATCTAAAAGAGACCGCCCCGATTTGCGAAGATTTCTTAGTTCATCTAATTCTTCGGAAAAACCATCTGCAATAAAATCGCCTTTTGATATACTTGAAGGCGCTTCTTCTCTAAGCGTGCTTTTTAAAGTTTCAATAAGTGTGTCATTATTCTGAATTCCCAATCCAAGTGTTTGAAGAGCTTTTGATGATGATTGAATTAACACTTCTTTTAACGGAGCTATTTCTAATAAAGAATTTTTGAGTTGCACTAATTCTCGAGGGACTATCCTTTGAGTCGCAATTTTTGACATTAATCGTTCAATATCCCCAATACTTTTAAGCCGCATTGAAACGGCTTCAAAAACGGCTTCATCTTCAATTAAATCTTTAATAACCGCGTGCCGCTGTTCAATTCTTTTTCGAGACTTCAACGGAAAACTTATCCAATTTCTAAGCATCCTTCCACCCATTGCAGTAGAAGTAAAATCAATTACATCGATAAGGGCAATTCCTTCTCTCGAGTTTGAGTAAAGTAATTCTAGGTTTCGTGCAGTAAAATGGTCTATCGTTACATAATCTTCAGACGATATTGTTTGAATAATATGAATATGCTTAAGTTTTTTATGCTGTGTTTCGGCTAAATAATGTAAAATAACGCCTGCTGTAATAGTTCCAAGTGTTAAGCCTTCTATCCCAAATCCTTTTAAGGAATTTGTTTCAAAATGGGACGTCAATAGGTCTCTGCAAAACTCAATTTGAAAAACCCAATCTTCAATATAAAAAGCAGTGTACTGAGTGCCAAAGTATTCGGAAAAATTCTTTTTAAAAGGTTTAGACACAAGTACTTCACTAGGATTAAATTTTTGAAGTAATTGATTTATATGTTCAGAATCGCCTTCGCTAACCATAAAATCTCCAGTAGAAATATCTAAAAAAGAGATACCCCAATTTGTCTTTTCCGAATGAATCGCTGCCAAATAATTATTCTTCTTCTGCTCTAACACATCATCATTTAGTGCAACCCCTGGGGTAACTAATTCGGTAACGCCGCGTTTAACAATAGTTTTTGTCATCTTTGGATCTTCTAACTGATCGCAAATCGCTACCCTACACCCTGCTTTTACTAGTTTGGGCAAATAGGTGTCCAAAGAATGGTGAGGAAACCCTGCTAGCTCTGTTTCGCTACTACTCCCCGCGCCTCTTTTAGTTTGAATAATCCCTAGTATCCTTGCAGCTTTTACTGCATCTGAACCAAAAGTTTCATAAAAATCTCCTACCCGAAATAATAACAACGCATCAGGATACTTTGCCTTAATCTGATTGTATTGCTTCATTAAAGGAGTTTCTTTTGTCAACTTTGCCAACGTATATTTTTTAAAGGTTTATGCGAATTTAACCATTATTTGAGTTTTATTAAACGTTAATCATTACTTCCTTATTTTTGCTAGGTGAAACGTAAAAAACTAAAAAACAGCGATCTTAACCGAAAGACTATTGAAGAAGCCCGTCTAGCAGCCAAGATACCTTTGATTATTATCCTTGACAATGTTAGAAGTTTAAACAATATAGGCTCAGTATTTAGAACTTCGGATGCCTTTTTGTTGGAAAAAATATACCTCTGCGGTATTACGGCTCAACCTCCCCATAAAGACATCCAAAAAACAGCCTTAGGCGCAACCGATTCTGTTGCTTGGGAGTACTATGAAAGCACTGTCGATTTAGTTGAAAAACTTAAGGCAGAAGGAATAATCGTGTGGGCTATAGAACAAACTGAACAGGCTACTCTTCTAAATGAATTTAACCCTAAGGCATCAAAAAAATATGCGTTTATTTTAGGTAACGAAATTAAAGGTGTCTCTCAAGACGTAATTGATGTTTCAGACGGGGTTATCGAAATCCCTCAAGAAGGTGCAAAACATTCTTTAAACATTGCTGTTGCAACTGGCGTGGTAGCGTGGGATTTTTATCAAAAAATTAAAAAAGCTTAACCCAAGTTTTAAACTATTTCTTAGACTTCTTTTTTAGTTTTTGTGCTTTTATTTCATCCAGTAAAATTGCTTCTTGAATAATTTCATTCAAATATTCTATTGATATATCCGATACTTTTTCAAACTCAATACCGCTAACTTGCTTTCTTCCCTTATCATTTAAAAGACCGCGATGGTTCGAAAGTTCTTTCCCCCAAATAAATACTAATTCGACCTTACTACCTTTGATGGGGTTTAAATAACAAATCCAACTTTTGCCATAATAGAAAGGAATTTTAAATCGAATTTTATCAACTAAGTTCAATTTATTTGTTAGTAAATTATGAAAACATAGCATCATCTCCCTTTGATTTTCATCAAACTGATATATGAGGTTTTCTACTTCTGTCATTTTTATTATTATTCATTAATAAATGTACAAAGTATCTAATTGAAATTATTAACTATCATTAAAAAATGTACATATATTGATTACGTTATTAACAAAGAATAATTTAACTAGGTTGTATATTTGGAGTAACTCTTTTTAATATTTTTTACCCTGTTAAAGTATTTTTGACCTATGGAAAAAACAAACCCAACTATCGTTTCAAAAATGACTTCTGGAAGCCTTGTAAGTTTAGAACGCGGTAAAATACCTCCTCAGGCTGTCGACCTTGAAGAGGCTGTTATTGGCGCTATGCTTACCGACAAAAAGGGCGTAGATGAAGTTATTGATATTCTTCAGCCAGGTGCTTTCTATAAAGAAGCTAATCAACATATTTTTACTGCAATTCATACGCTATTCGAAACTTCAAACCCCATAGATATACTCACAGTATCTTCTAAATTAAAGCAATTAGGGTTATTAGAAAAAGTTGGCGGAGATATTTATTTAGTTCAACTAACAAAAAAAGTAACTACCTCTGCGCATATTGAGTTTCATGCTCGAATTATTTTGCAGAAATTTATTCAGCGAAGTCTTATCAAGATATCTAATGAAATTATTCACGATGCTTATCAAGAGTCTATTGATGTTTTTGACCTCCTAGACACTGCAGAATCTAAGCTATATGATGTAACCCAAGGGAATATTAAAAAGTCTTCGGACACTGCTCAAAGTCTTGTTATTCAAGCCAAAAAAAGAATTCAAGACATAGGCAATCGCGACGGACTTAGTGGTGTTGCAACTGGGTTTGAAAAACTCGATATACTTACTTCGGGTTGGCAACCTAGTGATTTAATTATTATTGCTGCGCGTCCAGGTATGGGTAAAACTGCTTTTACGCTTTCGATGGCTCGAAATATAGCAGTAATGAAACAAATTCCTGTAGCGTTTTTTTCTCTCGAAATGTCTTCTGTTCAATTAATTACACGGCTAATTTCTTCTGAAACTGGACTCCCTTCAGAAAAACTAAGAACTGGTAAATTAGCTGAACACGAATGGGAACAATTAAATGTGAAGATTGGCGATTTAGAACGTGCTCCTTTATTTATTGATGATACACCCTCTCTCTCTATTTTCGACCTTAGAGCCAAAGCAAGGCGATTATCGTCACAACATGGCATTAAATTAATTGTTGTCGATTACCTTCAACTTATGACTTCAGGGGCTTCGGAGAAATCAGGGAATAGAGAACAAGAAATTTCTACTATTTCGAGAAACCTAAAAGCCTTAGCTAAAGAATTAGACATCCCTGTTATTGCAATTTCTCAACTTTCAAGGGCAGTAGAAACAAGAGGAGGAACAAAACGCCCTTTACTCTCTGATCTTCGTGAGTCTGGAGCAATTGAACAAGATGCCGATATTGTTTCTTTTATTTATCGCCCAGAATATTATGGATATGATGAATGGGATGATGACGAACGCACACCTTCTAAAGGACAAGCAGAATTTATAATTGCAAAACACCGAAATGGAGGTCTAGACAACATTAAATTAAAGTTTATTAGTGAGTTGGGTAAATTTGATAATTTAGAAAACTTTGAGTCCCCTTATGAATTTCAATCTAAAATTAATGAGCAATTACCATCACCAAACCCAAATGATGCCTTTGGTAATTCTGAAGAAAATGATGGTATGCCTTTCTAATACCCTTAGAAATATAGCCATAAAAAAACCAGTCATATATGACTGGTTTTTTTATTCTCTAAATTTATAAATGCAATATTTATTTTATTTTTTCAACCACTGTTTTAAATACATCGGGGTGATTCATTGCCAAATCTGCTAATACTTTACGGTTTAAAGCAATATTATTAGCTTTAATTTTTCCCATAAACTGGCTATATGACATTCCGTGTAATCGAGCTGCGGCATTAATCCGTACAACCCAAAGGGATCTAAAATTTCTTTTTTTGGTTTTTCTATCGCGGTATGCATAAAGCATCGCTTTATCTACTGCATTCTTAGCTATGGTCCAGACGTTCTTACGACGTCCAAAGTATCCTTTTGCTTGTTTTAAAACTTTTTTTCTTCGTGCCCTTTTGGCAACAGAGTTTACTGATCTTGGCATAATTTTTAATTTTTTGTCAGAGGTGGTAAAACTACTTACACTTTTATTTACCTATAACAGGGTTTTACATTTAAACCTTAAGCGTTTTACATTATTTTAAACGTAATTGTTGCTTAATACTTTCTACATCACTTTCATGAACTAATCCGGAGTGCGTTAATCTAAGCTTACGCTTTTTTGATTTTTTGGTTAGGATATGGCTCTTAAACGCATGCTTTCTTTTAATTTTACCAGTACCCGTAAGCTTAAATCGCTTTTTGGCACTAGACTTGGTTTTCATTTTAGGCATTTTGTCTATATTAATTTAATACTTACTTTTTTATTTTTTCTTTGGACTAATAAACATAATCATTCTTTTCCCTTCTAGTTGAGGTAGTTGTTCCACCTTACCAAATTCTTCAAGATCTTGAGCTAAACGTAATAAAAGAATTTGTCCTTGTTCTTTAAAAACAATTGATCTTCCTTTAAAAAAAACAAAAGCTTTGAGTTTAGCCCCTTCTTTAAGGAATTTTTCGGCATGTTTCTTTTTAAACTCATAGTCATGTTCATCTGTTTGAGGTCCAAAACGAATTTCTTTAATAATTACTTTCGTTGCTTTAGACTTCAGTGCTTTGTCTCTCTTCTTTTGCTCGTATAGAAACTTTTTATATTCAAGAATTTTACAAACCGGAGGAGTAGCATTTGGAGAGATTTCAACTAAATCTAGCTCTAATTCACGAGCAATTGTTAATGCTTTATTTAAGCGATATACGCCTACTTCAACATTGTCTCCTACCAAGCGAACCTCTTGTGCTGTTATTTTTTGATTGATTTTATGAGGATCAACTTTGAATACACGTCCTGGGCTATTGCTCCTTTTTCTCCGTATTGCTATAACTTTTTGTTTTTAAATTATTTTATTTATTTCGTCTTTTATTTGTCTTATAAAGGTAGCTACGTTAACACTACCTATATCTCCTTCTTTAAGTTTTCGGACAGAAACTGTTTCATTTGTAACTTCTTTCTCTCCTAAAATTAGCATATATGGGTGTTTATTCAATTGTGCGTCTCGAATTTTTTTCCCAATTGTTTCGTTTTTATTATTTACAAGGGTGCGAATTTCGTTATTTTCTAACTCATTTGAAACTTTTTCTGCGTATTTTTCATATTTCTCACTAACTGAAAGGATGATTACCTGTACCTCAGTAAGCCAAAGAGGAAAATTACCAGCTGTATGTTCTAATAAAATAGCTACAAAACGCTCTAAACTCCCAAACGGAGCACGGTGAATCATTACAGGTCTATGGAGTTCATTATCACTCCCTTTATACGTTAGTTCAAAACGTTCGGGTAAATTATAATCTACTTGAATAGTTCCCAATTGCCATTTTCTGCCTAAAGCATCTTTTACCATAAAATCGAGCTTAGGCCCATAAAAAGCGGCTTCGCCATATTCCACAACATAATTAAGATTCTTCTCTTTAGCTGCGTTTATAATTGCACTCTCTGCTAAATCCCAATTAGTGTCCGAGCCAATATATTTCTCGGGTTTGTTAGGGTCTCTTAAAGATACCTGAGCCGTAAAATCTTCAAACCCTAATGATTTAAATACATATAAAACTAAATCTATTACATTTTTAAATTCTTCGTCGAGTTGATTGGGCATACAAAAAATGTGAGCATCATCTTGTGTAAAACCTCGAACCCGTGTAAGTCCATGAAGCTCTCCACTTTGTTCATAACGATATACTGTCCCAAATTCGGCATAACGTTTTGGAAGGTCTTTATAACTCCATTTTTGAGCATTAAATATTTCGCAGTGATGTGGGCAATTCATCGGTTTTAACAAAAATGTTTCTCCTTCCGAAGGCGTTTCAATAGGCTGGAAACTATCTGCTCCATATTTTTCATAATGACCTGAAGTCATATAAAGTTCTTTATTGCCTATATGTGGAGAGATAACCTGTTCGTAACCTGCCTCTTTTTGTGCTGCCTTTAAAAAATTTTCTAATCGTTCTCTCAAAGCGGCACCTTTTGGTAACCAAAGAGGTAACCCTTGCCCCACTTTTTTTGAAAACGTAAAAAGGTTCAATTCTTTTCCAAGTTTTCTATGATCTCTTTTTTTTGCTTCTTCTAAGAGTGTAAGGTATTCTGTTAATTCTTTTTGTTTCGGAAAAGAAATACCATAAATACGAGTTAATTGAGGTTTGCTTTCATCGCCTCGCCAATATGCTCCTGCAACACTAAGTAATTTAATTGCTTTTATAAAACCCGTATGCGGAATATGCCCTCCCCTACATAAATCTGTAAAATCAGCATGATCACAAAACGTAATTGTTCCGTCTTCTAGGTTTTCAATTAATTCAACTTTAAAAGGGTTCTTATCTTTTTGGTAATATGTAAGTGCATCGGCTTTTGAAGAAGACCGTATTTTGAATTCAAATTTTTGACGCGCAAACATCAAAAATTGTTGTTCTACTTGTTCTAAATCATTTTCTGAAATTCTTTCTTCTGCAAAATCAACATCATAATAAAATCCATTTTCTATAGCTGGTCCAATAGTTAATTTTGCCTTTGGGTATAATGCCAAAATTGATTGTGCTAAAACATGTGCCGAAGAATGCCAAAAAGCCGTTTTCCCTTCTTTATCGTTCCAAGTAAAAATTTTTAATTTACCACTAGAAGTAAGTAGTGTAGAAGCCTCAACGATAGTATCATTGAAACTAGCTGAAAGTAGATTCCGTGCTAGACCTTCACTAATGTCTTTTGCCACATCCATAACAGTAAGCTCTTTGTCATAACTACGTACCGACCCGTCTGGAAGAGAAATTTCTATCATAAATTAAATTATAAGCTGCAAATATAATATGTTGAAGTTGGCAAACAATAACCAATTTGATTAATCTTATTTTTTTTTGTTTTCTCCCAAAAGTCCATTTACTAAGTTTGAAATTCCTTGGAAACCTAATACCAAAACTAATATAATAAAGATTATACCTATAACTAGTACAACTATATAAAGTGGGTGTTCTTGATTTTTAAAAGCCTGCATAACAATAATAGGGGCTATAAAACAAAATACAATAGCCCATACTATTTTTTTTAACCCTTTAGCTACTTTTTGCCTATCCATTAATTCTATATTGGTCTATTGCTATCCTTATACTTTGGTGTTTTGAAAATAATTTTTCAGCGTCTCTTTTTGTTATATTAAGTTCTGTTTTAATTATTTCAATCGCCCTATTTTTCAGTTTTGAATTAGTCATCTGCATATCAATCATTTTATTCCCTTTCACGTGTCCCAGTTGTATCATTGTTGCAGTAGAAATCATATTCAAAATTAATTTTTGTGCTGTCCCTGCTTTCATTCGCGAGCTTCCTGTTACAAATTCGGGGCCTACAATTACTTCTATTGGAATATCAGAAACTTTAGACAATGGACTATTTTTATTACAGCATATACATCCTGTAAATATTCTATTTTCTCTAGCCATACGCAAAGCCTCAACTACATAAGGTGTAGTCCCAGAGGCAGCAATACCAATGAGAATGTCAGCCTCAGAAATTTTATGCGTTTGTAAATCCATCCATCCTTGATTGCAATCGTCTTCAGCATTTTCTACCGCTTTCTGTAAAGCTGTTTTTCCTCCTGCAATAACTCCAATAACTTGTTCAGGGTCTGTACCAAACGTTGGAGGACACTCAGCTGCATCTAAAACACCCAAACGACCACTTGTGCCTGAACCAATATAAAAAAGTCGCCCTCCTAGGTTTAGTTTAGACACTACTTTGGCAATGAGTAGTTCAACCTGAGGAATAACAAGTTCTACTGCCTTTAAAACCTTTTTATCTTCTTGATGAATACCCGCAACTAATTGGCTAATCGTTTTTTGCTCTAATTTATCATGCAAAGAGTCTTGCTCTGTTATTTTTATAAAAGACATATTTAAATGTAAAATATTATTTCAAAACAAAGCAAAAAAAACTAGACAATATCGAGTTATTAAATAATTTAAATTGTTATACCTACAATTCATTAATATTGCCACTACTAACTGATATTACAACATAAAACAACAGGGTTTTAAGCTAATTTGGCTTAATTTTACAGAGAACATATTTTATGATTTACCGTTACTTTTATTTACTTAGTTTTTTATTATTTTTCGGTTGTGGAAAAGACAGTACTTCTAGCGCGCCTCCAACACCAACACCAACGAATTATACTATAAAAGCCTCTGCTGTAACAGGCGGAACGGTTGACACATCTGGCGGAACTTACTCGAAAGGAACAACCATAAGCATACGCGCTTTACCAAGCGAGGGCTATACGTTTACTGGTTGGTCCAATGGTTCTACGGATAACCCCATCAGTATAACAGTAGATAATAATATTTCGTTAATCGCAAGCTTTACAAAAAAAAGATATCCATTAACCCTTAACACTAATGGAGAAGGTGCAATAACAAAACAAGTGGTTTTTGGCGATGATAGTGTAACAGCAACTGACTATGTTTCGGGTACGCGCATCCAAATAACTGCTGTACCTAGTGAATCTTGGTCTTTTTTGGCATGGTCAGGAGATGTGTCTTCTACAAGCAATCCCGTTGAAATAACAATAAATAGTAGTAAAATAATAGCAGCTACTTTTTTTAAAACGACAACTAGTACAACAGCGAGTAAATCTGTTGTTTTAGAGGCAGATGGTCCTGGCGGAACCTATAGTTTAATAACCTCTGTACTAGCCCCTGAAAACAGCCCAATTGAGCCCCCCGATTGTAGTCATAAAGAATTTGGCGATCACATTGATGAAATTTATGATGCTGATTTAAAGAAAAACGTATTTCAGTTTCATATTCACAAAACTCCAGATAACGATCGTTGTATCAATTTTGACCGACAACGTAATGAAATAAAAACGTATGACAAATCCCCAGAAAACCTACTGGGTAGAGAAAATGAAACCGTAATCTATAGCTGGAAATTTAAGTTACCCCAAGGCTTTCAATCGTCTTCCAAATTCACACATATTCATCAACTCAAATCTGTTGGAGGCAATTTTGCGAGTATGCCAATGTACACTTTAACAACAAGAAAATCTTCTCCTGACCGACTAGAGCTTCGATATGCAGAAATTGACAAGCAAATTACACTAACACAAATAGAATTAAGCCCGCTAATTAATCGTTGGGTTATTGTTACCGAAACAATTCTATATGGGACTAAAGGAAGTTACAAAATCGAATTGAAAGACATAGAGACAGATAAAATCCTTTTAGAATATAATAATCCTAATATTATAAACTGGCGTGAAGGTGGAGAATTTGTTCGACCTAAATGGGGCGTTTACCGAAGTTTACTTTTTCCTGATGATTTAAGAGACGAAATAGTACGTTTTGCCGACTTTACCATCACTGAAAATTAAATATTTCTAACTTACTGTCTAATTTGTTTAATCAAACTTAACGTTTCCGAAACATTTTTCTGTAACGTATCATAGGCTTTATTCTCTAAAATTTCTTTCGAAATTAATTTAGAACCCATCCCAACACAGATTACTCCAGCATCAAACCAACCTCTAAGGTTCGATTCCTCGGTTGATACGCCTCCAGTAGGCATAATTGAAGTCCAAGGTTGTGGTCCTCTAATCGCTTTCACAAAGCCAGGCCCATAAGTACTTCCTGGGAAAAGTTTAACTACTTCGCATCCCATTTCTTCTGCCTTTGCAATTTCTGACAACGACCCGCAACCAGGAGACCATAACACTTTTCTTCGGTTACACACTATCGCAATATCTTCACGAAATACTGGTGTAACAACAAAGTTTGCTCCACATAACATATATTGAGACGCAGAGGCGGCATCTGTTAATGAACCGACACCAAGAATCATTCCTGGAAGCTCGGCAATAGCATACTTAATAAGTTTGTCGAATATTTCAATTGCAAAATCGCCTCTATTGGTAAACTCCATTAAACGAGCTCCACCATCATAGCAAGCTTTTAAAACAGATTTTGCAACATCAATATCCGAGTGATAAAATAAGGGAACCATACCTGATTCCTGCATTTGTTGAACTACTTGAAGTCTAGTGAATTGTGCCATACTACTTATCTTGCAACACGTCCAGAAGCGTCGCCACTCATTAATTTTTCAATTTCGGGGATGGTTACCAAGTTAGCATCTCCTTTTATTGTGTGCTTTAGACAAGACGCTGCAACCGCATAATCCAATGCGCGTTGATCATCATTGGGGTAATGGATTAATCCATAAATAAGTGCTCCCATAAATGAATCTCCTCCTCCTACACGATCAACAATATCTGTAATTTGATATTCTGCACTTTGATACATTTTCTTACCATCGTAAAGTACTCCTGCCCAAGTGTTGTGCGATGCAGAAATAGAGCCTCTAAGTGTTGTGATAATCTTTTTTGCTTGAGGGAATTTTTTTTGCATTTGCTCGCAAACTGACAGAAAAGACTCTGCCTTAACATGCTCCCCTTGAGTGGTAATATCTAAGCCTTCAGGTTTAATTCCAAAATGCTTTTCGGCATCTTCTTCGTTTCCTAAAATAATATCGCAATAAGAGGTTAACTCTGTCATTATCGTTTCTCTGTCTCCATCATAATTCCATAGCTTAGCTCGATAGTTTAAGTCTGTTGAAATTGTAATCCCCATAGAGCTTGCTATTCTAACTGCTTCTAAACAAGCATCAGCTGCACTTTGTGAAATAGCTGGAGTAATTCCTGTCCAATGAAACCATTGTGCATCTTTAAACACTTCGCTCCAATCAACCATACCAGGTTCAATTTCTGACATTGCAGAGTTTGCTCTATCATAAACAACTTTACTCCCTCTACTAACGGCGCCTGTTTCTAAAAAATAAATTCCTAAACGATCTCCTCCTTCAACGATATAATCAGTCCCTACACCTCGTTTTCTCATCTCCATTAACGCACATTGTCCAATATCGTTTTTAGGTAAGCGTGTTACAAACTCAACAGGGACATTATAGTTTGCTAAAGACACAGCTACATTAGACTCCCCTCCACCATAAACCACATCAAAATTGTTGGCTTGCGAAAAACGTAAGAACCCAGAAGGTGCTAAACGCAACATAATCTCACCAAAAGTGACTACTTTCTTCATATAAGATATTTAAAATAATTATTAACTAAACGCTAAACCTCCGTTAATGTCTACATTATTTCCTGTGATAAAAGAAGACTGCTCTGAAGCTAAATACACAACTAAATCGGCTACTTCTTCGGCTTGACCTTCTCTTCTAAGAGGCGTACCTCCAGCAACTTTTTCGCGTACTGCGTTTGCAGTAAAGTCATCGTGGAATTTTGTGGCAATCATACCTGGGCAAATTGCATTTACGCGAATTCCTTGAGGCCCAAATTCTTTTGCTAAAGCCCTAGTATAGGTCATTACTGCGCCTTTTGAAGTAGCATATAACGCTGCTCCTGGGCCACCTCCGTCGCGTGCTGCCTGAGAGGCAAAATTCACAACAGAAGATCCTTTTGGCATTAAAGGTTTAATTGCTTTAGTTACTAAAAAAACAGATTTTAAGTTTACATCCATTAGCAAATCATAGAAAGCAGCATCTGCTTCTTCTATGGTTTTACGTGCAAAAAGCCCGCCCGCTACATTAACCAAAATATCTACTTTATTACCAAAAGCATTTTTAGTCATTTCGACCATATTGTCAATTTCTTCTTGTTTCGTTACATCGGCATATACGGCAATTGCAGTTCCGCCATTAGCTTCAATTTCCGCTACCGTATCGGTTCCTTGTTGTTCATTGTCAAAATAATTAACAACTACTTTTGCTCCTGCTTTGGCTAGAGAAACTGAAACAGCTCTCCCGATATCTCTTGCTCCGCCTGTAACTACAGCTACTTTGTCTTTTAAATTATTCATAAGGGTATTTATTAATTTTTGTTTATTTTTTTTCTATAGGTTTAATCTCTTTAATGAGAAAGTAAATTGACATAACAGAAAGTGGAGCTAAAATGGATAAGATAATAAATGCTGGAGTATAAGATTCTACAGTTATTATTGGTATTAACCAATTCATAATTATAACCGATATTGCTCCAATACTACCACCTAACCCAGCTAGTGTACCTACTGATTTTCCACTTAATAAATCACTAGGAATTGTTTGAATATTACTAATCGAGAATTGAAATCCGAAAAGGACTATAAATACAAAGCTCACAAATTTTATAGGAGTGTCTGCAAAAATTATTGCTCCTATTATCGAAATTACAATAATAAGGCATCCAATAGCAATAGTTTTTTTTCGGCTATAGTCTACACTTTTATTATCTAATAATTTTTTAGCATACCAACCACCGCAAAGACTTCCTAGCATAGCTCCAACATAAGGGAACCATGCGTAATAGCCAATTTCTTTAACATTAAAATCATATACTTTATTAAGATAAATTGGCATCCAAAAGACAAATAACCACCAAATAGGTTCTATAAAAAAGCGTGAAGCAATAACTCCCCAAGACTCTTTTTTAGAAAGAATTTCCATTACACTTAGGCTCTCATCATCGTCATTATTCTGACGGTCTTTATGTCTCCCTGAAATAATATGTTCTTTTTCTTCAGGAGTTATCCAAGGATGTGTTTTAGGAAGTGTTTTATTTACTATTGCCCATGGAACAATCCATATAAAACCAATAACACCAATTATTACAAAAGTAACTTTCCATCCATAAGCTCCAAAAAGTTCTGCAATAGTAGGTGCAGCAATAATAGAGCCTATTCCAGCTCCTGCATTAAAAATTCCTTGAGCTAAAGCACGTTCTTTAATGGGAAACCACTCTGCATTATTCTTAACTGCTCCTGGCCAATTTCCGGCCTCAGCAACTCCTAATAATCCTCTAAAAATACCTAAAGAAGCTGCTCCTCTAGCAAAAAAGTGCAATACAGATGCTAGTGACCAAAAGAAAATTGAGAGAATAAAGCCTATTCGAGTACCTACTTTATCATATACTTTCCCAGAAATAAACTTTCCTGCAGCATATGTTACTGTAAAAATATTAATAACCCAAGCGTAATCTTGTTCTGTTAATCCAAGATCATCTTTCATTACTGGCCACATAATTCCAAGAGCCGCCCTATCAATATAATTTATTATTGTAGCAAGACATACTAAGCCAATAATCCACCATCTTAATCCTTTGATTTTCATTTCTTTATATATTATTCGGCTTACCGATGTTAATAATTCTCTTTTGTTTATTTAAGCAAATTAGCTACCCTATTCAGCACTATTGCAATACTGATAGAGTACTTCAAAATGTTCTTTCATTGCTTTTTTAGCTGCCCTAGGGTTTTTATCCTTTATAGCGTCTAGTATATTCTTATGCTCTTGAATACCCTTAAAAGCGGTATCCTTATCACACACATGGTGTTTCTCAAAATTATTAATGATCTCCGGTGTAATTTTTAACATAAACGTTATCATTGACGGATTTCCGCTTGCTCTTGCAATAGCTAAATGAAAAAGTAAATCTTCTTGAACCGCATCTTCACCACGAATAACCTTATCGGAGTATTCTGCTAAAGCGTTTTCTATATGTTCTAAATCGGCTTCTGTTCTTCTTAACGCTGCTAATTTAACAACTTTCAATTCTAAAAATATTCGTGCTTCAACTAAATCCTTAAAATACGGTAATGAAAGACCTAAAATATCGTCTATCATTCCGTTTAAAGCTGTAATACCAATATCTGCAATAAACGTCCCACTCTGAGGAATTGACTTAACCAATCCATAAAACTCTAATGTCTGCAGGGCATCTCTAAGATTAGTCCGTGTAACATTAAATTTTTCAGATAACATCCGCTCCGATGGGAGCTTATCCCCTGGCTCGAGGTTTTTAAGATTTATGAGTTGCTTAAGATTTGCAATAATTTCTTTATGCGTCCCTACTATTTTGCTATCTATTAGTATGTTTTCAATCATTATTAGGTAATAAAATCAATTCATTTAAAAAATTAAAATTCTATACTAAATACTAATATAGCATTAATTCTTAATTATGAGACACTTCTAAGTCGTAATACTTGACTCGTGCATAGGACCCTTTATCTTTACTTTGAAAATAGTTTCCTGCTTTAAAGTAATTTTCAAAAATTCCCCATTTTTTAATATGAATACTATCGTATAAAATAGAATATATATCATTTAAAACGATTTCCATTTTACCATCAGATACAATAACTTCTAGTGTAAATTTATCGTGTCCTACATCAACAGGGATAGTATATCCTTCGTCATCTCCCCAAGCATCGGTATGAAGCAATTCTTCGTTAGATGCATTAAGGTTTTTCACAACTTTAGTTTTAATTCGTATTCTTCCTCTATACCAATAAATTTTTAATATAGGAGGCGCATTATTATCTTTTTGACCTATTAAATCTCTTTGTTCATCTGTTAATCGACCATGAATTTGCATAATAATTACACGGTGTGCTTTCCCATCTTCGTCTAAAGAAACTTCAGGAACTGATAATGTTCCACGCATTTTACCTCCCTGTGCAAAAGTCCAATTTACCTTGTCGCTCCCAGAAACCATTTGCTCGCGCAACTCCGTTCTTGAATACGATGTGTTTGCGGTAGTTGCTCCTGGATAAGCATAAAAAACGAGTGAACCATCAATAGAATCATTATAAAAAAATGGCTTTACCACCTCGTTCCTGGCGTAGTCTAATATCTCTGGAGGTCGTACTGAAGTTGGATTACCAATAGGTAGTGTTACTTTCCAGTTTGTTAAATCAATGTTCGGAAGCAAGTAAGACTTGTTACTTGAGGTAGTAGATGTCATGGTAGTACTAGATGTACTACCTTGACTACTACTTTGAGGTTGATTATTATTAATTACACTATTAGATTCGAAGTTTGGTAATTCTTGCGTCTCGCTTTGACAACTCGTATGAGCTAACAAAACGCTAACTGCCATAAAATAAATAGCAACTGTATGCAAGAAATAAAACTTCATCTCTATCTAGGAATTATTCTTTTGGATATACTTTAACATTATCAATGTAAGCATCTTCGTCAGTAATTCCGTACATCCATATAGAAATAAGACCTGATTTTGGTGAGGTAAACTCTTGCTTTACTAGTGTAAAGTTTCCTTTTCCTTTAGCTTCTTTTCCTATGTGTTGTACAATAGGACCTGCTTGAGAGCTTTTTAAAGCATCTGCACCATCACTAAAATGACCATCTAAAATTTCTACAACAAGTCGAGATCCGTCAGGGTCAGTATCCGCTATATCACTTTTAATAGCGTAGCTATACTCAATGATATACTCTCTCTCAGTAGACACAGTTAATGCTTGGTACGCAAATCTTGTAGAACCACTTAATTTTGGTCCAGCAGAAGTGCTACTAGTCCATTTAGCCCCTGGTGTACTACCAGTAGCCGCAGAACCGTCATAATTTTTGCTTTCTCCATCGGAACTTGAATTATATGGTGATGTTGTTCCACCAGTAAATGTTGAAACTTTCCAATCATCTTGACCATTTGTAAAGTCTCCATTTAATATTTTGGGAGTAATAGCTGCTGGCACTGGAGGTTTAACAACCTTAACTTCTTTTGTAATAGTGCTTTTAATATTAAGCTTATCTGAAGCTTCGAGGGTAACATTATAAGTTCCTTCTTTCGAATATTCATATTTTGGTTCTTTCTCTGTAGATTTTCCTCCATCACCAAAGTCCCATGAATACGTTGTAGCACTCTTAGAGGTGTTGGCAAAAGTAAAAGCCAAATAATTTTCACTTTCTACAGCTGAAAAGCTTGCAGAAGGAGGCGTTTTATCAGCTATTGAAGCTATCGCAGGTAATACTGGGTCTTTAACACAACTTATTGCACTTAACAATAGAGTTGATAAAACCAATGTAAATGAAAACTTTGTCAGTTTTCTTGTAACTATTTTTTGTGTGTTTTTCATGTTTTCTCTTTTAAACGAGGACTTGCATCAAAAACAAGCCCTCGCGTAATTATTAACTAAAAATGAAACTTAATATCCAGGGTTTTGAGTCAACTTACCTTTACTTAAACCTATTTCGTTTTGCGGAATAGGAAGTAATAAATCTGTAGACGTAAACCCATATCCATTAGCTGCTGAAAATGCCGAAAGTACTTCTTGAGCTTTATCCAAACGGATTAAGTCAAATAAGCGGTGATTTTCAAAAGCCAACTCAACTCTTCTTTCATTAAGAAGTAGGTCCTTGGTTATAATAGTAACTGGTGTGGTTAACCCTGCACGATTTCTAACTTTTTGAAATGAAGCTAAAGCGCCAGCATCAACTGTTTCATTAGCACCTGCTAATATAGCTTCTACGTGCATAAGTAATACGTCTGCATAACGCAATACAATCCAATCATTACCTGCAGTAATTGGGTCTGCACTATAAGGTGCATTAAGCTCTCCATTAGGGAAATATTTTGCTACTTGATATTGAGTAGGTTGACTAACATCTTGTCTAAAAGATATTGCCGTACGATCCCCTCCATAGGTATCAAAAGCAGTACGCACATCAGCAGTAACATAGTTTACTCCTGAAGTTCTACCTACAGCATTTAACCACTCTGCAGAAAAGTTTTGACTATCAACGCCTCCTGCTGTATAACCTATAGCAAAGATTGTTTCGCTATTTGCTTCTTTATAGAAAATATCGCTAAAATTAGATTCTAATGTATACGCATTACTACCAACAATAGTTTCTAACAATGATCTTGCTTGAGCATATTGCTTTTGTGTAAGGTAAACCTTTGCTAATAATGCTTGAGCCGCAGCACGTGATGCGCGCGTTCTATACGTTCCTTCTAGGTTAGCAATAGCTGTAGTTAAATCGCTAACAATTAGGTTATAAACCTCAGCAGTAGCCACACGTGTAAATGCAGTTTCTGTATCTAAAGGATCAATAACTTTATTTAGTAATGGAATATCTCCAAAAAGACGTACAAGGTTAAAGTTTGCATAAGCACGCACAAATTTTGCTTCTCCTTCGAACTGCTTTGCTTTAGTACCAGCAGATTCTAAGTTATCTAAAACAAGGTTTGCTCGAAAAATAACATTGAAAAAGCTTCTATAATAATCAGCTACAATACCATTAGTAGCTTCAATACTATAATTTTCAAATTGTGCCGCTTCACCTTCACTAGCTTTTGTTCTAGTGTTATCGCTACGCATTTCAGTTAAGTAAAACTCAACTTGTGTCGCATGATTCTGATTTGCGTTGGTCGAGTTTACGCCTTGAAGCCCGTCGTACATGTTAATTACAGCTGTTTCCACTTCTGCAGCAGTACTATAGTATGCTCCACCATTGATTGCCGAAGTTAAAGCTGGCTCCAAATAGTTTTTTTCACAGGAAGAAACAAGTGCTCCTACAAAAAATAGTGCTAAAATTTTTATATGTTTCATAATATATTTTGTTTTAATAAATTAAAATTCAACATTTACCCCTAATGAAAATGTTTTAAATACTGGTGACCCAGCACGTTGATACCCATAGGTTGTTGGTGAGGTTGTGTTAATAGACTCTGGGTTATACCCTGTATAACCAGAGGCTGTGCTATAAATTAGGTTCTGCCCTGAAACATAAACCCGAGCAGATGTCAAGTTTAGATTATTCAAAACACCTTCTGGAATTCTATAACCAAGATTAACTGTACGTAATGCTATATAAGACGCATCTTGAACAATATCATCCGTGAAGATTTTTTGCTTAATAAACCCTTGATCTGGAGTAGTTGAAGTGTTAAAATCTTGAGCTGAATTAAAGTGGTTAAATAAGTATTGGTCTCCCATATTTCTTATTTGTGCACCTTGACTCGATTGAATTAAGAAACTCAAATCAAAACCTGCAAAAGTAAAATCATTAGAAAAACTCCACACCAAATCAGCATAAGGATCTCCTAAAATAGTTTTGTCATCATCGTCAATTAAACCATCTCCATTCAAATCTCTTACATATACATCTTGTGCCTCGCCACCAACAGGGTGGTATGGGTCATTAATATATTGTAGAGGAATATCTTTATCTACAACCCATCCATAAAATGAAGAGATTGGATTTCCAACAGAATTAATCCACTCTGCTGCTCTTTTAGAATCAACATTTTGGATTTGTCCGTCAGAAGCACCAAAGCTCACTAACTCATTCTTATTGGTTGACATAATGAACGTTGAATTCCATGTAAAATTATCAGAAGTGATATTCTTCGTACGAAGTTCAAATTCAACTCCACTGTTTTTTACTTCTCCAATATTAACTAATGCACTATTGAAACCTGTTGTTGAAGATACTGGATTATCAATTAACAATTGATCACTTGTACGTTGGTAATACTCCAAAGAACCTGTAATTCTATTTGAGAATAAACTAAAATCAACACCTGGGTTTATTTCAACTGAACGTTCCCACTGCAAGCCTGTGTTTGCAATATTAATTGGATTAAATGCTGCTGCACTTACTCCGTCAACAACTGCTGTAGATGGGCTAAGTAATGATAGATATGGGAAGTTGTTTTTCAAAACATTTCCTGTGTTAAAGAATGGGTTTCCAGAAACTCCATAACTAAATCGTAACTTTAAGTTACTTAGTATCGAGTTGTCTTTTAAGAAATCCTCCTCAGTTAATATCCATCCTACAGATACCGCTGGGAAATCTCCGTATTTTGAGTCTGGTCCAAATGCAGAGTAACCATCACGACGATAACTAACAGATGCTAGATATTTATCTTGGTATGCATAGTTTACACGTGCAATATAAGACATCAAACGCTGTGCATAATTATAAGACTGCCCAACAACTGTTGATGGGTCGGCTGCAGTAATAGTTTGTAATAAATCTGAAGTATATCCACTTCCTGCTAAGGACTCAAACTCTGTATCCCATCGCTCTGCAGAAAATCCTAATATTGCATTAACTTCATGTCCATTTACATCTGTATCATAAGTAAGGAAATTATCTGTAACAAAGTGAATTCTATTTAAATTTGAAACAGTATAAGATGCAGCAGAAGCTCCATTTCTGTTAGACATAACACCTTGCCATCTGTCTTGCTTAGTGTTTTGGAAATCTCCTAACAAAGTTGTCTTGAAGTTTAATCCTTTAGTAATTTTATATTTTAAATATGCACTACCATATAGTTTAAACTTATAATCGTTACGATCGCGTTCTAATACTTTTGCCGCTGGGTTTGTGTTAGACGTGTTACTAATATCTGTACCACTAGTAACTGCCACATTATTAGCTAAATCCCAATCATCGAACATACGTTGAATACCATAGTCACCTATTTGTGCATTTGCATATTTACCTCCATCACGAACACGATTTACATGCTGAATTGTATTTGCATCTAAATACAATGGTAACCAAGGTGTTTGACGAAGAATATCATGAGTAGAGCCATCAAAACGTCTTCTACTTGAATAAGAAGGGCTTAAATTAACACCTACAGAAAAATCATCATCAAGTTTAGTATCTACTTTAAGTTTTAAACTATACTTTTTAAAGTGATCGGTTAAAAGTACACCTTCATCATCAGTATAGTTAAACGCAGTACTATATTTAGTTTTCTTGTTTCCTCCACGTACAGCAAAAGCATGGCTAGTGATAACACCACCATCAAATATAACATCTTGCCAGTCTCTATCTACACCTATTTGAAGTTTACGCTGCGTTCTTGCAGAGTTTGCGCCAGTAGCTGCTAATTCTGCTGCTGCAGTTTCTGCTAAAGAAAAAGAATACGAATCACTTTTATGAGCGCTTTTAAAACCCACATAAGTATTGTAACTAAATTTTGGTTTTCCTTCTTTAGCTTCTTTAGTTGTAATTAAAATAACACCATTTGCACCTCTAGATCCATAAATTGCTGCAGAAGCCGCATCTTTTAAGATTTCAAATGAAGCAACGTCATTCATATCTATGTTAGTCAAATAGTCATTGTCAACTAAAAGTCCGTCAACAACTATAGCTGGATCAGAGATACCTGTAATAGACCCTGTACCACGAATTCGAATTGTAGGTGCAGACCCTGCTTCACCTTCTGTTGCCGCAATGTTTACACCAGAAACTTGCCCTACTAAAGCATCATCTACACGAGATACTGCTATTTGGTCAAGTTTTTCGTTAGATACTTTAGAAATAGAGCCAGTAAGGTTAGATTTTTTCTGTGTTCCATACCCTACGACTACAATTTCATCTAGTTCGCTTAGATCTTCTTCCATGCTTACATTGAAAAAGTCTTGCCCAGTGAACTCAATAATTTGAGTTTGGTACCCTAGATAAGTAACTTCTATACTTTGGTTTTGTTCGACACTAATGGTAAAGTTTCCATCAAAATCAGATGTAACACCATTGTCTGTCCCTTGAACGACTACGGCTGCTCCTGGAATAGGTAATCCATCAGCACCTGTAATTACTCCACTGACTTGTGTTTGCGCAAAGCCTATTGTTACGCTACACAACACGAAGAACAGTAATAAATGAGATTTAATTTTCATACGTTGTTTTTAAGTTAGTTTTAATTTTACATTTAATAATCGTTTTTCTACGAAAAACGGTCGCACAAAACACTATTTAATTTGTTTTGGCAGTATCCTTTATTGTTTTATAATTTGTTTTTTCAAACTGGTTAACCAAACTGGTTTTCCAGATTGGTTTTCCAAATATATAAAAAATATATTATTGACAAAAAAATATTCAATTAATTGTCATTATTTCATAAAATCTTCGCGAATTGGACTAAACACATCAATTAGTTCGCCTGCTTCAGTACAAATGGCACCGTGCAAAACATTTGTAGGGATATAAAAACTATCGCCTGCTGTTAGGGTTTGCGTTTTACCATCGATAGTAACGTCAAAAGTACCCGAAGCAACATAGGTTACTTGTGAATGATGATGCTGGTGCATAGGGCCAATTCCTCCTTTTTCAAAGGCAACATGAACTAACATAATTTTATCATCATAGCCCATTATTTTTCGTTTTACGCCTTCTCCGACCGTTTCCCAATCAATATCCTTTGTGAGTAAAAACTCTTTACTTGTTCCAAAACTTTCCATTGTGCTGTTTTTTTTTAAGATTATTTTATTTGATAAGGCCCAACCCATTGGTGCGTTGTTCCGTTGATTTCTATACGATGCTCTTGTTCTTTTCTCTCATCTTTATTTGAAATAAACACCCAAATAGGAGAACCGCTAATAAGTTCAATCATTAATACAGTATATGTATCTGTGTCGTGTTCAACTGAAATTTGCTTTATAGATGATGTTGCATTTACTGCTATTTCACTCACAGGGCTATAACTCCCGTGTGCTTCGATAGTATTAATAAATAAGGTAGATTTTGTGCCTTTCCTACGGATAATAAGTGAAGCATCGTTACGCAAATTAAATTCTGGATCATTTGCTCCCAATTGCGTAAACAAATATTCGTCATTTGGTGTACTTAACATAGAAAGGGTATAGAATGACCCATTAGACAACCAACTTAATTGATTAAGAGGTTTTGTGTTTGTACCCTTAGCCCGAAGCCAAAGATGTTGATAGCCGTTAGATTTCCCTAAAGAGTTTAATGATGTTTCAGCCTGAATAGGAAAGTTACTCGACATAATTTGTCCAAAGTAATGATACGGTAAGTCATATTTATTTTCATTTTCTGTACCTACTTTAAAAACATCGAGAATCAATGGATTGTCAAAACGCTTATCCTTAATCATAATAAGTGTACGGTGCATTTCTGTGTCTGCATACGCATTAAAATCTTTAGCACTTATAAGCTGATGCCCTTCTTTAGAGGAAAGTGTACTAAAATATTTTTCGGAATGGTATTTACTACCCTTTTCAAATTTTCCATCGAAATGAGACGTTTCATTTACAACTAAAGTATTGTGGGCAACAGTTTGTTTAGCCCAAGTTGTGTTTTCTTTTAAATAACCTCCTCCATTTTTTTGGTCAATATTTACAAAACGTGCTAAACCATAGTCTTGCAAAACTTCTTCTCCTTTATGGTAAAGCGAAAAAGAAAGTTTATCATAATGCCCATGACTATTGCCGTGTGCCGAGTACTTTGCTACTAAATTAAGTTCGTTTTCAACGCTACCCGATCTAAGAATTGTTATCCCTCCTTGTTTTCCAAGTGGGCCATCGGTCAGCTCCATAGATTTTTTTTCGAAAGATTGGGTTTTACCATCTTCTATAGCTTTTGCTACCGCAAAACCTGCATCGTCTAAAGTAATTTTTGATTGCGTTTTTGCAATAGATAATAACCCTGGGTTTTCCCCTCCGTAATGATACGCAATATCAACAGCAGAAACCAATTCTCTAGAAAAATAGGACATCCCTTTTTGTGCATCATTCAAAGGATAAAATTCGCCATCTTTATCGGTTAAGTTTAACAGCGCATTAACTGCTTTTAAAAGCACCCCTTCTTTATACTCAAATATCTTTTCTTGTGGGCGCATATTGTGTAATCCCACAGCAAAAAGTAGATAAGGGTACATAGCATAACGTTGATAATAAGGTGCTTCGGTATAATAGCCATCTGGCGAAAACGGTGCTTCGATATTTGCTAAAAACCCTGCTTTCTCCCCTGCTTTTTTAATAAAACCGCCATCATTATCTTTGGCATTCTCTGCGATACCATCTTGCTCTAACCCATATAACGCACGTTTAATTAGCTCTTCATCATTCATTACCAAGCCCATCATACCTACTGCAGCATTACCCCAAGTACTATGATTGTGAATTCTATTAAAATATTGTGGATTATCAACCGAAATATAATCGGCAAAAGGGCGAAATAACTCTTCTTCTAAATGTGTGCGCTCTTTGGAAGAAAGAAAATTATATATGCAATCATATGCCTGACTAACATAAACCATCCAGTTAGAGTCATTTAAACATTGCCAAAAAATCTTCCCTCGAGCGTATGACCTTGGTTGCGGATGAATAGGTAGTGATTTATATATCCGTGCATATTCCATCAAAACTTCTTTGACATATTCGGCATAGCTTGGCTCGTCAAGAATTTGGTATAACACTGCTGCTTTCTGTAAAATAAAGAAGTTTTTCTTATGGCGTTCGTGTGTATAACCGCCTGCCATATCCTTAGGAATGGGTACATGAATACCCGTTTTAATTTCTGCATCAACTTCAGCTTTCACCTCAGCTAAATAGTTATCGAAAAAAGGAACGTTTCCTAAATTTTGGCGAATTTGTTCAACTCCTTTTTTAGTTAAAATTAAATTAGGATGTTCTTGAGCTTTTACTATAAAAACCGAACAACACAATACGACGAATAAACTGATACGTTTTCTCAAGAGCTTGTTTATTTGTTTGTTTGTACTCCTATTGGGTTATTGTCTATTCCCATTAAAGTAGATTGATTTCCTTCTGTAAAAATTTTACCTATTGAATATTTTTGGTCACCCGTAACTTCTATATGTTCTGGGCTACCCAATTTTAAATGTGAAATGTTTACAATAGGCTCTCCAACGACCAAATGCATTTTGATTTTCTTTGTGTTATTAAAAATCGAATTCTTTATAACAATGTCTTGAACTCCGTATAAACTAATCGCAGTCTGGTATTTATTTCGAGAACCAAAACCAACGTTTTCAAAAGTGCAATGATCTATATATAAAAAAGGTCCAAAAGTACTTTCGTCCTTTCCTCCACGATGTAGATTTAACACTGCGCCTTGAATATTAGAAAAACGATTATTAGTCATAGTAACATATTCTGCATTATAAATTCCTACGTCGTCGGTTTCCTTATCCAATGCCATAACATGCCCCGTAACATTATTAAAAGTAGAGTTTGCTATATAAATTTCATCTGCAAAAGTGTTTTTATATACTCTAATTACATCAAACGAATGGTTTACATCTAAGTTGTCAAAAGAGCAATTTTCAATTTTAATGCTATAGTTTTTATTCATCGAATATTTGCTTGTTCGAATGACCGCATTCCCAGAACCGTCAGGAGCAGACTCTCCGTCGAATGACAATCCCTTAAGCGCAATTTCGCCTCCATTTGCAATATCAAATGCTGCTTTCTTTTCCCATAATATAATTGGCTTTTTCCCATCGGCAGCCCTAATTGTTAATGGGTGTTTAATTAAAGGTAATTTGGTTAATTCGTAGTTACCACTGTCTGTTAACTCTAAAATGTCCCCAGCGTTAGAATTCTTAATTGCATCAAAAAGAGTATTAACTCCTGCAGCTACAAAATGAGTGTCACCGCTTTCAAAAGCAATACGCTTATCCTCTTTTGAGTACCAAGACGTACCTGTGTTTTCTTTAGTAGGGATTTCTTTTGCCAAATTAGGCGTTATCATTTTCTTCCCAATAACTGGCATCAATAAGTCGTGCTCATTTTTAACCAACTTCATATCCTTAACCTTAAAGCCTTTCTCTAAGTCAGAATGAACAGGAAAGTTTGAACGGTTATTCTTAAAAGCAATCCCGCTAATGTCATCATAAATAGTAACTAATTTTGACTCCTTACTTAAAAAGAATGTATTATTCTCAAACGTAGAATTTATAGGCGTTGCAGAACGCTCAGCGTCACTTCCTGCGCAAAGTTGCACATGATCAGAATCTACAAATACATTGTTTTCTATAACCGCATCTTCAACTTGAAAATAACGATTTAAAGGAGAGTTTGGCACACCATTCATTACTACTAACGCGCCTCTAAAACGATAGCCCGTAAGACCGTAACCATAATTGTTTTTAACCGTTTGTTGCCCGTTTATCACTCGTATTCCGCCTGTATTTCTTTTTCTATTTCCAAGAAAAATGTTACCCTCTATCATAGTTTCATTACCATGTCGCATGGTTAAGGTTCCTATACTTTCATAAAACAGATTGTTGCGATAAATATTTTGACACGACTTATTAGATATAATTTCGTGTTCTCCGTCACAACGATCAAAATAATTTCCTTGAACTATGGTTTTTGAATTTTCCATAGAGTAATGACTTGTACCAATACGAAGCGTTTCTCCTCCATTAGACCCTAAGTTTTGTCGGGGACCAAAATAGTTTGCTTCTATAATATGATTATTCTCAATACTGCTCTTTGAATTTAAACGAACAATAAGCGTAACACCACGGTTTCCTTTTCCTTCGAAATGGTTGTGATCTACTCTATTATTCTTCCCGTATATGGCAACCCAACTATCTTGCTCGTGCCGTTCTGGGTTTGAGTAATTGTCAATAACACACTCTGTAAGTCGAGAGTTATTAGCCAGATCTTTACTGCTTTTTCTAAATGAAATTACTTCGTTGGTGGGCGTATATCCATTTTTAAAAACAAGTCCTTCTACATGAAGATATTCACCTGCTATTCGAAGATAAGATTGACCCTCTAAAGTAACTTTCCCTTTTTCTTCTACTGTCAATTTAATAGGAGCCAAGGCTGTTCCTTTACCCTCGAACAATAATTCTGCGTCTTTCCAAACGCCATTTGCAAGTACAATAGTAGAACCTGGTTGTGCCAAAGACACAGCTTTATTATATTCTTCGACTGAATGTACTAATTTTTTTTCTTGTGCAATTATACTAGTTCCAACTAGACAAAGAACGTAAAGTAAGTATAGTTTTTTATTCATAATCAATAGGTTAAAGGTTTAAAAAATTGGATTACCAATTTGGTTTACCAATATATAAAAATATATTTATAAAACCTTTGTGTTATTAAAATTAATGAAATTAGGTCGTCAAAGTCATAAACCCAATGCTAAAAACCAAGCGTAATGCCACAGTAAATAAGATGAAAGACTGTTGTAGCACTATTGGTATAAACGCTCTTAAAGATGTATAAGAAACTATCCTTTAATTAGGATAGAAACTAGCGAGACCTGTATAAATGTAAAGTGTATGTTTAGGACAAAGCAAAAAAAAAACGCCACATTGTGGCGTTTTAAATAATTTAATTAGCAAATTTTTTGTCAAGGTTCTCTTTAAGAGCCTTTAAAAAATCTTGAGTAGTTAAATAATGTGTTTCATTTAAACCCGAACCATGAATTAGAATTGCTAAATCTTTTGTCATTTTTCCACTCTCTACTGTTTGAATACAAACCTCTTCGAGTGTAGTACAAAAATCAATTAAATCTTGGTTATTGTCTAATTTCCCTCGGTGTGCTAAACCACGAGTCCAAGCAAAAATAGAAGCAATAGGGTTTGTAGAAGTTTCTTTACCTTGTTGGTGTTGTCTATAATGGCGCGTTACTGTGCCATGAGCAGCTTCTGCCTCCATAGTTATTCCATCGGGAGTTACTAAAGTAGACGTCATTAGCCCTAATGAACCAAAACCTTGTGCAACAGTATCCGATTGAACATCTCCATCATAATTTTTACATGCCCAAACAAAACCTCCATTCCATTTCATACATGCAGCAACCATATCATCAATAAGCCTATGCTCGTATGTAATTCCTGCAGCGTCAAAACGATCTTTAAATTCATTTTCAAAAACTTCTTGAAAAACATCTTTAAACCTTCCATCATATGCTTTTAAAATGGTGTTCTTTGTCGAAAGATATAACGGCCATCCTTTGTCTAAAGCTCTGTTCATACATGAACGGGCAAAACCATAGATGGAGCTATCAATATTATACATACTCATCGCTACACCGTTCTCTTCAAAATTGTAAACTTCCCAAGTTTGACCCTCACTCCCATCCTCAGGAGTAAATGTCATAGTAAGTTTTCCTTTTCCAGTAATAACAGTATCTGTTGCTTTATATTGATCACCAAAAGCATGACGCCCAATACAAATAGGTTTTGTCCAACCTTGTACATAGCGTGGAATATTACTCATTATTATTGGCTCTCTAAACACAGTTCCCCCAACAATATTCCTAATCGTTCCATTAGGAGAACGATACATTCTATTAAGGTTAAACTCGGTTACACGACCTTCATCAGGAGTAATCGTAGCACATTTTATGCCTACGTTATGTGTTTTTATTGCTTCGGCAGCATCTACTGTAATTTGATCATCAGTCTCATCACGTTTTTCAATTCCAAGATCATAATAGAGTAATTCAATATCTAAGTAAGGTAGTATTAATTGTTCTTTTATGAACTTCCAAATGATGCGTGTCATTTCATCTCCATCAATTTCAACAACAGGATTAGCAACTTTAATTTTTGACATTTGTATGAATTTTAGCTTTTACTCAAACAAAAGAATATATTCAAGTAAAAAAATGAATTTAACTCACTAAATAAAAATTACGATAAGTGTAATTTTTAAATTATTTGTACTGAGATTCTTTTATACGCGCTTTTTTACCACGTAACTCTCTAAAATAATAAATACGAGATCGTCGTACTTTACCGCGTTTATTAATCTCAATTTTTTGTAATGCTGGTAGATTTATAGGGAAAATACGCTCTACTCCAATTTCTCCAGACATTTTTCGAATTGTAAATGTTTTAGACAAACCCGAACCCTTCACTTGGATAACTACACCCCTAAAAAATTGTACTCTTACTTTTTCTCCTTCTCGAATTTCATAATATACCGTTATTGTATCTCCGGCTGAAAATTCAGGGAATTCTTTTTTTTCGATGAATTGTTCTTGAACAAAACTAATTAATGGTTCCATAATATAGACTTAAATAATTGTAACAAGCAACATACACAATTGTTTTTTTGCCATAGGTTACATTGCGATTGCAAAAGTATTAATTATTTCATTTTTAAGTTTAATTTTTTTGAGAAAAATTTACTTAATCGAATAATCTCTTGCTTTCTCTAACAATAACCGTAGTTATAGCGGCTTTGTTTTAGGTAATCTATGAAAAAACTACGGGAATTTAGTCGGGCATTTCTCTAAAAGCAATACACGCATTATGCCCTCCGAACCCAAACGTATTAGATAACGTTACTTTTACGTCTCTTTTTTGAGCTTTACCAAATGTAAAATTAATTCTAGGATCAATTTCTTCGTCCTTAGTTTTATGATTTATGGTCGGTGGTGCAATATTATCTTTAATACTCATAATAGATATAATTGCTTCAATTACTCCGGCTGCACCTAGCAAATGACCTGTCATGGACTTTGACGAATTTATATTCATGGTATAAAGATGTTCCCCAAAAACTTGCTTGATGGCTTTTGATTCGGCAATATCACCTAATCCAGTAGACGTTCCATGCATGTTAATTATATCTACATCTTCGGGTTTTAACCCTGCATCTCTTAAACAGTTTCGCATTACATTACATGCACCAATACCCTCTGGGTGTGGAGCTGTCATATGGTATGCATCTGCAGAAAGTCCCCCTCCTATAAATTCAGCATAAATTTTAGCGCCTCTTGCTTTAGCATGTTCATATTCCTCAAGAATTATAGAACCAGCACCTTCTCCTAACACAAAACCATCGCGGTCTTTATCAAAAGGTCTAGATGCAGTCGCAGGATCGTCATTCCGTGTGGACAACGCATGCATTGCATTAAAACCTCCTATTCCGGCGCAAGTTACTGCGGCTTCAGAACCCCCAGCTACAATTACATCTGCATAGTTAAGACGAATATAATTTAATGCATCTATAAGCGCATTAGCTGAAGAAGCACACGCCGATACAGTAGCAAAATTAGGACCTCGAAAACCGTATTTAATTGAAATTGTTCCAGCAGCAATGTCAGGAATCATTTTAGGGATAAAAAATGGATTAAACCTTGGCTTTTTATCGTTCTCTGCAAAATCTAAAATTTGATTTTGAAACGTTTCTAAACCTCCTACACCACTTCCCCAAATAACACCTACACGATCTTTATCTATACTATCCAATGGCAAAGCAGAGTCTTGAATTGCTTCTTCAGTAGCAACCATGGCATATTGTGTAAAACGGTCTTGCTTGCGCGACTCTTTACGATCTAAATGATCGAGGATATTAAAGTCTTTAAGTTCGCACGCAAATTGAGTTTTAAACTCAGAGGCATCGAAATATGTTATTGGAGCTGCTCCGCTTTTACCAGAAACAACACCCTCCCAAAATTTTGAGAGGGTATTTCCAATAGGTGTCAATGCGCCCAATCCAGTAACTACTACTCGTCTTGGAGTCATAATAATATTTAATCTTTTGCTTGTTCAATATATTGAATAGCCTGACCTACAGTTGCAATATTCTCTGCTTGGTCATCTGGAATTTGAATATCAAATTCTTTTTCGAACTCCATGATTAACTCTACAGTATCTAAAGAATCTGCACCTAAATCATTAGTAAAGCTTGCTTCACTGACTACTTCGTTTTCGTCAACACCTAGCTTGTCTACTATTATTGTTTTAACCTTCGATGAAATGTCTGACATAATACTATTTTTAGTTTTTATTTAAAGGCAAAAATATAAAACTTTACATTATTTCAACATTTTACTTTACTTAAATTATTTTTTTTATGTTTTTAGGTTTGGACATGCTATCCAAAAGTCTTTATATTCTAATGGTTCATTCGTGTATTTCTGTTATTTTTGTTTCTTTATAAGAGTATGTTAAAAAAAATTGTGATTCTTGCTTCTGGAGGTGGTTCTAATGCAGAACAAATAATTCGTTATTTCGAAAACTCGAAAGAAGTAGAAGTTTCGGCTGTAATATCGAATAAAAGAAATGCTGGTGTTTTTGACAGAGTTCAACCTTTTGGAATCCCTTGTATATGGATAAATAAAGCGTCTTTCGAAACCGCTTTTCTTACAGATTATTTATCTGTCTTGAAACCCGATTTAATAGTACTAGCAGGGTTTCTTTGGAAAATACCTGAAACACTAATTTTAAACTTCCCAGATAAAATAATAAATATACACCCTGCTCTTTTACCTAAATTTGGGGGTAAAGGTATGTATGGAAATAGAATACATCAAGCTGTAAAAGAGGCTTCAGAAAAACACACTGGAATAACAATTCATTTAGTTAACAAAGACTATGATAAAGGCGTAATAATCTTTCAAAAAAGCATAGAAATTTTGCCAAATGATAGTGTTGAACAAATTTCTAAAAAAGTCCTTGAATTAGAGCATCGTTATTTCCCTAAAACTATAGAACAATTTTTAAGCAAATAATTTTTAATGCCCACTAATCAGATTAACATCTACACCGATGGATCGGCACTCAACAACCCTGGAGCAGGAGGATACGGAATTATTATAGAATTGGTTGGTAGTAGCTATTTCAAAGAATTTTCTAAAGGCTTTACGTTTACAACAAATAACCGAATGGAGCTTTTAGCAGTTATAGTAGGTCTAGAAAATTTAAAAAAACAACCTATGAATGTGGTCGTCTATTCCGACTCTAAATACGTTGTTGATGCTGTTGAAAAAAGATGGGTTTTTAATTGGGAGAAGAAAAATTTTAAAGGCAAAAAAAACCCAGATTTATGGAAACGCTTTTTATTGATTTACAAAAAACATAATGTTCGGTTTCAATGGATAAAAGGGCATAACAACCATCCGCAGAACGAACGGTGCGATGAATTAGCCGTAAATGCAGCTAAACACGGTATAAAAGAAAATGATGCTTTTTTTGAAAAAGAACATAAGAAAAACAACTAAACTCTATTTTAATACCTAAGAAGCTTAAAAGAAATTTTATCTTTGTAATATGAATAATAAATTACTAGTCGTAGGCACAATGGCATACGATACAATTGAAACTCCTTTCGATAAAGTCGAACGAGTTTTAGGCGGGTCAGCAACTTACATAGCCCTTGCAAGTTCAAAGTTTAAAATAAATTGTGGTATCGTATCAGTAATCGGTAACGATTTTATATCAAGCGATTTCAAAATACTCCAAGATCTAAATATAGATATGTCAGGCGTTGAGAAAATCTCTGATGGGAAAACTTTTTTTTGGAGTGGTCGCTATCACGATGACATGAATGGCAGAACAACCTTAGATACACAATTAAATGTTCTTGAATCCTTTCAACCTAAAGTGCCTGAAACTTTTCGCGATTCTGAAATAGTTATTATTGGAAATTTACATCCCGAAGTTCAATCAACAGTTTTAAGTCAGATGAGTAAAAGACCAAAGTTCATAATTTTAGATACTATGAATTTTTGGATGGATAATTGTAGAGAATCTCTAGACAACGTGATTACTAAAGTGGACTTGATAACAATTAACGACGAAGAAGCGCGACAACTCTCTGGAGAACATTCTTTAATAAAGGCTGCTAAGAAAATCCACGCTATGGGGCCTAGCTATATAATTATTAAAAAAGGAGAGCATGGTGCACTTCTTTTTGGGGAAGACAAAATGTTTGCTGCTCCAGCATTTCCAATAAAACAAGTTATAGACCCAACCGGAGCAGGAGATAGTTTTGCAGGAGGTATTTCGGGAGTCTTAGCAAACTCGGAGCATATTAATTTTGAAACACTTAAACAAGGCATTGTTTATGGTAGTGTTTTAGCCTCATTTACGGTAGAACAATTTGGGGTAAATCCTCTTTTAAAAGTAACTAACGAAGAACTTAATAATAGAATTGAACAATTCCGCGAACTAACGCGTTTTGAATGGAATGAAAACAATAATATATTATGAGTGACACCATCAAGCACGAGTGTGGTATAGCATTATTACGTCTCAAAAAACCACTCTCTTATTATCACAAAAAATATGGTTCTAGCCTTTTTGGGATTAATAAAATGTACTTAATGATGGAAAAACAGCACAATCGTGGTCAAGATGGTGCTGGGTTTGCAAGTATTAAACTTAATATGAACCCAGGGGAACGTTACATAAGTAGAATTCGTTCTTGCGAAAAACAACCCATACAAGATATTTTTAATCAAATAAGCACTCGTGTTCAAGAGCAAATTAATCTTAATCCAGAACTTCAAAAAAACTCCGAACTCTTAAAACAAAAAGCCCCTTATGTTGGCGAAGTGATGTTGGGTCATGTTAGATATGGGACTTTTGGAAGTAATGGAATTGAAAGCGTACACCCTTTTTTAAGGCAAAACAATTGGATGCATCGAAATCTAATTATAGCAGGAAACTTTAACATGACAAATGTTAATGAGCTTTTTGAAAACCTTATCTCACTAGGACAACACCCCAAAGAACGCGCCGACACCATTACAGTATTAGAAAAAATAGGTCACTTCTTAGACGATGCTGTCGCAAAAATTTATAAAAAATTAAAAAAAGAGGGGTACAATAAATTTCAAGCCTCGCCTCAAATTGCCGAACGCTTAAAAATTGCAAAAATTCTTCGGAAATCTTCTAAAGACTGGGATGGTGGTTATACAATGGCAGGAATGATTGGTCATGGGGATGCTTTTGTTCTTAGAGACCCCGCAGGAATTAGACCTGCATTTTATTATGAGGATGATGAAATTGTTACTGTTGCTTCGGAGCGTCCAGTTATACAAACCGTATTTAACGTCCCTATAGAAAAAATAAAAGAACTCCCTCCTGGGAATGCTATTGTCATTAAAAAATCAGGGGATGTTTCTATTAAAGAAGTCCTAGAGCCTTTAGAAAAAAGGTCGTGCTCATTCGAACGAATTTATTTTTCAAGAGGAAGTGATGCTTCTATATATAAAGAACGAAAAAAATTAGGGGAATTGCTTTTCCCTAAAGTATTGAAAACCATAAATAAGGATATTGAAAATACCGTTTTTTCTTATATCCCTAATACTGCTGAGACTTCTTTTTATGGGCTTATTGAAGAGTCCCAAAACTGGCTAAAAAAACAAATTTCTGAAGAAATAGAAAAAGAGCCTATTGACCGTAATCGTGTTATACAATTATTAAATCTTAATCCGCGTATTGAAAAAATCGCAATTAAAGATGCTAAACTCCGCACCTTTATAACAGCAGATAATAGTAGAAATAGTTTAGTTGCGCACGTATATGACATTACTTATGGCGTAGTAAAGCCCACGGATAACCTTGTCATTATTGACGATAGCATTGTACGAGGCACAACATTAAAGCAAAGTATTTTGACTATGCTTAATCGATTAAATCCAAAAAAGATAATTATAGTATCTAGTGCACCTCAAATTAGATACCCAGATTGCTACGGTATTGACATGGCTAAACTCGAAGATTTTATAGCGTTTCAGGCAGCACTAGCCTTGCATAAGGACAGAGGTACACTGCAACAAACTTTAGATGACATTTACAAAAACTGTGTGGCATCTAAAGAAATACCTAGAACAGAAACACAAAATCATGTGGTTGCTTTATATCAACCTTTTAGTGCTGAAGAAATCTCAGATAAAATTGCCGCTTTATTAGTTACTCCCGAGATAAAAACCGAAGTTAAAATCATCTATCAGACTATAGAGAACTTACACCTAGCCTGCCCCGAAAATAAAGGGGATTGGTATTTTACAGGAAATTACCCAACCCCTGGAGGTAACAGAGTGGTTAATCGTGCTTTTATGAATTTCTATGAAGGAAAATCAGAACGCGCGTATTAGAGTCTTTTAAATTCTTTTATATACCATAACAACTTGAATAACGTATTATTCTAAATACAGTTATATAGGCAAAGACTTAAACGTTTTATAAATTCTTCATATAAATTTCGCTCACTTTTTCCCAATTCACGACATTAAAAAATGCTTGTATATAATCGGGTCTTCTGTTTTGGTAATTTAAGTAATAGGCATGTTCCCAAACATCGAGACCAAGAACAGGAAATCCTCCACATCCTATACCAGGCATCAAAGGGTTATCTTGGTTTGCAGTAGAGCAAATTTCTACACCTCCTCCTTTTTGTACACAAAGCCAAGCCCAGCCCGAACCAAACCGAGTGGCAGCAGCTTTTGCAAAAGCATCTTTAAAATCTTCGAAAGAACCAAAAGCCTTTTGAATAGCTTCTGCTAATGCTCCTGAAGGCTCTCCTCCACCATTAGGCCCCATTGTTTCCCAAAATAAGCGGTGATTATAAAATCCTCCTCCATTATTTCTAACAGCATTATTCGCCATATCCAAAGAAGATAAAATACTTTCGATATCTTGTCCTTCTAAATCAGTCCCATTAATAGCATTATTTAAGTTAGTGGTATATCCGTTATGGTGTTTGCTATGGTGTATTTCCATAGTTCGAGCATCAATATGAGGCTCTAATGCATTATAAGCATACGGTAATTGAGGTAATTCAAAAGCCATTTTTTTGTTGTTTTAAGATTATTAAACAAATCTAAAGAATCTTTACATTTATAGCATAATTTTATGAAACAGAATTTATCTCCAATACAAATCATTAGCGCCTCTGCTGGTTCGGGAAAAACCTATACGCTTGTTTTTCATTTTCTAAAAACACTTCTCTCAAATCCAAACGCAAAAACCTATAAGCAAATGATTGGCTTAACATTTACAAACAAAGCCGTTTTGGAAATGAAGACACGAATATTAGAGTATTTAAATGAGTTTTCTAATATCAAAAAAGCAAGCACAATGTCCTCTGCCCTATGTGAGGCATTGGATATTTCGCAAAGCAAGTTGCAGCATCGATCGCAACACACTTTAAAATCCATTTTACATGATTATTCTGCTTTTGAGGTTGTTACCCTAGATAATTTTACGCATCGTGTAATTCGGAGCTTTGCAAAAGATTTAGGGCTTTCATTTTCTTTCGAAGTTGAAATTCAAAAAGAATTAATGTTGCAATATGTTGTTAATCGTGTTATTGACAAAGCAGGAGAAAATAATGAAATAACATCTTTGTTACACACATTTGTATCTCAAAAAAGTGCAGCTGGATTAAGCTCAGACATAGGACAAAACCTAATGGATATAGCAAATTTGATTCTTAATGAGAATAATCGAATGCCTTTAACGTATTTTATAAATCAATCGAGAGATAAATTCAATACACAATATGAGTTTTTAAACACGTTTTCTGAAAATTGCAAAAAAGAAATTAAAGACACTACTACACAAGCTTTACAGCTTATCGAAGAAAATGAACTAACATCCTCTGACTTTTCTAGAGGTCTTTTATTTAATCATTTTAAAAAACTAAACGGCTATAATTTAGATAGTTTAGCTAAAAAAAATCTTGATGGAGTTTATAAAAATAAACTAGAAGAAAACTTAGGCTTAGAAGAGAATATTTACAACAAAAGCCTTGCCGATGATAAAAAAGAACGTATTGATAAAATTCTGCCAGAACTCAAAGCTTTATTTCACAAAACAAAAAAAGCGTTTTATAACTACTACTTAGCCAAAGAGGTTAAAAAAGAATGGATTCCGTTAAGTTTAATTAAAGTGTTAAGCGAAGAATTAGAGACGTATCAGCAAGAGCAAAATAAAGTTCTTCTCAGCACATTTAACGAACGGATAGCTAAAGAAATTCTTTTATCCTATAATACACCACACATATATGAACGATTAGGAGAAAACTACCGACATTATTTCCTAGATGAATTTCAAGACACCTCGCTATTGCAATGGTCAAATTTAATTCCTCTTATTAGCCCCTCGTTAGAAAGCATGGATGCAGAAGGTTTGTCAGGTTCTCTGCTTATTGTAGGCGACCCTAAGCAAGCTATTTATAGATGGCGAGGTGGGCATGTAAATCAGTTTTTAAGTTTGTCAAAAGGAAATATTCCTTTTCAGGTTGAAGCAAACATAAGTGCTCTCGAAACTAATTATAGAAGTTTTGACACGATAGTAAATTTTAATAATAGCTTTTTTAAATATTTACTTAATTCCCCTACATATTCAGCTCAAAACAAAGAAATATTTAAGGAAGCCTCCGAACAAAACACAAACAATAAAACAGGAGGTTATGTTGAGGTTAATCAATTTCACTCTGAATTGAATACAGATGACGTAATAGAACTACATATACAAAAAAGTTATGATGCTATTCAATCTGCGCTAGCTCAAGGATTTGAATATAATGAAATAGCTGTTTTGGTACGCACAAATAAAATTGCATCCGTTCTATGCGAATTTTTAGCTGAACATAATGTGCCTTTTATCTCTTCGGAATCTTTGAATTTATCGAACTCTAGCGAAGTTCAATTTTTAATAGCTTTATTACACTTATCTGTTGAAGAGGAAGAACATTCACCATATAAACTAAGTGTCTTAGAGTTTTTGAAAAAAGAATATGGAGCCAACATAGCATACCATAAATTTGTGTCTTCTAATCTAAATCTACCAATACAAACCATTTTCAATAACTATAATATAGATTTTCTTTTTCAGTCGTTCAAATCAGCTTCGCTTTATGAAGCAGTCGAATATGCTTTTTATGCCTTTGGGTTAAGTGCTAAAGTGGATACTTATTTACAAAGTTTTTTGGATCATGCGTTTGAATTTAGTTTACAGAAAAACAATGATATATTGTATTTTTTAAAAGATTGGCATTTAAGAAAAGATAGTCTTTTTGTTTCGACACCTAAAGGGTTTAAAGCTATTCAGGTTTTGAGTATTCATAAAGCAAAAGGATTAGAATTTCCAGTAGTCATAATTCCTTGTTTAGAAAATTTAATTATACCAAAAAATAAAGACCGTGTTTGGCTCGACACTAGAGACGTTTTTGGAGATGCACTTGAAAAAGGGTGGCTTCTCCCAGGAAGGTTAGAACACTTTGGAGCAAATGGAATGGCATTGAGTCAGCAGTTAAAAGAAGAGAGTGAATTAGACGCGCTTAATGTTCTCTATGTGGCAATGACTAGAGCTGTGGAACAGTTATATGTAAGTTTTAAAATAAAAAACCCTAATAGTAAATCCGCTGAGAGCCTGTACCCTTCTATAATTGAAAACTATTTTTCGATATATCAAGAAGAGGACGATGACTTTATTTCATTTGGTAATAAAAAACCTAGTGTTAGTTACCAAGAACAAAAAACAATTGACAATTCTTTTTCTCTAAGCCCTAAAGCAAATCAATGGCAGTCAAGGTTATTAACTCAAACATATACACATCCTGAGGACGTAAGAGCATCTCAAAAAACCAAAGGAATTTTAATCCATGAGTTGTTATCTCAAATAGAAACAGCTAACGATATTGAATGGGCTTTAGAACGCGCAAGTGTTCAAGGTAAACTCGATGCAAATTATAGAGCGTCATTACATGAAACCTTTAACTCAGTTATAAATCACCCGAAACTTAAAAACTATTTTGAAGGAACCTATAAGGTTTGGAATGAACGTGATATTCTTATTCCAGAAAGTGCAGATATTCGTCCAGATAAAATTTTAGAAGGCGATAACGAGGTTGTTTTAATAGATTATAAAACAGGAAAATCTAAAAAAGATGATCAAACACAATTAGAGTATTATAAAAAAATAATATCTCAAATTTTTAAGGACAAGAACGTAACAGCAGTTTTAGTCTATATTAAAGAACAAGAAACTCCAGATGTTGTTTTAGTATAAAAACTATAAGTCCTAAATACCAGCTAGTATTATTTTATAAACCCAAACAAGTCTGACTTATTATTTATATACTCCCTAAAGAAACCATGGGTTTTCATTCGTTCAAGCAGCGGTTCAAAATCGCTTGCATCTTTCAATTCTAGTCCTATAACTGCTGACGCAAAATTTTGATTCCCTTTCTTATTAAATTCAAAATATGTAATGTCATCATTAGGGCCTAAGACGTTAGTAATGAAATCTTTCAAAGCTCCTGCTCGTTGCGGAAAACGAACAATAAAATAATGTTTCAATTTTGCATAAAGCAACGCACGTTCTTCAATTTCTGGGGTGCGTGTAATATCGTTATTCCCTCCGCATAGTATTGCCGCTACATTTTTAGATTGTATTTTAGACGCATAACCCTCTAATGCTGCAATGGCAAGTGCTCCGGCAGGTTCAGCAATAATACCATCTTTATTATATAAATCTAATATTTCTTGGCACACGCGACCTTCATCAACGGTAATACAATCGTCCAATAGTTCCTTACATATTTCAAAACTTAAATTCCCAACCTTTTTAAGAGCAGCTCCATCGATAAATTTATCTATTGAGTCTAGCTGGGTGTGTTTCTTTTTTTCTAAAGAAATTTTCATAGAAGGAGCCCCTAAAGGTTCTACACCTATAATTTTAGTTTTAGGCGAAAGCACTTTAAAAACCGTAAGTATTCCTGACACTAAGCCTCCTCCGCCAATAGGAACAAACACATAATCTAAAGGCGTTTTTGCTTGTTCAATCATTTCGATAGCAATAGTTGCTTGACCTTCTATTACGTCAACGTCATCGAAAGGATGTATAAATACTTGTGCTTTTTTTTTGCAATACTCTAAAGCAAATGCTTGCGAGTCATCGTAGGTGTCTCCTTGTAATACTATAGAGATATACGCCCCTCCAAACATTTTTACTTGCTCAACTTTTTGATTAGGGGTAGGTGTCGGCATAAATACCGTTCCCATTATTTTAAGTTGATTACATGAAAAAGCAAACCCTTGAGCATGATTCCCTGCACTTGCGCACACAATCCCTCGTTCGATATCTCCTTTTAAAAGCGTACTAATTTTATTATAAGCACCACGTATTTTAAACGAACGTATCTGTTGTTGGTCTTCTCGTTTTAGGTAAACCGAAGTGTTTAATGCAGTTGAAAGACGTTGATTAAATTGCAAAGGTGTTTTATCTACTACCTCCGAAATAGTTTGTAATGCCTTTTTGGCGCCTGCTAAAGTAGGTTTTACCTTCAAATAGTTACACTATTTTTTTCATTGCTGTCATAGAGTCTCTTAGCTCATAACCTATCATCTCAATCGGATGAAAACGAATAATTTCGTTAACTTCTATAAGTTGTTTGTTATCAACACCATTACCTTGATTTGTTTCATAAGCCGTTCCAATGACATCTACATTAATTTTCTTCATAAAGTCTGTTAGCATTGGCTTACACGCATGGTCAAACAAATAACAACCATACTCTGCTGTATCTGAAATTACGCGATTCATTTCAAATAGTTTTTTACGAGCAATCGTATTTGCTATTAACGGCGTCTCATGTAATGATTCGTAATACGCCGATTCCTCTTTAATCCCAGCTGCAACCATAGTATCGAATGCAAGTTCGACACCTGCTCTAACAAAAGCAACCATTAAAACACCATGGTCAAAAAACTCTTGTTCCGAAATTTCTTGGTCTGTTATTTTAGTTTTTTCAAATGCAGTCTCTCCTGTTGCTGCTCTCCAGCTCAATAAGTTTTTGTCATCATTAGCCCAATCTTCCATCATAGTCTTAGAGAAATGACCCGACATAATATCGTCCATATGCTTATGGAACAAAGGCTCCATAATTTCTTTTAACTCTTCCGAAAGTTCAAAAGCTTTTATTTTAGCAGGGTTCGAGAGGCGATCCATCATGTTTGTAATACCGCCATGTTTTAATGCTTCTGTAATTGTTTCCCAACCATATTGAATAAGTTTAGCAGCATAATCTGGGGCAATTCCTTGCGCTACCATTTTATCAAAACATAAGATAGAACCAGTTTGCAAAACACCACAAAGAATGGTTTGTTCTCCCATTAAATCTGACTTAACTTCGGCTACAAAAGAAGATTCTAAAACGCCTGCTCTATGACCTCCAGTTGCTACTGCATAAGCCTTAGCTTGCTCTAATCCTTTACCTTCAGGGTCGTTCTCGGGATGAACAGCAATAAGCGTTGGTACTCCAAAGCCTCTTTTATATTCTTCTCTCACCTCGGATCCTGGGCATTTTGGAGCAACCATTATTACGGTTAAATCTTCTCTTACTTGAGTGCCTTCTTCTACAATATTAAACCCATGAGAGTACGATAGCGTTGCTCCTTTTTTCATTAAAGGCATAACTGCTTCAACTACAGAGGTGTGGTTTTTATCTGGAGTTAAATTAATTACGACATCTGCCGTTGGAATAATTTCTTCGTAGTTCCCTACAGAAAATCCATTGTCGATAGCATTGCTATACGATGCTCTTTTTTGGTCTATTGCAGCTTGTCGTAAAGTATATACGATATCCAATCCTGAGTCGCGCATGTTTAACCCTTGGTTTAATCCTTGGGCTCCACAACCTACGATTGCAATTTTTTTACCTAACAATGCTTTTACGCCATCTTCAAATTCAGAAGCATTCATAAATCTACATTGACCTAATTGGTTTAGTTGTTCTCTAAGAGATAATTGATTAAAATAATTTGCCATTATTACTATTTGATTTAACTTTTATTTTCTTGGTTAAAAATATCTATAATTTCTGAGATACCCAGTCTTTCTTTTGTAATAGAAATTCTCCCTGATCGCACAAACTGAAGAAGCCCAAAAGGTGCAAGTGCTTTTCTAAGTGCTTCTGTTTCGTGGTGAAACCCTGTTTTCTCGATTACAAAAAAATCGGGGGAGACCGTTACAATATTAGCATGACTTTCTTTAATTGTATTTTGAATTTGACGTTCTTCGAAAAGAGCGCTAGATTTTACTTTATAAAGTGCCGATTCTTGAAAAATAGTTTCTTCATCCGTATGGTAAAAAGCCCTTATAACATCTATTTGTTTTTCAATTTGTTGCACTATTTTTTTTACACCAACTTCTGTCATTTCAGCTACAATAATAAACCTAAACACATTAGGAATTTCAGATTGAGATGTCGAAAGGCTATGAATATCAATATGCCGTTTAAGGAAAATTGCTGAAATTCTATTGAGAAGTCCTACATTGTTCTCAGTATATATTGATATTGTATATTTAATTTTACTCATTATTTTAATCTTATATCTGAAACTGATGCACCTGTTGGAATCATAGGGAACACATTGTCTTCTTTTTCTACACACACCTCAAGAAAATAAGGTTTATCGGACTCTACCATAGCTTTAATAGCCGTATCTAGCTCTTCTCTTTTGGTTACACGTTGTGCTTCAATATAATATCCTTTTGCTATTGTTACAAAATCGGGGTTTGTCATTTCGGTAGAGGCATATCGCTTATCGAAAAACAATTGTTGCCACTGGCGTACCATTCCCAAATAATCATTGTTTAAAACGACAATCTTCACAGCAGTTTTATTTTGGAAAATTGTTCCTAGCTCTTGAATTGTCATTTGGTACCCACCATCTCCAATTATAGCAATAACTTCTCTGTCTTCTGCACCCATTTTTGCTCCGATAGCAGCAGGCAAAGCAAACCCCATAGTGCCTAACCCTCCAGACGTAATATTACTGTTAGAACGAATAAACTCTGCATAACGACAAGCAACCATTTGATGTTGCCCAACGTCTGTTACAATTACCGCATCGCCTTTGGTATATTTATTTATTCCTACAATGACTTCTCCCATTGTCAAACCTTCTTTAGTAGGTTTTATATCTTTATTAATAACGGTTTTTACTTCAATCTCCATATAGTCCCTAAACAATTGCCGCCACTCTGCATACGCATTATGCTCTATCATAGGCGTAATTAAAGAAAGACTTTCTTTGCAATTTCCCAAAATAGGGTAATCGGCTTTTACATTTTTGCTAATTTCGGCAGGGTCTATTTCTAAATGTACAATTTTAGCTTGTTTGGCGTAGGTCTCTAAATTACCCGTAACCCGATCGTCAAAACGCATACCGACTGCAATTAATACGTCGCACTGGTTTGTAAGTATATTGGTACCGTAGTTTCCGTGCATACCAACCATACCTACATTTAAAGGGTGTTTGGTTGGGAGTGCCGATAAGCCCAAGATAGTCCATGCTGCAGGAATCCCTGTGGATTCAACAAAGGTTTTAAATTCTTCTTCGGCTTTACCTAATATAACCCCTTGCCCAAAAATAATAAGCGGTTTTTTTGCTTTGTTTATTATTTCGGCGGCTTCACTTACTTGGTCATGATTAATCTTAGGTATAGGCATATAGCTCCTAATCCCAGTACATTTTTTATATGAATAATCGAAACGCTCAAACTGTGCGTCTTTGGTAATATCAATTAATACGGGACCTGGTCTCCCAGAGCGTGCTATATAAAAAGCCTTAGCCATTATTTCGGGAATTTCGGCTGCTTTGGTTACTTGATAATTCCACTTTGTTACTGGTGTAGATATACCTATTATATCCGTTTCTTGAAACGCATCTGAACCTAACAAATGAGAACCTACTTGCCCTGTTATACAAACCATTGGAGTGGAGTCTATCTGTGCATCTGCAATTCCAGTTACTAAATTGGTTGCTCCAGGACCCGATGTTGCAATTGCTACGCCAACTTTTCCAGACGTTCTGGCGTACCCTTGCGCCGCATGGGTTGCTCCTTGTTCGTGGCGCGTCAATATATGCCTAAGTTGATCACTAAATTTAAACAACTCATCGTAAACAGGCATAATGGCACCCCCCGGGTAGCCGTATATCAAATCTACCCCCTCTGCCACAAGACAATGAATTACTGCTTCGGCACCTGAGATATCTTTTTTTTGATTGCTTTTCATATTAAAATTCATCTGTTACACAACCTTCCGAAGCCGTTGACACATTTTTTATATACTTATAAAGAACGCCCTTTTGAAATTTATATTCGGGTGCTTTCCATTTCTTTTTCCGAAGGGCTAATTCTTCGTCGCTTACCAATACATTTAACGTATTTTCTTCTGCGTTTATTTCTATAATATCTCCATTTTCAATTAACCCAATAGTGCCTCCAACTTGTGCTTCGGGGACAATATGCCCCACTACAAAGCCGTGCGTTCCGCCCGAAAAGCGTCCATCGGTAATTAAAGCCACGTCGTTCCCTAGTCCTGCGCCCATTATAGCTGCTGTTGGTTTTAGCATTTCGGGCATTCCAGGGCCACCTTTAGGGCCTTCGTACCGAATTACAACAACGTCTCCTTTTTGTACATCTCCTTTTCTAATACCATCATTAGCGGCATATTCGCCTTCGAAAACACGAGCAGATCCCTTAAATACTAAGCCTTCTTTTCCTGTAACCTTTGCTACCGAACCCCCCGAGGCTATATTGCCTTTGAGTATGCGGATATGTCCCGTTTTTTTAATTGGATTGTCTGTAGGGTGAATTATATCTTGTCCTTCTTTAAGGTTTTGGGCGTTATCTAAATTTTGGGCTAATGTCTTTCCTGTAACCGTAAGGCAATCGCCGTGTAGCATACCCTCGGATAACATAAACTTTAATACCGCAGGAACACCCCCAACATTGTGTAGGTCTTCCATTAAATATTTACCACTTGGTTTTAAGTCTGCTAAAAAAGGTGTGGTATCCATTATTTTCTGAAAATCGTCTATGGTAAACTCTATTTTAGCCGCCTTTGCAATTGCCAAAAAGTGGAGTACGGCATTGGTAGAACCCCCAAGTACGGCAACCAAACGGATTGCATTTTCAAGAGATTTTCGCGTGACTATATCAGACGGTTTTATATCGTTTTCAATCAAATGCCGTAAGGCTTTCCCTACGTTTTCGCATTCTGCTTTTTTATTTGAACTAATTGCTGGGTTCGAAGAGTTATAAGGCAACGCCATTCCCAGTGCTTCTATCGCCGATGCCATTGTGTTTGCAGTGTACATACCTCCGCAAGCTCCGGCACCAGGGCAGGCTTTACGTACAATTTGCTTAAATTCATTTTGGTCGATAGTCCCTGCAATGTTTTCGCCCCAAGCTTCGAACGCGGACACAATATCTAATTTTTTGTCTTTGTGGCAACCTGGTGCAATAGTACCTCCATAAACCAAAATCGAAGGGCGGTCTAAGCGTAGCATTGCCATTAGTGCGCCAGGCATATTTTTGTCACAACCAACAACCGTAACCAACGCATCGTAAGACATTGCCTGAACCACGGTTTCCATAGAATCGGCAATAATATCTCGCGATGGTAACGAAAAACGCATTCCGGGTGTGCCCATCGAAATACCATCGCTAACGCCTATGGTATTAAATATTAAGCCTACAAGATCGCTTTGTTGAACGCCTTTTTTAATATCGAGAGACAAATCATTAAGGTGCATATTGCAGGGGTTACCTTCGTAACCCGTTGATGCAATTCCTACTAAGGGTTTTTCGAAGTCTTCGTCCGAAAATCCTATTGCATGTAGCATTGCCCGAGCAGCAGGTTGCGTGGGGTCTTGCGTTACAGCCTTACTATATTTATTATATTCCATCCTGTTTTTTAATGTCAGTCAAAATTAAAAAAACTTGAAATAAAATTTATCTAAATTTTTAAAATACGCCCTAAGTTCAAATGTAAAAATATTATATAATATACTGTAAAACATACAATTAAACTACATAAATAACCAATGTTCAACTTTTGTTATTCACATTAAATTTGTCTGTATAAAATAAGCGGCTAACACAAGACCTCTGTCTGTGAAAAGGTAAAACCTGCGTGTAACGTGATGAAAAATACGCATAAAAAATTAATGCAAAACCTAACACACACCAAACAGGGATATTGCGGTGGCACTTGCTGAGCTCTTAGTCGGTGCTTTAGCAACCGTCTGTTAATGTGGGGTTGAGTAGTATCGAAATGTCAAAGAACCAATGCACAAATTTAAGCACAAAAACTAGCGTTCGCCTCACCGAGTGCCCAGAAAAAACCGCAACTACTGTTTTTTGTTTTTCTAAGTGTGGTTTAGCTGGTAGGGGTATGTTTCATTTACATTTACATTTACATTCTCATTTACATTAACATTTACATTAGGTTACGACTTGGTTTATTTTACTTTCTTTTATTTTCTTTTCTTTTATAAGGTGGGTTTTTTGGGTTTACATTTTTGGGTTATTAGGTTTTCTGTACAAGGCTACGCTATAGCGCTATCTATTGATATTACTGGTTTTAGCCGTGATGCTCTACGCCTAAACCAAACGAAAATCTAAACTAAACTGGGTTTATTACTGGGTTATTTTTTTAGCCGTTTTTTTTGGTTATGTTTTGGTTACGCTTTGGTTTTAACTAACCCCAAAAAAACCGACAAGAGCAAATGCACTAAAATTTAAAACACCACAATAAGTTTGGGTTATACACACACACAAAGTTGATAACACGCCTGCTTTTTGACAACCTATTATTAACACATATTGTGCAAAACAGCACTTTTAGACATATACCCACATTAAAAAAAGAATCCCTTAGAAAAAACTTATACTATACCCAATATTAAACTCTAATAGCCTTTTTGTAGGCTACTGTATGCACAACACCAACAGGCACCTTGTGGTGCCTGTAATGGGTGTAATGTGAAGGGTATTTATCGTAGTGCTTCGATATTTCCAGTAACCGTAACTGGATTAAAACCAGCACCAGTTATCTCATAGATGTAGATATAACGACCAAAATTAGCATTGGCATCTATTGTTCCGCTTACACGTAATTTACCATCAGCCGTAAAACTTGGCGTAATACCTCGAGGTGCTACTCGTCCCATATAAATAGTAGCTGTTAAAGTACTTGATACAGGTGGAGGCCCACAAGACGCACTAATGGCAAATTCAGTAGGGATCATAGGAAATCCTCGGTTTATAACTTGAGTTGTACTCCCAGTCCCACTAGTTAGTGATGAAATAAGTGTTGGGGCAGAAGTACAAGGCACAATCACAACAATAGTCCCTGTGACGGATATTGGTTTAACCCCATCCGTTACGGTAATCGTGTAGGGATAATTACCCACAGGAGTTGATCCTACTGGTGCTGCCTGTAGAACTACTGAGAAAAATCCTCTAGGTTGATTAGAAGGAAGAGTGTTTGCAGCTGGTATCGTGCTAGTAGTAATCCAAGAAGGGCCGTTAAGAGACACAAAAGTCAATGGTCTAGGGCTAGGGCTAGAATTACAATTAAAGTCAAAATCATATGTAGTTTGCACCACACTCGCTCGTGTTACGACTGCTGTTTGCGCTATAGCGCTAGTAGTACTTAGTCTGCCTCTAATTCCACAAGCATTTAAATTGATAACGCCATTGACCGTAGTTCCTGTAACACCATCGCTTACGGTAAGCCTATAGTTATACGTACCTGTAGCAGCAGTTGTTGGTGGTGTACCGCTTACAGTTACTCTATTCCCTGTAAGAGCAGCCGTAACTCCTGTTGGTAACCCAGTATTGGTCGCTGTTAACGTTCTAGCACAACTAGAATTAAACGTATATACCGCAGGCGTAATGGCAAGCGTTCGTGTGGCGGTTTGGGTTTGAGCTCCACTAGTTAGCATTCCTGTAACCCTACAAGCTATTAGGTTAATAACTCCTGTCACAATAGTCGATGTAGTACCATTAGATACGGTAACTCTATAGTTATAAGCACCTGCCATATTAGCTGATGATGGTACTCCAGATATGGTTAATGCATTACCCAAAATATTTGCCGAAACTCCTGTAGGGAGACCCATAGTAGATGATATAGTAAATGTACTACCACAATCGGACGAAAGGTTATATGTAATTGTAGGAATTGCTATGGTTGGTGTTGCCACTTGGGTTTGCATCCCTGTACTAGTAGGGCTTAGTCCCCATCTAACTGCGCAAGTATTTAAATTGATAGCTCCAGTCAATGTAGTTCCTGTAACACCGTCGCTTACGACAATATTGTAATTATATGTTCTCGCAGCAACAGTTATTGACGGTGTACCGCTTATCGCTAGTGTAGTGCCAGTAAGAGCACCCACAGTAACCCCTGCAGGAAGACCATTAGTAGATGATACTGTCAATGTTTTACCACAATTAGACCTAAGACTATGATTTAGTGTCGTGTTAATTGCAAGTGTTTGTGTCGCGTTTATTGTTTGATTAGAAGTTATCATTCCTGTAACCATACAAGCTGCATTTACAGTAATACGTCCTGTTACAATAGTCGATGTAGTACCATTAGATACGGTTACTCTATAGTCATAAGAACCTGCCATATTAGCTGATGGTACTCCAGATATAGTTAATGTATTACCCAAAATCCTTGACGAAACTCCTGTAGGGAGACCCATAGTAGATGATATAGTAAATGTACTACCACAATCGGACGAAAGATTATATGTAATTGTAGAAATTGCTAGGGTTGGTGTTGCCACTTGGGTTTGCATCCCTGCACTAGTAGGGCTTAATCCCCATCTAATTGCGCAAGGAACTAATTGAATAGCTCCAGTTAGCGTAGTTGATGTAGCACCATCGCTTACGGTAATGCCGTAGTTATAAACTCTCGGTGCAGCAGTTATTAATGGTGTACCGCTTACAGTTACTCTGTTTCCTGCAAGAGTAGCCGTAACTCCTGTCGGTAAATTGCTATTGGTAACAGTTAACGATTTACCACAATTAGAATTAAACGTATATACCACAGGCGTAATGGCAAGCGTTTGTGTGGCGATTTGTGTTTGTGCTCCAGTAGTTCGATTTCCTGTAACCGTACACGCAATTAAATCGATAGCACCAGCCACAGTAGTCGACGTAACACCATCGGTTACGGCAACACTATAGTTATACAAACGCCCAGCAGCAGCAGTTGTTGGCGTTCCGCTAATTACAAACTGATTATTATTAAAGCTCGATGTAAGTCCTGTAGGTAAAGAGCCTGTTAAGGTATGTGTTAATGGGAGGTTACAAATAGAATTAAATCTATATGTAATAGGCGTAATTGCAAGACTTTGTGTGGCGGTTTGTGTTTGTGCTCCAGTAGTTCGGTTTCCAGTAACCGCACACGCAATTATATCTATACGTCCTGTAACCGTAGTTGTACCAGACGAGTCGTTTGCTATAATACTATAGTTATACGTCCCAGCAGCAGTTCTATTTGGTGCTCCACTAATAACAGCTTGATTAAACAAAGCGTTAAACGACATCGTAACTCCTGGAGGTAAGTCAATTGCTCTCGTTGTTAACGCTCCAAAGCACGCGCTAAACGAATGTGTAACAGGAGTAATATTATTGGTTTGGGTTACGGTTTGACTACTTGGACCGTTACTTAATGCCCCCGAAATAGAGCAAGGAGGTAAAGGTAAAAGAGTCACTATAACAGACCCTGTAACAGTAGTTGCTACATTAGATGAGTCTTGTACTGTAATACTATAGTTATAAGTCCCTGGTGTATTGCTTGTTAATGGAACACCACTAACTACAGCTTTGTTATTACTAAAGTTCATTGTAACTCCCGCAGGTAGTCCCGTAGCAGTAGCGGTTAATGTTCTTCCACATGCCGACGTAAAGGTATAGGTAACTGCACTAATATCAGACGTTTGGGTTGCAGTCTGGCTTTGAGACCCACTAGTTAGTGTTCCTGAAATTGGGCAAACTGAGTTTACCTTTATACTACCCGAAATAGTAGTTGATGCTACATTATTATCAGTTACTGTTATTGCATAATTAAAACTACCTCCTGCCTTAGTTGTTGGTGTACCACTAATAACAGCTTGGTTGTTACTAAAGTTCATCGTAACACCTGCAGGTAATCCAGTCACTGAAGCAGAAAGAGGGTTGCTACATTCTTTAAACGTATAGGTAACTGTACTAATTGCAGTGGACTCAGTTACCGTTTGACTTTGAGGGCCACTACTTAGTGATCCTAAAATCTTACACCGCTCATTTACAATAATAACACCTGCTATAGTAGTCGATGCGCTACTACTTTTTGCTGTAATAGCGTAGTTATAAGTACCCGAAATAGCAGCAGATGGCGTTCCACTAACTACAGCTTTGTTGTTACTAAAACTCATAGTAACGCCTGTAGGTAAACCAGAGGCAGAAGCGGTTAATGAATCACTACACGTAGTACTAAAAGAATATGACACTGTTTTAATAGCATTGGTCTGCGTTACAGTTTGCGTTTGTGGCCCATCTACTAAGGATGTAGATACTTTACAAACACCACTTACAGGCGGGGTTGTGTTAGGATCTTCGCTCTCAACATAGCCTTTGTTCCTATCGCCTGCAACAAGTTTAGACTCAGTACATTCAGACGATTGAAACACAAAACTAATATAATTCCTAGTGAGCGTTAAACTTTTTAAGGTACCATAGTTTAAGGTGCCTACGGTTAAAAACACACCAAAAGAGGCATCTGCACCTCTTTGAAGATTGAATCTACCGTTAATTGCTACCAGATTATTAAACGTAAGCGTAAACGTGCCGTCGGTTCTAAACGTAACTTTTGTCATTTGACATTGTAAGTAATTATCGCCTCGTGCTTCAGTGTTAGGGGTTCGTATTATCCATTCGCCTATTATATCTGAAAGACCATTAGCTACAATATCTACTATTTTTTCTTCAAAAGTAGCCGTTATTGTTTTTGAGCTATCAATGGTTATATCAAGTGCATTGGTTGTGCCAGTAGAAGAACCACTCCAAGTATAAAACAACCATCCATCGTCTGCAGCTGCACTAAGGCGCACAACGTCGCCTGCATTATATTCTTCCGTAGTTGTAGTAGATGAACTTTGTTGGGTAACTGTACCGTTTCCTATAACATTGACATTCAACGTATATTTAATTACATCAAAAGTAGCTGTGATATTAGCGTTTTCAGAAACTTTGATTGTTAAAGGATTAGCATCTCCCGATGCACCTCCTGTCCATCCTGTAAACTGAAAACCGTCTTTAGGGGTAGCGGTAATAGTAACGTCACTACCAGACTCAAAAGACCCACCTGTAGTAGATACAGAACCTTTGCTGTCATCTTGACTAGCAACAGTAACTTGAAATTTGGTCACAGCAGGAGGAGTTGTCTCTACCGCATCCTTAGAACATGAAAGAACAATAAAAGCAAATAATAATATTACTTTTCTTAATGCTAAATTGCTTTTAAGTTTTGCTGTTAAGTTGCTTTTACTATAATTCATAATCTATATAATTAAGTTAAATAATGTTTTAATACCTGGACACAAAAGTCGTACAAATCTATGATTTATAATGTATAAATATAAGCTGTTATTTTAGTTTTTTTTTTAATTTCTCAAAAAAAAATTAAGGTTTTGGGCGTACAGTGCGTTGTTCAATTCTTTTTTCATATGAATTCCCCTGAAATATGCGCTGTACAAAAACCCCAGGAACATGAATTTGATTCGGGTCAAGGCTTCCTATAGGGACTAATTCTTCTACTTCTACAACTGTTATTTTTGCTGCACCGCACATATTTGGGTTAAAATTTCTGGCAGTCCCTTTAAAAATTAAATTTCCTGTGTCGTCACCTTTCCAAGCTTTTATAAACGCAAAATCAGCTTCAAATGCTTTTTCGAGTACATACATTTTCCCATTAAATTCTCTAGTTTCTTTTCCTTCGGCAACTTCTGTTCCAACTCCTGCGGGTGTAAAAAAAGCAGGAAAACCTCCTTGTGCAGCTCTTGCACGCTCTGCCAAAGTACCTTGCGGAATAAGTTCAACATCTAACTCACCACTTAGCATTTGACGTTCGAACTCAGCATTCTCCCCAACATAAGAAGATATCATTTTTTTAATTTGTTTTTTTTGCAACAAAAGACCTAAACCAAAATCATCGACTCCAGCATTATTGGATATGCAAGTAAGCCCCGTCACATCTTTGCGAACAAGTTCAGCAATAGAATTTTCTGGGATTCCACATAAACCAAAACCACCAAGTAATAACGTCATATTGTTTTCTACGCCTTGTAATGCTTCCGATACATTGCTAACTTTTTTACTTATCATTTTAATTAATATTTTTTAGTAGCTGAGATATAACACTGATAGGTGCAAAATCCATTCAGTTTTCATTGTTTTTTATTTATACTAAATCTGAAATTTTAATTAAAAGTACTTTATTTTTTTATATTCCCAATCAACTTTAATTTATGAATGCTTATTAAGTCTATTCCATTAACTTTGTGTTTAACAGGAGGATAAAACAGCATTAAAATTAACTTTACTCTAAATACAACTAGGTTTAATTATATTGTCATGCGAATAAAAATTTTTCCAAATCAATTAAAGCATTTACTTTTATAAAAAAATAATGAGTCAAAAAACAGTCAGTGAAGCAATTGAGTTTAGGCGTTCAGTTAGAATATACGATACTGAACAGCCTATCGAAACTAATATAGTAAAAGATTGTATAAAAGAAGCTACACTTGCTCCTTCGAGTAGTAACCTACAATTGTGGGAATTTTACCATATAACAAACCCTGAGACCCTTAAAAAAATAGCGACAGCTTGTTTTGGGCAACCTGCTGCGTCAACCGCATTACAATTAGTAATCCCTGTGGTCAGAAAAGATTTATGGAAGCATAGAGTGCAGTCTAATTTAAGTTTTTTAAAACGTCAGTTTGAAGCCCAAAAAAATAGAGATGCTAAGAAAGAAAAAATGTCTTTAAATTATTATGAGAAAACTATCCCCCTACTCTACAAAGATTTTTTTGGAATTTTAGGGGTACTCAAAAAACTTTCTACTTCAATTAAAGGTTTTTCTAAACCTGTATATCGAGAGTTAAGTGCAAGTGATTTGAGAATAGTGGCTCAAAAAAGTACTGCCTTAGCTGCGCAAACATTTATGATTTCTATGGCGGGTCGGGGCTATGACACTTGCCCTATGGAGGGATTTGACTCGGTACGCGTTAAAAAGATTTTGGGCTTACCAAAAAAAGCAGAAATAAGTATGATAATAGGGTGCGGACAGCGTGCAAAAAATGGGGTATATGGACCTCGGTTTAGAGTGCCTTTTGAAGACGTGTATCGTCAAGAATAAATCCGTATATTTTGGAATAATAAAGTGTATACCATCCAAGGAAGTATACGCTATGTTATGATTTAAACCCTACTAATAGGAGTATTAAAATATATTTGGACGGGACATATATAAGAAAATTTCGGGCTTAATGCTCGCTTGTCAAGTTACAAGAAAGTTGAAGCGACTACAACTCTTTAATTTACTACTATCTTAACTATTTTTTTATACATTGTTAGGTGCTTTTATTAAGTTTTCCAACTGATTTACAATAGATTCTTGAAGGCATTTTTCAACATCCTGTCTTATTAAAAATAATTTGTTTAAATCGCTTTGATTTTTTACGTCTCCATATAAAGATGCTACGATTAATTTACTTTCTTCTTTTTCCTGATTAATCAAATTCTCAACCTTCTCCAGATATGATTGATTCAACAATGGCTTTGCTTTAAAATAAATCTTAATCCAAATATAGTATCTATCACTTTGTTTTGAAATGACTTTTTTAAGTAATTCCTTATTTTGTTCAAATTTGCCATCTTTGTTTTCTTCTAAGTAATTATAGCTAATGGCTGGTAATTCATTTAAATCGATATTTATATTATATAAACTTGTATATCTAAATGTCTGAATTGAATTATTTGCTTTAAATTCTTCAATTGATTTAAGCCGTTTATTTGCATTGTTAGAAGTTATTAATCCGAAAATAGAAGTTAATACTGAAGCAATAACTCCAGAAGTCAATAATATAGTTACTATACTTGTTTCCATAGCTTTTAATTTTTAATTCACATAATTCTAATTTTACCTAACGCATTTACGCTCTAAATTTTTGAATACTTATAATAAAGTTATATATAAAATCAAAAAAAACAAATAGATTGTAACCAAATTACTTTTTAGCAAATTGTTGTATTGAGTTTCACCTTATCATCAAAATATAACTCACGTCCTAATCCTAAAAGAAATCCTATCTCTTTCTTTTTTTTGAACTAGTTGAGACAAAGCCTCTGTAGTAAGCTGAAAAACCCTAGGATATCCGCCAGAGACCTGCCCGTCGAAACCCACAACTATAAGCGTCCCCGAGGGTGTCATTTGCACTGTACCTGGTTGAACAGCACAACTCAACATACCCGTAGGTTTCATCTCAAAAGGAGTTGGTATTCTATATCCCATTCTATTATGACTTTCGATAGTTAGTTCGCTATTTAATAATAATTGTCTAACCTCTACATTTAAACAATCTATTTCTGGACCTAAATCAACATCAAGTATTGGGTTGGTCAAATAAGAGTCGTCCCAACGTATCTTCGCATTTTGGGGTATATAACTGCTTTTCTCATCATTCCACTCAATCGTGTTCCCCTTTTTAAGTATGGGAGAAGGCGTTATTGGTTTAAAAAAAGAAGTGCTACCTAACCTACTAGGAATTTGCAATACGCCACCTATTTTAATATACGTGCGCATACCTTTTAATGCTTTTCGAAGTTTTAACGTATCTCCTGCTTTTGCAAAAACTATAGTATTATTTTCAATCGTTCTATCATTCAACCACGCTTCCATTTTAGCCCCTGTCAATACAAAACTACAAGGTTTGTGAAATAATAAAATAGGCCCTATCATAGCACATTCTATTATAGAATTACAGCTTTTAATTCCAAATAAAATTTGAGCTAAACCAAAGGCTTTTTTATCCATAGCCCCCGAAACTGGGATACCCAAATGGCGGTATCCAAAACGTCCTTCATCTTGAATTGTAGTGTAAAATCCGCTGTCTAATACCTCAACCATTTAGAGCTTTATTAAAATGAGTATTGCCCTTGCCTTGTTCTTGTGTTATTTTATTAAACTCTTGCGTTGAAATTTTAACAAATCGCACACGGTCGCCTACTTCAATAAACGTTGGAGGGTCTTTTTTAAAATCAATCCACGGTATTGGGCAATTACCAATAACATGCCACCCGCCAGGGCTGTTTTGCGGATATACACCAACTTGCTCCCCCCCAATTGCCAAACTCCCTTTTTTAGTTAATCTATTGGGCGTTGTTTTTCGAGGAATACTAAGTTCATCTGGCAGTCCGCTCAAATAACCAAACCCAGGTAAAAACCCATAGAATACTAAACGATATTCTAAACTTAAAAAATGGTCTAAATACAATTTAACTTTATCGTGGTCTTGTTTAAACAACGTATATAAATCAATTGTATACTCCTTATCCATACATACTGGAATCTCCCAAAGCGTTGCTTCTTTATTATTCTCAGCAGTAACATCAATACTATCAAAAATATCTAAAACCCTTAACGATTGTTCAGCAACATTAAACTCTGACTTAAAGAAAAGATTAATACTATTAAACGTGCTTGTAATATCGTGTATATCGGTCTGAAAATTATCCTTCAGAGATTTATATAACGCTGATAGTACTACATAAAATTTGGGGTCTTTCTGAAAAGGGACATTTATAATTAAAATAGTTCCAAGTACAGAAAATTCAATATCGGATTTAGTAAACATGAATTGAGTTTGATTTTAAAAGCCCATTAACATACTGAATTATAGCTAATGCATTTGTGTTGTCGCCATGCAAACACAAAGTCTCAACAGATAAAGGTACAACTTGTCCGCTGGCAGACCTAACTTCTTTATTCTTTACAATTGACAACACTTGTTCCCCTATTTTATGTTTATCTGTCAACACTGCCCCTTCTATCTCTCGAGATACTAATTTGCCTTTGGTGGTATATGCCCTATCCATAAACCCTTCTCTTTTTGTTTTTATCCCTATGCGATTCGCCTCTTTTTCTAATACACTATTGGGAGAACAATAAATATAAGTATGAGGGGATAGTCTTTTAATTACGTCTAAAAAAACAGATACGACAGATGCATTATGAAACATATCATTATATAATGCCCCATGAGGCTTTATATGGTGCATCTCAACTTGAAGGGTCTTGCAAGAACGTATAAATAATTCCAATTGACTTTCTATACTTAGTTTTAAAGTGGCTGATGATATTTCTATTGATTTCCTTCCAAAATTTTTAGGGTCAGGATAACTAGGATGCGCCCCAACGTTTACGTTATGTTGTTGAGCCAACAAAATTGCTTCATTTATAGAGGTTACATTACCATAATGACCTCCACAAGCAATAGAACACGAACTTAAATAAGGCATAAGTAATGCATCTGTGCTTACTCCCTCACCCATATCGCAATTCAAGTCAATATAATTCATTTTAAAAAATTATCCCAAGGCTTTTAACTCCTAAAAATAAAAAGAAGAATTCTATTGAATATAAAAGAATGTTTAATTTTAAGCCTGCCGTTTGTCCTCGCATAAGCCTAGAGTTATTTATAAGAATAATTATAAACAGCCCCACTACAGGAAGTAAAATACCGTTGGTTATTTGTGCAAAACGGATAATCTCAATAGGGTTAATCTTCAAAGACGAAAAAAGGATTCCAGTAGCAAGAACAACCAAAGCACTTATCTTATAGCCGTTTGAGTTTGACTCCCATTTAAAACACTCGCAAACCACATAAGCTGCTGCCATAGGAGCTGTCATTGCCGAGGTAATACCTGCAGCAAATAACCCTACTGACATTAAAGTCGGCGCAAAACTACCGTATAAAGGTGCTAAAGCAAGTCCCAAATCAGCAGCAGATTTAATTTCTTGTCCTTGAAGCGCAGCTGCACATATCATAATAGAAAGAGAAACCAATCCCCCTAAACTAATTGCAATAACAGTATCCCATTTAATTGTTTCTAACGAAAATGATTCCTTTTTAACCAAAGCAGCGTGCAAAAATAAATTATACGGAACCACAGTAGTTCCAAGAATACCAACAATAGTTAATGTGTCGCTAGCACTAAACGTTGGAATAAACAATCCTTTAAAAACGTCTATTAAATTAGGCTTAGTTAATAGTGCTGTTACTATAAAAGAAATACTCATTAACAAGACTATAAAAACCAAAATGTTTTTTAAAAGCTTATGAGAGCCTAGCAAAAGGAGTATCCCTACCAAAGCACCTATTAGAAGAGGTAAAAAATAAAAATTTGTGCCAAACGTATAATCAACCCTAGGGGTTAGTGATTGTATTCCTGTTAAAGCCCCCGAAAGGTTTCCGGCTTCATAGGCACTATTCCCTAAAAAAACAGCACTTATTAATAATACGATTAAAAGGAATTTTAATATCGGATGAGACGCCTGTTGCAACAAACTTTCTGCCAATCCTTTTCGTGTGGTATGACTAATACGTGCTGTGGTATTTTGAATAATAATGGTAATCAAAATTGAAAGTACCATAGCCCACAACAGAGAAAATCCATTTTGGACTCCTGCTAAAACGCATATAGTAAGTGTGCCTGGTCCTATAAAAGCGGCAGTAATAATAATGCCAGGACCCCCGTTAAATTTAAAAGACATATTTTTTTTAAGAAAGGTAACTAATTAATCTCATTCTAATTGCTTAATTATCCGTTATTTACGGCTTTGCATTTCCTTTCTTTGTTGAAGAAAATTAAAGCTAAAACCTAATTTCTCTTTGTCCAAATTTCGTGCATGGGTTTTCCCGAACTGTTCAACCCTTTATGGTACCAGTCATTCCCTTTTATTTTATATTCAAAGGGTAGTACCTTCCCAGATTTAGAATTATCTCTAGAAAAATACTCAATATGCTCTACATAATCGCCTTCTTTTGAAGTATATGTCCCTCCGCCTGCTCCAAAAAATTGAAACGTACTGGTATTAAAAGCCGTCCATTGAAAATGTCCGTCTATCAAAAGTTTTAGCGTTTTTCTAGGGCGCGTAATATCTCTTCTGCTTTCGCCTTCTTCCTTAACACGCCCAGCCATAAGCCATGGTCCTTCATAAGCCTGTGCGGTCGCTGCACTTAAGTCCCAGTCTTTCATAACCAACTCTATAGCCTTTAGGCTGTCTTTAGCAAAATTAGAATTAAACTCAAAAGCAACTTTAATTACATCTCCATTTTGCTCGTAAAACCCTCCTCGTGTACTTATAAATACATGGGTGTCTTTTTCATATTGAGTCTCTATAATATAGTTTGAATTTTTAAGAATTTTATGCACAACTACCTTTCCGCCTTCTTCTGAATTGAAGTTATATACTTGTGCATTAAGTCCAATACTTATAAAAACTAACAGTAGTATTAATTGTAATTTTTTCATCTGAAATAATATTTTAAATTTTGTTATTCTCAAATGTAAGAAAAAAGTTGTTTTTATCTATCTCTTTAAATTTAACTGAGATGATATGCTACTACCAAAAACTATTGACAAACAGTTATTTGTAATCTTTTATTTGGTGTTGGACTAAATGCAAGACAGACAGCACACGTTTGCTCTATAGGGTCTGTTCTAACCCTAAACCGAAACGTATCGCCCTCTTTTATGTGTTCTGGAAAATCGCATATACTCGCCAAGGCAAACACATTATTATATACTATATTATTATTTGTCCATGTTTTAACAATTAAATCTTGATTAAAATTCGCGTCCATTACTTCTATTACATAATTTAGGCATATCCCTTGTAAAACAAGTTTCCCTGTATATAAATTTGTGTTACACAAATTATCAGTTTCTTTAGTTTTCTTGCAAGATAGTAATGTCAAAAAAAGTAAACTTAATACAATGTATTTCATAAGGTTTCTTTAAAATATAATGGCATATAACACTTTTAAATTTATACCTCTTGCTCTACCCCATCCAACCTTCGCGGTCTAAACTTCTATACTGAATAGCTTCTGCGATATGCTCCGAAGACACATCTTCCGCGTTAGCAAGATCGGCAATGGTTCGGGCTACTTTTAGTATACGGTCGTAGGCACGTGCCGATAAAGATAATTTTTTCATCGCCGTTTTTAACAACCCTTGTGCCTCGTCGTCTAATTTACAATAGGCTCTAATTTGCTTAGACGACATTTGTGCATTATAATGAATGGTTTCGCTATCCTTAAAACGTAAACTTTGAATTGTTCTTGCTTGGGTTACTCTTTTACGAATAGTAGTTGAATCTTCGGACAATCGCTTTTTGGACAGTTCCTCGAATGGCACAGGCTCTACTTCAATATGCAAATCAATTCTATCCAATAAGGGTCCCGAAACTTTACTTAAATAACGTTGTGTTTCGATTGGCGTAGCTGTACCCGTTTGGAAGTACCCCGATGGGCTTGGGTTCATGCTTGCTACCAACATAAACGAACTAGGATAAGTAACCGTAAATTTTGCTCTTGAAATCGTTACTTCCCTATCCTCTAACGGTTGTCGCATTACTTCTAAAACCGAACGTTTAAACTCGGGGAGTTCATCTAAAAAAAGAACGCCATTGTGTGCCAAAGAAATTTCGCCTGGTTGTGGATATTGCCCCCCTCCGACTAAAGCAACATCGGAAATAGTATGATGAGGCGAACGAAAAGGACGTGTAGATACCAGCCCTCGTTCTTTTACCCGACCCAAAACAGAATGTATTTTTGTGGTTTCGAGTGCTTCTGCCAAACTCATAGGAGGTAAAATACTAGGCAAACGTTTAGCCAACATTGTTTTCCCTGCCCCAGGGGGTCCTATTAAAATAATATTATGCCCTCCTGCTGCTGCGATTTCCATACATCGTTTAATCGTTTCTTGTCCTTTTACATCGGCAAAATCAAGTTCAGGAAATTTCAGTTGCTTGTCAAATAATTCGCGTGTGTTTATCACAATAGGGTTAGCCTTACTCTTGCCTTCAAAAAAATCGATAACCGCGTTCAAATTAGGCATCCCATACACATCGACACCACTAACAATTGCTGCTTCCTCTGCATTTTCTTCGGGTAAAATAAACCCTTTAAATCCATCTTTCAAGGCTTGAATAGCAATAGGCAACGCTCCTTTTATGGGGCGCAACGAACCGTCCAAGGCAATTTCGCCCATTACAATATAGTCGCTTAATATGTCTGTTTTTATTTGCTCCGAGGCTGCCAAAATACCCAAGGTCAAAGGCAAGTCATAAGCCGAACCTTCTTTTCGCAAATCTGCCGGAGCCATATTAATAGTAATCTTTTTCCCAGGTAAACGATACCCAATATTTTGAAGCGCAGCAGCAATACGAAAATTGCTTTCTTTCACCGCATTGTCTGGCAAGCCCACCAAGTGGTAGCCTATGCCCTTATCGATATTTACTTCTATGGTAATAAGGTTGGCATCTATACCATAAACGGCACTACCATATAGTTGAACGAGCATAAATAGTTAATTTGAATATTGTTTATAATAGGGTTATTGGTTAGCCTAAGTGAGTTCTTCTACAGTTTTAATTAAATCGGCTTTCACATAATTCCAACCAGCAAGCGTATCCTCATATAACTGAAAGCCTTTAGGCATTTTAGAAAAATCGCCTTGCTCAATTTTCAAAACTGTGGCTGAGTCCTTTTCTGAAATAGTAAATTTAAGTTCCGATTTACACGAGCCATATTTTTTATCCTTATGTTCAATAGAAAACCTTAGCCTTGTGTAAGGTGAATATTCTAATACTTTAGCCTGAACATGAACGATATAAGTACCGTCTTCTTTTTGTTCTTTCCAAACAGCATCATCCCCGACCTTCCAATCGGAGTGCAGCTGGCAATTATACATATACTTCTCTGTTAACTTAGGTTCAGTAAGGACTTTCCAAATTTTTTTAGGTTCTATGTTAAAAGGTATCTCTAAACATACCCATTTTTTATTATCCATAAACTATCACTATTATTTTTTTGAAAGTTAATAAAATCCTAAATATATTTTATATATTGTCCTATAGTTTTATAATTATGAGCAATCCTATTATTATTGTCGGGAATGGTATTTCAGGTATAACTGCCGCTCGACATATTCGAAAAAGGTCTTCAACCCAAATTATAATTATTTCAAAAGAGAGCTCTCATTTTTTTTCTAGAACAGCCCTAATGTATGTGTATATGGGGCATCTAAAGTTTGAGCAAACTCAGCCCTATGAAAATTATTTTTGGAAGAAAAACAAACTTGACCTATTACAAAAAACCGTTACCCAAATAGATCCCGATAAAAAGCAAATTACATTATCAGACGAATCTGTGCTATCTTACAGTTCATTGATATTAGCTGTGGGCTCTACTCCAAATAAATTTGGTTGGCCTGGTCAAGATTTAAAAGGCGTTCAGGGGCTTTACTTTAAACAAGATTTAGAAAGTTTAGAACACTATACCCCAACCATTAAACATGCCGTAATTGTAGGAGGAGGACTAATTGGTATTGAACTTGCCGAAATGCTACATGCTAGGCATATTAAAGCAACCTTTTTAGTGCGCGAAAAAAGTTTTTGGGGCAATGTGTTACCCCAAGCAGAGTCGTCTTTAATTAATCGCCATATTCTAGATAATGGCATTGACCTTAGGCTAGACACTAGTTTAGATGAAATTTTGCCAGACGAGAACGGACGTGTAAAAGCAATAAAAACAGATAAAGGCGAACTAATCGACTGTCAATTTGTAGGGCTCACTGCTGGTGTTCGTCCTAATATTGATTTTCTTAAAGACACCCCAATAGCAACTAATAGAGGGGTCTTAGTTAATAAATTTTTGGAAACCAACCATAAAGACATTTATGCTATTGGAGATTGTGCCGAACAACAAGAACCTGTCCCTGGACGAAGACCTATTGAAGCCGTTTGGTACACTGGGCGTATGATGGGCGAAACATTAGCCCAAACACTAACAGGAAACAAAACAGCATATAACCCTGGGTATTGGTTCAATAGTGCCAAGTTTTTTGAAATCGAATATCAGACCTACGGCACAGTATTGGCTCAGCCTGCAGAAAACGTAATTCATTTTTCTTGGGAACCAACTAATGTAAATATAGTTATTACCATTGCCTATGACCGTAACACAAAAAAATTCTTAGGAATAAATACGTTCGGGATTAGAATGCGACACGAAATTTTTGATAGATGGTTGTCTAATAATGAGTCTATAGAATATGTTTTAGAACATTTAGCTGACGCTAATTTTGACCCTGAATTTTACAAGCTACATGAAGCCGATCTTATAGCAAAATTCAACGAAGAAAATGGCACAAATATTCAGTTAAAGAAAAAAAGTTGGAAACGAATTTTTAGTAAAGTTTAAACAATATGAAAGCAATAAAACAAACAGGATTAGTTATATTTTTGATAGGGCTAGCTATGTTTACTGGATCTATTTTTTCAGGTTCGTTTAATTTATCTCAAGCAGAGTTAGATTCTTTTATTGAACAAAAAGGGTATAAAAGCGATGTAATTAAAACGGAACTTTCAAAAGCAGTAGTTACAAATGAAAAACTAAATATTTTTGACTTTTCTAAACGCGTTAGAAACGCTTATAAAGCTTCTAATGAGCATCATAACCAATTAATTAAAAAATACAGTAAAGAAAAAAACTGGGCAGAAAGAAGTAAACAATATAAATATAAAATCTACGGAAAACCTCATTCCCTAAGCTTTGCTCTAGCTAAAGAAGCGGGGTCTGGTTTTACTAGAACTAATTCTGGTATGGCATGGTGGCTTACCTTTGGCTTAGGAATTATTGGTGCGTTAATGTTTATTTTACCTAATGTCATTCTACTAGGTAAACCTGGGATAAAAAACAATGGCATCTACTTAGAATCTGCAACCAATCGCGGTTGGATTGCCTGGCTCGTCTTTATCTATCTAGTTGGGTTTTATTTACTATTATATTTTATGCCAGATTATGTAGTTAACTGGACGTTCATTTTAGACCCAGTCAGTATTTCCTTAAATGGGGGTGCTGCAAGTCAATGGTTTGTTTATGGGTTCTTATACTGTGTTCTTATGATTGTTATGGGAACTAGAATGTATATAAAATATAGACATAACAAATACCAAGTCATACGAACAACCTCAGTGTTATTCTTCCAAATCGTAGTTGCTTTTTTAATTCCAGAAATAATGACCAGCCTGCAAATGCCTGGATATGATTTTAAAAATGCATTCCCCTTAGACTATGATTTTTTCTTTGAGTGGAACTTAAAAAGCTTAGCAAAGAGCGGTGGTATTGGTCTTTTTATTTTAGTTTGGGGAATTGTTCTAACGCTTGTAATAGTACCCGTAATGGTGTACTTCTTTGGCAAGAGATGGTATTGCAGTTGGGTTTGTGGTTGCGGAGGATTAGCCGAAACTTTGGGTGACCCTTATAGACAACATTCAGACAAAAGCTTAAATGCTTGGAAATTAGAACGCTGGGTAATTCATTCTGTTTTGGTATTCTCTTTAGTAATGACCTTGGTTACGCTATATTGTTATTTTACAGGGGCAAGGTCGTTCTTATCTATCAATTCGCAATGGGTAAAAGACACCTATAGTTTTTTAGTTGGATCTTGGTTTGCAGGAGTTATTGGCACAGGATTCTATCCTATCTTTGGAAGCCGTGTTTGGTGTAGATTTGGTTGTCCACTAGCTGCTTATTTAGGTATGGTACAACGCTTTAAATCTAGGTTTAGAATTACCACAAACGGAGGTCAGTGTATCTCTTGTGGCAACTGTTCTACCTACTGTGAAATGGGAATTGATGTAAGGGCTTATGCACAAAAAGGTGAAAACATTGTACGGTCTAGCTGTGTGGGTTGTGGTATTTGTTCTGCAGTCTGTCCACGAGGCGTTTTAAAATTAGAAAACGGACCCGAAGCAGGTCGTATTAATCCTACTGATGTACTACTAGGAAATAATGTAGACCTAATGGAGTTAGTAAATAAAAAATAGGTCTGTTTTTCGTCGTTTAGAGATGAAAAAAATCTAAATGATTTAAAAACATCAATGAAGCCAATTATCAAAGTTATCATTCCTGCTTTTAACGAACAGGACTCTATTAGTTATGTGCTTCGAGATATTCCAAAAATAGTATCCGAAATTATTGTTGTTAATAATAACTCTAATGATAATACGGCTAGGGTAGCTGAACAGAATGGAGCCACCGTACTGTCAGAAAATAGAAAAGGATATGGATATGCGTGCCTAAAAGGTATTGAATACCTAAAGAATTTAGATACAACTCCTGATATTGTTGTTTTTTTAGATGGCGATTATTCCGATTTCCCCGAGGAATTAATTCATCTTGTTGAGCCTATACTAAATAATGAATACGACTTTGTTTTAGGGGCACGTGCAAAAGAATTTAGAGAACAAGGGTCTATGACACCTCAACAAGTTTTTGGAAATTGGTTGGCATGTTTTCTTATGAAAACATTATACCGCTCTTCATTCACCGACCTTGGTCCTTTTAGGGCTATTCGCTGGAAAACCCTACTTGACCTTGAGATGAACGATAAGACTTATGGGTGGACGGTAGAGATGCAATTGAAAGCTTTACGTAAAAAAATTCCGTATAAAGAAATTAAAGTACATTATAGAAAGAGAATAGGTGTTTCTAAAGTTTCTGGTACAGTAAAAGGAACTATCTTTGCAGGAATAAAAATTATAGGGTGGATATTCAAACACTATTTTTCTAAATGATTGGAATGGAAGGAATTTGGTTATACATTTCGATATTTTTAATGTTCTTATATTCGATTTTATTAATACTTATATTTCTTTACAGTCTTTGTCAACTCAATTTATTGTGGAATTATATCCAATTTAAAAAGAAAGACGTTACCTACAAATTACTTGATATTTCGGACTCAGAGTCTGTTCCATTCGTAACTATTCAACTCCCTGTTTTTAATGAGCTTTATGTAATAGAACGTTTATTAAAATGTGTTAATAATATAGAATATCCCCGAACCAAGCTAGAAATACAGGTTCTTGACGACTCAACTGATGAATCTGTTGAATTAACTAAAACACTTGTAGAAAATCTCCAAAAAGAAGGACTAGACATTGTTCATATTACAAGAAAGAATCGTGTTGGTTTTAAGGCAGGTGCACTTAAAGAAGGTTTGCATGTCGCCAAAGGAGAATATATTGCAATTTTTGATGCTGATTTTTTACCAAAACCCGATTGGCTTTTAAAAACGGTGCCGCATTTTGAAAATTTAAAAATTGGGGTTGTGCAAACGCGATGGTCGCACATCAACAGAAACTACTCTATACTAACACAAGTACAAGCCTTTGCCCTTGATGCTCACTTTACATTAGAACAAGTAGGAAGAAATAGCAAAAACCATTTTATGAATTTTAATGGTACCGCAGGCATTTGGAGAAAAACTTGTATTATAGACGCGGGTAACTGGGAAGGTGATACACTAACCGAAGATTTAGATTTAAGCTATAGAGCACAACTAAAAAACTGGAAATTTAAATATTTAGAAGAAATAGAAACGCCCTCAGAATTACCAGTTGTTATGAGTGCCGTACGTTCACAGCAATTTCGATGGAATAAAGGAGGTGCAGAAAACTTCCAAAAAACAATACGTAAAATAATTACAGCTAATAATATTCCCCTATCAACCAAAATACATTCTTTTCTACATCTACTTAACAGCACCATGTTTTTAACCATTTTCTTTGTGGCTATTTTAAGTATCCCTATGCTTTATATTAAAAATGAATGGGGGCATCTTAGTTTATATTTTGACTTATCGAGTTTCTTTATTATCAGTACACTAATTTTATTTAGTTGCCATTGGGTGCTTTACCGATATATGAAAGGGAATAGTTTTCTCAATTTTTTAGAGTATATACGCCTCTTTTTTACATTCTATACCATTGCTATGGGTTTTTCTTTTCACAACACCTTAGCCGTAATTGAAGGGCATAGAAGAAAAAAAAGTGACTTTATAAGGACACCAAAATTTAACATTAAAAACTTAAAAGACTCTTGGAAAAAGAATAAATATATTCCAAGAAAAGTTTCTAAAAACACTATTGGAGAAGGATTACTTGCTCTTTATTTTCTTTTTGGAATGTATAGCGCTTTTGCTATTGGAGAAAAAGGAGATTTTGGGCTTTTCCCATTTCATGTGATGCTCTTCTTAGGGTTTGGATTTGTTTTCATTAATTCTTTCAGAACACAGTCCTGATGATTAACAAGAGAACTTTTTTTAAAATTCTCGAAGTTCTATTAATTTTTGCTTGTCTCTGTGGGTTTTGGTTCTTAGGCTATACTGTAGATAGAACTCATAGTTCTGTTTTGATTTCAGTATATATACTCCTTTTTTTAGGCTGCTACTTACTTTATCTGAGAAGACTATCTCTAAAACAAATTTTAGGGCTGGGTCTTCTTTTTAGAATAATTTTAATTGGAGCAACACCGCTATTATCCCAAGATTTTTTTCGATTCATTTGGGATGGCATGCTTCTTTCAAAAGGCTTAAGCCCGTATACGAGTATTCCCGATATTTTAATTCAGTCAAATATATTCTCCAATGCGTTTAGCCAAGAACTTTATAATGGTATGGGAGGACTAAGTGCAGAGAATCATTCTAATTATCCCCCGTTAAACCAATTGGGGTTTTACATTTCTTATTTAATTGCTGGTGATTCAATTCTTGGGAATATCATTTCAATTCGGTTTTTATTAATCCTAGCAGATGTCGGAATCTTTTGGTTAGGAATTAAATTACTGGGTGTTTTTAACCTCCCAAAAGAAAAAATAGCATTCTATTTTTTAAACCCTCTTGTCATTATTGAACTTACTGGTAATTTACATTGGGAAGGGTTTATGATATTTTTCTTATTGTTAGGACTATATTTAATTTTTCGCACCCAGAACTTAAAATGGTCATCTGTGGCAATGGCGGCCTCGATTGCCACAAAGCTCATTCCGTTAATTCTCTTACCTATATTGTGGCGTTATTTAAAACCAGTAAAAAGTTTAACGTTTGCGTTTCTATGCATACTCTTTTCTGTTATATTTTTCTTTCCTTTTTTTATAAATGAAAACAACATAAATAATTATCTAAACACAATAAACCTTTGGTTCAATCGCTTTGAATTTAATGCCAGTATATACTATTTAATTCGAGAGATTGGATATGAAATAAAAGGATATAATATTATTCGGCAATTAGGTAAAGTGTCGCCCTATATTATTTTAGGTATAATCGCTGCTTTTAGTTTTATCCGAAAAAACAAAACGCCTAAAATGGTAGTTAGCGGCATGTTATTAGTTCTAAGTTGCTATTTCTTTATTTCGACAACCATTCATCCATGGTATATAATCACATTAGTAGCCCTTAGTATGTTTACACATTATACGTACCCATTAATTTGGAGTGCCTTAGCTATTTTTAGTTATTCGGCATACGGAAACAGTGACTTCAAAGAAAATTATTTACTTATTGGAATTGAATATTTTATAATTTACGGTGTCTTTTTATACGAACTAATTTCGCGAAAAAGCCTATTACATCATTTTAAATAAATTAACTTCTCTCTCGTTAAGGTGTCGCCATCGACCACGAAGTAAATTTTTCTTAGTCAAATGAGCAAAGACTACTCTATCAACTTGTTCAACTTTATAACCTAGCTTTTCGAAAATAAGAAAAACTGCACGATGAAATTCTGTAGTTATTTCAACGCCTACTTTTCGTTTTGCTTCCCCTTTAATAAAGCTAATATCATCAACTTCAATTTTATTAAACTTGTCAATTACAATACCCCCTCTAATTTTTTCTAAATCTTCTTGAGCAAGATTCTTATCTAATACCACCTGAAAAACTTTATGAATTCCTTGTTTTAAGTTTTTCAATTTTGTCCTAAGATCAACGTCATTCGTAAATAATAATAACCCTGTGGTAGTTCTATCCATAGCATTTATGGGGTCAATTCGATAAGAGGTCGCGTTATTAACTAACTCGAGAACATCTTTTTTATAATTCCCTTTTTTAACCGAGGCTAAATAGCCTTTAGGCTTATTCAACAAAACATAGGCTGGTTTATCTGGTGTTATCCTCCTACCGTCATACCTTACATCATCACCTGGTTGCACTTGATAACCCATTGCTGTAACAATTTTACCGTTAATTTTAACCATACCCATAGAGATAAACATATCGGCTTCGCGGCGAGAACAAACTCCCGAATTAGCAATAAATTTATTTAGTCGAGTTGTATTAGACGGTTTCTTCGAAGGAGTATCTGACTTTGAATTCATAGTATGTGAAAATTACTTTATACCGAAAGCGGAAACCGGACAAGTATAATACTCGCCACCCCTGTCAGAATAAGAAGTTTTAATAAATTATGCAGCCAAAGATACGTCTTTTGAGTTGGAGAATTCCACAAGACTAATAAGATAATAAATAAAAAAGGTATTGCGGTTATATAATAATAATACATACTCCCGATATGTTCTTTCTCAAGAAGAATTAATTGAATTGGGATAAGTGTAAGAAATAGCAATACTGTAATTATTCGTTTTGTGACTTTTTCGCCAAAAACAACAGCACTCGTTTTGTATTGTCTTACCCAATCGCCTTTGAAATTTTGTAAATCCTTTAAAAAATCTCTAGTCAAAATAACTAAAAACAAAAACGCAGCGTGATAAAAAATGAGGCTCGAAAAATTTCTAAAATAAAGTGTTATGGCAAAAAAAGGTACAATTGCTAATAAAGATACAAAGAGGTTACTTGCCCAAAATTGTTTTTTTAATAAATGACTATAGAGCCAAATACCGACAATATAGCTAATAAAAAAAGGTACTGTTCTTAGGGACACCCATGCAGCTAAAAAAACAGACGCTATATTCAATAAAAAATAAGAAAATAATTGCTCAAAAACAGAAAGTTGGTGTTCCAAAGCATATTTATATGGTCTGTTAATTCTATCTTTTTCAGCGTCATAAAAATTATTAATTATATATCCGCCTGCAATCGCAAGAGAGGTTGCAAGTACTAATAGAAATAAATTAGTGTCAAAAATAATATCTTTCCACGACCGCTGTGGAGCAAAAATATAACGCGCACTTAGATATTGAGCAGCAATAAGAGTAAGGATGATATACCCACGAACAGAAGCAAAAAGGGCGAATAACCGAAATATAATTTTCTTTATTTCCCGCTTTTCAAAAAGCATATTTTCTAAAAATTATAAACAACCTCTAGTCTATAGTCTTTCAGTATTCTTTTGGTTTTATTAAAATCTTCGGTAAAGCCCAAAATATAACCTCCACCACCAGACCCACAAAGTTTTAAATAATAATCATTAGTTTCAATCCCTTGTTCCCAAATTTTATGAAGTCCCTTTGGAATCATAGGTTTAAAGTTATGTAAAACCAAATGAGATAATTGTTTTATGTTGGTAAATAAAGAATTCAAATTGCCACTTAAAAAGTCATCTATACAAGCATCTGTATAATTGATAAATTGATCTTTCATCATTTTTCTAAATGGTTCTTGCTTCATGTTTTCCATAAATATCGAAACCATTGGTGCGGTTTCGCCTACCGTTTCACTATCAAGCAAAAATACAGCGCCTTTGCCTTCAAGGTTTTGAGACGGGATTCCTGTAGGTTCAATATTACTTTTTGAGTTAACTAAAATAGGCAAGCTCAAATAACTATTTAAGGGATCTAAGCCCGAAGATTTGCCATGAAAAAAAGATTCCATTTCTGCAAAAATAATTTTGAGATGTTGTAGTTTTTCTTTTGTTAAGTTTTCGAGTACCGTAATTTTATTTAACGCATACTGGTCATATATAGAAGCTACTAAAGCACCACTACTACCTATGCCATACCCTTGAGGAATACTACTATCAAAATACATTCCCTTAGAAAGGTCATTATTTAGTTTTTCCCAGTCAAACGATACTATTGAGTTTGGAATAGTTTTTAAATAATCGCAAAAAGAAACTAATTTTTCATGCGAATTGCGTGTTGAAATATCTTTTGAAACTTTAAGCCCTCCTCTATAATAGTTATAAGGTATTGATAAGGCTTTTGAATTTTTTATAATCCCATACTCTCCAAAGAGTAGAATTTTAGCGTAAAATAAAGGGGCTTTCATAAATACTTAAAACGTTATTTTTTTAGATCCAATACCAACCTGATCTTCAATATATTGTTTACCTTGACAATATACAATTAATTCTTCTTGAATAAACTTTAAAACTACCTCTTTTTCTGACTTAGGATAGAGTAAATGAACATTAGCTCCAGCATCTAAAGTAAAGCACAAAGGGACTTTGGTTTCTGTCCTAAAATTCCAAACTTTTTGTAAGACTTCAAGCGTGTTAGGTTGCATTAAAACAAAATATGGATTAGACGCCATCATCAATGCGTGAAGCGTTAGAGCCTCTGACTCAACCAAATAAATAAACGCTTCTATATCTCCTGTCTCTAAAAAAGAGCTCAATTTACTCACATTCTCATACGCTTGTTTAAATCGAATAGGAGCATAAGGGTGGTTATTCATCAAATCATGTCCTAGAGTGCTACTAACTTTTTTTTGACCTTTGTCTATCAATAAAATGGTGTCTTGATACTCTTCGAAAATTGAATTTACCTTTGCCTCTATTTTAACTCCATATAGGTTTGAGCTATTCTTAAAATTTTTACAAGCCCCCCAAACCACAAGAGGTCCTTCTATACTTCTGGCCGCGCTCCCCGAACCTAAACGTGCCAAGAACGATGATTTTTGCAAAAAATAAGATTCCGACATATTCGGATTACCCATTCTTTCTATATCCATAATTGCCAATGCCAATGCAGCCATACCAGAGGCAGATGAAGCTATACCACTGCTATGAGGGAATGAATTAGAACTCTCAATATCTAAATGATGATTTTTTACAAAAGGGACATAAGGGTCTATTCGCTTTAAAAAAGTCTCTATTTTAGGATAAAAGCTAGGGGTTGTTTTTCCTTCGAACTTAAACGAAAACGAAAAATTGTTATTTAAACTCGGCTTAGGTTTAAAACTAATTAAAGTTTGGGTTACACATTTCGACAATGTAAAACTTAAAGAAGGGTTTTGTGGGTATTGAGCCCCGTACTTTCCCCAGTATTTAACTAAAGCAATATTACTCGGAGCCTCCCAGTGCGATGACCCTTCAACTTCTATTCTTTTGGTTTCAATAAAACGCTCTTCGTTTTTCATAAACTACAATGCAAAGATAATAGATTATACTCTGAATTATAAATTAGTTGCATAAATGCACAACGATTTTGAAGATGGTTTTCCCATTCAAATTTTTATCTTTACGAGAAATAATAGACCTAATTATGCGATATCAACCTCTACCTTCGGTTTTTTATAATAATACGCGTAACGCTTTTATGGATAAAATGGAGCCAAAAAGTATTGCTGTTTTTAACTCTAATGATACTTATCCCATAAGTGCAGACTCTACATTACCTTTTCAGCAACATCGAGATATATTTTATTTGACAGGAATTGACCAAGAAGAAACAATTTTGCTGCTTTTTCCAGATGCCCCCGATTTGAATATGCGCGAAGTTCTTTTTGTACGAGAAACCAATGATCATATAGCGGTATGGGAAGGTGCAAAATTAACTAAAGAACAAGCAACAAATCGTTCGGGAATTAAAACTGTATTTTGGATTCAAGAGTTTGATCGTGTTTTAAAAGAGCTGAGTACACATAATAACACGTTTTATTTTAACACTAACGAACATTATCGCCAAGCCGTAGAAACAGAAACACGAGAAGATAGATTTATAAAAAAATGTAAAGAAAATTATCCTGCGCATGGCGTTGCCAAAAGCAACCCTATTCTACAAAAGTTGCGTTCGGTAAAATCTTCAGAAGAAATTGAGCAAATCCAAACGGCTTGTAATATTACCGAAAAAGGCATTCGTAGGCTTTTAAAGTTTATAAAACCTAATGTTTGGGAATATGAAATTGAAGCAGAGCTAGTTCATGAGTTTTTGCGAAATCGCTCCAAAGGATTTGCATACACTCCTATTGTTGCCTCTGGTAAAAATGCCAATACACTTCATTATACCGAAAATAATATGCAGTGCAAAGCGGGAGACTTAATTTTGATTGATGCAGGAGCAGAATACGGAAATTATGCTAGTGATTTAACACGGACTATTCCTGTTTCTGGGGTTTATACCGAAAGACAAAAAGCAGTATATAATGCCGTACTCCGTGTAAAAAAAGAAGCTACTAAACTTTTAGTTCCTGGTACTATTTGGAAAGAATATCATATTGAGGTTGGAAAAATAATGACTTCAGAACTACTGCGTTTAGGGCTGATAGATACTACCGATATTAAAAATGAAAAACCTGATTACCCTGCCTATAAAAAATATTTTATGCACGGAACGTCTCACCATATAGGCTTAGATACTCACGATTACGGGCTTTTACATTTGCCAATGGAAGCCAATATGGTCTTTACAGTAGAGCCTGGTATTTATATCCCCGAGGAAGGTTTTGGCATTCGCTTAGAAGACGATGTGGTAATTCAAGCTAACGGAGAACCTATTAACTTGATGCATAATATTCCTATTGAAGTTGAAGAGATAGAAAGTCTAATGAAAAACTAAGCCTGCTAATTACACCCGCAGTCTGTCCCACATTTTTTATCTGTTTTTTTGGCAAAGAATTTTTTATATAGAAAACGAACTGATAAAATCCCAGCAATAGCCACTAATAAAATTTGAACGGTTTCCATTAAACTAAAATTTGATACGCAATTAAAGCAGAAAAATAAGCAATTAATGTCATACTAAAAAGCTGTATCATAGGCCATTTCCAACTATTAGTTTCTTTTTTAACTATTGCTAAAGTACTCATACATTGCATTGCAAAAGCATAAAATAGCATTAACGATATTCCTGTAGGTAAATTAAATAATAATGCTCCGTTTGATTTGACCTCGCCCGCCATTCGTGTTTTAATTGTTTCTTCTCTATCGTTACCCACACTATAAATGGTTGCCAAAGTGCCTACAAAAACTTCGCGAGCCGCAAAAGAACTAATTAAAGCAATTCCTATTTTCCAGTCAAAGCCCAAAGGTGTTATAACAGGTTCAATACTTTTCCCTAAAATTCCAATAAAAGAATGCTCTAACTTAAATGCTGCAATTTTGTTAGTTAGTTCTTCTTCAGATAATGACTTATTAGCAACTTGAGATTTTATAATTTCTTCTGCTTGCTTAAATTCTTTTCTAGGACTAAAAGAAGCCATTAACCAAAGTAGAATAGATATAGCCAAAATAATTCGTCCTGCTTCAACTACAAACGATTTAGTTTTTTCGAAAACCGTTATAACTACATTTTTAAATAATGGTAATTTATAATTGGGCATTTCAATTAAAAAATAAGTTCTCGATCGAATTTTAAGTATTTTATTTAGCAACGATGCTGATATTAATGCCATAGCAAATCCTAATAAATAAAGCCCCATTAGAGTTAACCCTTGATACCCCATTCCTAAAAATGTGCCTTGGGGGATTACTAGAGAAATTAAAATTAAGTAAACTGGTAAACGAGCAGAGCAGGTTGTAAAAGGAGTAACCAAAATTGTAATTAAACGTTCTTTCCAGTTTTCAATATTTCGTGTTGCCATAACTGCAGGAATAGCACACGCTGTCCCCGAAATTAAGGGGATTACACTCTTTCCGCTTAGTCCATATTTTCGAAGACTTCTGTCCATTAAAAACACAACCCTACTCATATAACCTGTTTCTTCGAGTATGGCAATAAAGAGGAAAAGGAAAGCTATCTGTGGTATAAAAATGACAATACCCCCTAACCCAGCTATTATTCCTTCTGCTAACAAATTGGTAAATAAACCAGAAGGTAGGGTCGCTTTAGTAAACTCACTTAAAGAAGAAAAACTTTCGTCTATAAAGTCCATAGGAATACTACTCCATTCGAAAATGGCTTGGAAGATAACTAACAAAATTGTAAAGAAAATAACATAGCCCCAAAAAGGGTGAATCAAAATACGGTCGAGCCTAGAACGATAATCGGTTGCAATAGAAAGGTTTACCGAATACGTTTCTTTTAAGCATTGGTTAATATATTGATAACGTTTAATTGTTTCTTTCTGTTGTAGGCGTTTTAAGTGGGCTGTCGATTGTGTTTTATAATTAGTTGCATCTTCCACTTTTTTGCGTTCAATTTTAGCAAAATTTACGTCTTGTGTAATAACCAACCAAAGTTTGTAGAGCGATTGCCCAGGGAATACCTTTTGAAGGTTTTCAAAATAATTATCATCAATTTTTTTTATGTCAGTACAAGGTTCTTTTGATAACGCCCGATACTCTATTAAATATGATTTTAGAGTGTCAATACCTTCATTTTTTCGAGTACTAACCAAAGCTATTTTAGTTTTTAGCTGTTTTTCGAGCAGAGGAATATCAATAGAAATACCTTTACTCAACATACGGTCAGACATATTAATTACTAGCAAAGTTGGTATTTCTAAATCTTTGATTTGCGTAAATAAAAGTAAATTCCGTTTTAGGTTTTCTATATCCGAAACTACTACGGCTACATCGGGGTAGTCCTTATCGTTTTTATTAAGTAATAGTTCAATAACTACGCTTTCGTCTATAGAAGAGGCGTTAAGGCTATAGGTTCCAGGAAGATCAATTACACGAGCTTTAGTTGTGTTATTGAGTCGACACACGCCTTGTTTTTTTTCGACAGTAATCCCAGGATAATTCCCTACTTTTTGGTTAAGCCCAGTTAATGTATTAAATACAGAAGTTTTACCCGTATTGGGGTTTCCTATCAAAGCAACATTAATGGTCTTACTCATCTACACGAGTTCTATGGTTATGTGTTTGGCTGTTTCTTTTCGTATTGCTAAGTGACACCCGTCTATTACAAAGTACATGGGGTCTTTTAAAGGGGCAACGTGCTCTAAATGCACTTGATTCCCTGGGAGGCAGCCCATTTCAATTAATTTTAAGGGTAGAAGATTAATATCGAACTCTATTATTTTTCCGCGTTGTCCTTTCTCAATTTTATCTAATGTAATCACTATTTAGAATGATTTTAAAAAACAAATGTACTTAAAAAGCAAAAATAGCTGGGAGATAATGTTGTTTAATTTTGGAGTAAATGAAGATTTGATATATCAAAATTTAATTTTAACACAAAAAAGACTTTACATTTCTGTAAAGTCTTCTATATGCTTTTTGCTCCTCCTCTTGGGCTCGAACCAAGGACCCTCTGATTAACAGTCAGATGCTCTAACCAACTGAGCTAAGGAGGACTATTTAAAGTGGGTGCAAATATAAACAAATCAAATAAAAACCAAAGAGCTAATTAATGGTTTTTACAAATTTTCGTCGCCTTCAGTTTCTTCTTCTACTTCTAAAAACTCCTCTTCCTCTTCGTTCCATTCAAAATTACTAGTTACCTTAAGTGTTTCAGGGTTATAAATTACCTCAAGATACTTTAATCTATCTATATCTACTGCTTTCACTTGAACGAAAAAAGTGTGATAATGATATGAATCGTATGGACTTAAAAAAGTTTCGTAGGAATCCCAAATGATGTTTCTAGTAAATTCAACATTCGAGTACTTTTCTTCAACAAAGAACTTAATTTTTTTATTGATTTCAGCATCATTAATAGGCCTTACTTCGCCATCATCCTGAACTTCAAAACTATTGTGTTCTTTTATAAAATCTTCAATTAATACTTTTTTAGTTTCTTGAGCAACTACTATTGTTGTAAACACAGTAGTGAAAAAACAGATAAATAACAGAGAGATAAACTTTTTCATTGATACTATTTTTAATATACACCCCAAATATAAAAAATGTTTGGGTTTGATTGAACTTTTTATTTTAAAACCGTTTTATTTTAAATAATTATGTACTGCAATATTATTCAAATATAGCTCGATATACATCATTACCATTAGCAAAAATAAGAATTGCTAACAATAAAAAGAAACCAAACATTTGGGCATATTCCATAAATTTATCATTTGGTTTCCTTCCGCTAATCATCTCATATAATAAAAACATTACATGACCTCCATCTAAAGCAGGGATTGGTAATACATTCATAAAAGCCAAAATAATTGAAATTAAAGCAGTACTCGCCCAAAAACCTCTCCAGTCCCATTCTGCAGGAAATAAATTCCCTATCGCTGCAAACCCACCTACTTGTGTAGCTCCTTTTTTAGTAAACACATATTTGAATTGAGCTGCATAATCATGTAAAGTCCAGTATCCATACGAAGCGCCTCCTATGATGCTTTCTCCCAAACTCAAATCAACGTGAGTATATTCAATTGAACTTAAATATTTAACTCCAATTGTACCGTCTTTGCGAGGATATATAGTTTTTGAAAACACTTGATTTTCGCCTCTTTTTATATCAACTACTAAAGTGTCGTATTGTTGCTCTTTAAGGTGTTCTACTAAAAATGAAAAACTATTTATTTCAACTCCATTAACTTGTGTAATAAAGTCTCCTTTTACCAGTCCTGCTATTGCAGCTGGCCCGTTTTCTTCAACATCAATTGATGGAGGTATAAGAAGTGTAAAGGGTTTTAAGTCCCCCGACTTAAACATTTTAGATCCTATCCCTTCTGGTATTATAATCGTCTCTTTTGTACCATCGATATGTAATACATCTACCTCATTTACCGAACGCAAAAACAAATCTCTATTTATCATCAACACATTATCTAGCTCTTGCCCATCTACTTTCAATATTTTATCTCCATCTCTAAAGCCAATTTCTTTTGCCAGTTCTGATACTGCCATCCCGTTAGGAATCGCTTCGTTTGTCAAAGTATCTTTACCCCAAACAAAAAGAATCATGGCATAAATTAAAAACCCAAGAATAAAATTAACAATAACCCCACCCAACATAATAATTAAACGTTGCCACGCAGGTTTAGAACGAAACTCCCAAGGTTGTGGAGGTTGTTTCATTTGCTCTTTATCCATACTCTCATCAATCATTCCTGCAATTTTAACATAACCACCTAATGGAAGCCATCCTATCCCATAAACGGTCTCCCCTATTTTCTTTTTAAACAGTGAAAACTTTACATCAAAAAACAAATAAAATTTTTCGACACGAGTTTTAAAAAGTTTAGCAGGAATAAAATGCCCTAATTCATGAAGGATAACTAATATAGATAAGCTAAGAAGTAACTGAATACCTTTTATAATGATTGGACTCATATAGTGAGTTTTAAAAATAAAAATCCAAAAATACTGATTTTCGCTCTCAACTAACCTCTAGAGAGGTATTTTAATTTCTTTTAACAAAATGCGTACTTTTATCATTAATTTCTCATGGGTGATTTTTTTAAAAAATATAGAGCTTTTATTATTTCGTTTTCTTTATTCTCTGCTATTACATTGGTATTGTTTTATAATGCTCTAAAACCAAAAAAAAGACTTCCTGTTTTTCAGCCTGCCAAAATACATTATGAACTGGTTGATAGCACGCTACAACACATTAAAAGAAATCATCGCGTAAGCGACTTTGCGTTAATCAATCAAAACGGAAAAACCATTACACAAAAAGACTATGACAAAAAAATTACTATTGTCGATTTCTTTTTTACGACCTGTCCATCTATTTGTCCTATAATGACAGATAATATGGCAAAAATACAAGAGAAAATTAAATCAAGTTCTCAGGTTAAATTACTTTCTTTTAGCGTTACACCCGATATCGACTCTGTGGCACAGCTCAAAAAATATGCGCTCGAAAAAGGTGTTTTAGACCAACATTGGAATTTATTAACAGGAGATAAAAAAGAAATTTACAAACTCGCCCGCAAGTCTTATTTTGTAGTGAAAGATGATGGAGATGGCGGTCCTTTTGATATGATTCATACCGAGAATTTTGTTTTAGTCGACCCCGACCGTAGAATTAGGGGTTACTATGACGGTACCAACGAAGTCGAAATGAAAACTCTTTGGGAAGACCTGCAGATACTCAAAGAAGAGTATGTTAAGCAATGACTTTTTTTTATAGAAGACTAACCTAATTAGTCATTTATAATATAGTCGTATTTGGTTCTAAATATTTGTGAATTCTTTGAATAATAAATCAAAAACCTGTGGCATTTTCTTGCCAATCCATAGAGTCAATATTCATTAATTATTTTTGAATAGTATAAATTTATAGAAATTTATTTACATTGACCTTTAATAAAATACACGTATTATGAAATTTAATTGGGAAGGCGTTATGCCTGCAATAACTACACAATTTGATGTAAACGAAAATCTTAATCTTGATGCTTTTGAAATTAATCTTTTAGCCCAGTTAGATGCGGGTGTTCATGGTATTATTTTAGGAGGAACTTTGGGGGAAGCAAGTACACTTACGCCCAAAGAAAAAATAAACCTACTTAAAAAATCCCAAGAGGTAATCTCGGGTAAAGTGCCGATTATTATTAATATAGCAGAGCAATCTACTTATGAAGCAATTGAAGTAGCCCAAGCCGCTGAAGCAAATGGAGCGGATGGATTGATGTTGCTCCCTCCAATGCGCTATAAGGCTACCGATGAAGAAACGGTTACTTATTTTTCGGCAATTGCTAACTCAACAAGCCTTCCGATAATGATTTATAACAATCCTATTGATTATAAAATTGAAGTCACATTAGACATGTTCGATGAACTTCAACAACACTCAAATATTGAAGCAGTAAAAGAATCTACTCGCGATATTTCAAATGTCACTCGTATGATTAATCGATTTGGCAAACGATATAAAATTTTATGCGGAGTGGATACTTTAGCTATGGAAAGTTTAATAATGGGTGCCGATGGATGGGTTGCAGGTTTGGTTGATGCTTTTCCGAAAGAAACAGTTGCTATATATGCATATACTAAAGCTAAAAAAATTGAAGAAGCTCTGGCTATTTATCGTTGGTTTATGCCTTTACTAGAATTAGATATTTCTCCGCAATTAGTTCAAAATATAAAACAGTGTGAGCGCGCTACAGGAATTGGCACAGGATACGTTAGAAAACCAAGGGTAATGTTGAGCGGAGAAGAACGAAATAGGGTTCAAAAAATAATTGATAATTCGTTAGCGAACCGCCCTGAGTTAGGAGATTATAAATCACTATTATAAAAAAACACAATATGAAAAAGTTCTTATTAATTATATCTGTTATTGCCTTTGCAGTGGCTTGCTGCTCGCCTCAAACAGAAGATAAACCATCTGCATTACATAACGTAATTAAAGCGTATGAGGATTATGAACCATATGACTCTAAAAAATTCCCTTTAGGTAACCACTCCGAAGAACGGTATTTAGCAGAGTATCAATTTTATTCGGGTTTACTAAAGGAAATAGAACTAATTTCAGATAAGGAGCTTTCGCCTGAAGATAAAATTTCACTAGAATTACTCACATTTTTATTAAAAGATCATTTAGCATATTTTGAATATAAAATGCATTTAAACCCAATTTTATCCGACTCGGGTTTTCATAATAGTTTGGTGTATCGAGTTCGAGCGTTATCAAATAAAAAGCAAATAGAGAATTATATCAAAATGCTTAAATCCATCCCTTTATTTGTAGATCAAAATTTAGTGCTGCTTCGAAAAGGTCTTGCTGAAGGCGTTTCTCAACCTTTAATTATTTTTAAAGGATATGAAACAAGTTATAAAAAACATATTACGGAAACGGCAGAAGAAAATTTTTACTTTTCTCCTTTTTTACAACTCCCAGAACAATTAAGTCCTTCAGAAAAGGATTCAATTACTAAACTTGCTAAAGAAACAATTCAAGCAGCTGTTATACCCTCTTTTCAAAAGATTCAAACTTTTTTCGAAGACGAATATTATCCTAAAACAAGAAAAGAAATTGGAGTAAGCCAAACCCCAAATGGAGACGCTTTTTATAAGAATAGGATAGCCTATTACACAACTTTAGAAATGAATGCTCAAGAAGTTCATAACTTGGGGTTAGAAGAAGTTAAGAAAATTAAAGCCGCAATGAACGACATTATTAAAGAAGTAGGTTTTAAAGGTAGTTTTGAACAGTTTTTATATTTTTTGCGAACAGATAAGCAATTTTATGCAACTACAGGCGCCGAGCTTTTAATGCGTGCAAGGGATATTGCCAAACGCTTAGATGAACAACTTCCACGATATTTTAAAACCTTACCAAGAACGCCTTATGGAGTTGCTCCGGTCCCCGATGCTATTGCACCCAAATATACTGGAGGTAGGTATATCCCAACAAAACCAAAGAGTACTAACCCTGGCTATTACTGGGTTAATACATATAATTTAAATAGTCGCCCTTTATATGTATTACCTGCCCTAACAGCACACGAGGCTGTTCCTGGGCATCATTTACAAATGGCTTTAAATTCTGAACTACCAAAAACTATTCCCAGTTTTAGACGGTCTCTTTATTTATCTGCTTATGGAGAGGGCTGGGGATTATATACCGAAAAATTAGCTGCCGAAATGGGGATTTATACTACCCCTTATGAACGATTTGGACAATTAACTTATTCTATGTGGAGAGCTTGCCGTTTGGTTGTAGATACAGGGATTCATGCTTTTGGATGGACAAAAGAACAAGCAGTTGAGTATATGTCGTCGAACACAGCTTTATCTTTCCATGAAATAAACACTGAGGTCGATCGCTATATTTCATGGCCTGGGCAAGCCCTTGCTTATAAAGTTGGAGAATTAAAAATTTCTGAACTTCGCCAGAAAACAGAAGCTGCTCTAGGAGAGCAATTCGATATTAGAGAGTTTCATAATATTATATTACAAAAAGGTACGCTAACTCTCCCCCTAATGGAGAAAGAGGTGGAAACTTATATTGAGCAAAAATTGAATGAATAGAGTCATAAAATTTACTTGTATTGATGGAAATACTGCTGGGAATCCTGTTCGTGTAGTAACTGCTCCGACACCCAAACTTAAAGGAAATTCCATGATGGAAAAAAGACTTCATTTTTTAGAGGAATTTGATTGGATTAGAAAAGGACTTATGTTTGAACCACGAGGGCACGATATGATGAGCGGAAGTTTTTTCTTCCCTCCGATTGACTCTAGCAATGATGTCGCAATTTTATTTATTGAGACTAGTGGTTGTTTGCCTATGTGCGGACATGGTTTAATTGGCACAATTACTATTTTAATTGAAGAAAATATAATACAACCAAAAGTAAAGGGTGTTATTCGGGTCGAAACTCCAGCAGGATTAATTATTGCGTCTTACACACAGGTAGGGCAAAAAGTAACTCGGGTAAAATTCACTAATATTGCTTCTTTTTTATATGCATCAAACCTAGAAATAAAACACCCTAGCTTAGGAAAATTATCAATTGATGTGGCTTATGGTGGAAATTTCTATGCAATAGTTGATGTGCAAAATAATTTTAAAGGAATGGAGCATTATACCGCAGGGAAATTAATAGACTATAGCAAATCACTCAGAACACAAATCAACCGTATCGGAGAGTTTGTTCATCCAGAAGATAATAATATTAGAGGGTGTAGCCATGTGATATGGACAGGTAGTGTAATTGATTCTAGCTCTACGGCACGAAATGCGGTTTTTTATGGAGATAAAGCTATAGATAGGTCGCCTTGTGGAACAGGAACCTCTGCTAGAATGGCACAATGGTATGCACAAGGTAATTTAACCCTAGGTTCAAGTTTTATTCACGAAAGTATTATCGGTTCAAAATTTACTGGCAAAGTAGAAGATGTAACCCAAATAGGTCCATTTAAAGCAATTTATCCTAGTATTGAAGGGAGTGCATTTGTTACAGGATATAATACAATTATTATAGATAGAGATAGTCCTTATGCAGAAGGATTTCAAGTAATTTAATTTAAATGAAAAAAATTGTTGTTATTGGCGGAGGAATTGTTGGTCTTTCTTCAGCCTATTTTTTAAAACTAGAAGGGCATGATGTTGTTGTTCTTGACAAAGGCACAATATCCGAAGGGGCTTCTTTTGTAAACGCAGGGTATTTAACTCCTAGTCACATTGTCCCCCTTGCAGCTCCTGGTATGATTTCTAAAGGATTAAAATGGATGCTTAATTCGTCAAGCCCATTCTATATAAAGCCGCGATTAGATGCGGACTTAATTTCTTGGTGTTGGAAATTTATGCGGTCTTGTTCAAAAAAACATGTGGAACGCTCACTCTCGGTAATTAAAAATATTAATGAACTGAGCAAAGAAATTTATCATGGAATGCATAAGTCGATAGATTTTAATTTTCATCTTGAAGATAGAGGAGTTTTAATGGCTTTTCAAACGGATGAGGCGGCAGAAGGTGAGTATAGTGTTATGAAAGCAGCCCAGAAATTAGGTTTAGATGTGTCTTTACTTAATGCCGAAGAGGTTAATGTATTGCAACCCAATATTAAAATGAATATACAAGGGGCATACCACTATCATTGCGATGCACATTCAACTCCTAGGGTTTTTATGGAAGAGTTAGTTAAAAATTTGAAACTTAAAAAAGTTCAGATACATACTCAAACATTAGTTGAATCTTTTAAAACGCAAGGCAAAAAAATAACAGCTGTTAAAACAAACCAAGGAGATTTTGAAGCTGATGAAGTCGTTTTTGCGGCAGGAAGTTGGACAGAAGAATTGCTCAAATTATTGCAGATTAGACTATCGGTACAAGCAGGCAAAGGATATAGTATTAATGTAGAAGCTCCAACAGACATTTCGATGCCTGCAATTTTAATGGAGTCTAAAGTAGCGGTAACTCCTATGCAAGGGTTTACACGTTTTGCAGGAACAATGGAAATATCAGGAATTAACCATCATATTCAAATGAACCGTGTTAATGCCATTGCTAAAGCAGTAAATAATTATTACCCAAAACTCAAAATTTCGTTAGAAGATCAACAAAATGCTAAATGTGGACTTAGACCGCTTTCGCCAGACGGATTGCCATTTATTGGACGGCATTCCTCTTGTTCTAATTTAGTTTTGGCTACTGGACATGCTATGATGGGCTGGAGTTTAGGACCAGGCACAGGAAAATTAGTTTCTGAAATTATTTCAGATAAAAAATTGTCTATGCCAATACATATGTTTTCACCAGAACGTACTTATGGTCTATAATTTTAAAGCAAACCGCTTTTACTTCTAGTTATAGGGTTGATATGTATTAGTTAGAAGATGTCCTTTACTATAAAAAAACTTAATCTTTTACTTCGGGTTCTGTCTTTTCTTTCTTTACACTACCTTTTAAAAATATAGCTACTTGAAAATACCATTTATCATTATTCTTCACAGCTTGATTTAAAATACCTACTTGAACTGATGTTTTCGGATTAATCTTATATCCAAGAGAAGCAAAAAGCCTGTTTCTGTCGAAAGCTTCGCCCTTTGTATTTAAGAAAATTTCATCATAAAAATTAATCGAATACTTTTTTTGGTTTTTTATACTAAAAGGAATTGAAGCCAATATGCGGTATCTAAATCGTCCTCTATAAACACTTCCTATCCATCTTTGTTCTTGTCTTAATCGGTGTTCTAATGAAAATGATTTAAGATTATTTCTTACAATAATTTGTTGCCATATTCTATCTTCTTCTGTGAATGCAGAGAGTAAATTATCTTCTAGTCGATATGACGGAATATAACCATACCCTGCGGTAAACATTAGGTTTTTAGAAAAATGATAATTTAATCCTCCACGAATCAATAGTTGTTCAATATCAGTTAAAAGAAAGTCGTCATTTCGGTATTGAATTTCTGTATGCAAACTAAATTTTTCGCTTAACTGAGTTTGCCCAAAATACATTAGCCAATTACCAAAACGATCCGATTGAGAATACCCAGTAATAGTAGCCGCCAAAAATAAAAATAAGGTTAGTTTTTTCATAGACTTATAAAAAACGAACGTTGCCTGTTGAAACATCATAAATACCTCCAACGATATCTATTTCGCCATTGGTAAACATTTCGTTTAATAATGGGCTATCAGTCTTAATTTTATCAACAGTTACATTAACATTTTCTTCAGTTACTAAGTCTACAAATGAGGTGTTTTTAGAACTTCGGTCTCCTTCTAAAGTGACATTATTTAACGATTCATCAAAGTTTGCCAACATATCGGTTAGGTTTCCTAGTTTAACATCATCACACGCTCCTTTAATTGCTCCACACTGCGTATGTCCTAGTACTAATATTAATTTTGACCCTGCGACTTTACAGGCAAATTCCATGCTTCCAAGAATATCTGTATTTACAAAATTTCCTGCAATTCTAACATTAAATATATCTCCAATACCTTGATCAAAAACAAGCTCTGAAGGTACCCTAGAGTCAATACATCCTAAAATACAAGCAAAAGGAAATTGACCATTTTCAGTTTCTTTAACCTGAAGATTAAGATCCCGATTAATCATTTCTTTATTTAAAAATCTTTTATTGCCTTCTTTTAATAGAGATATGGCTTGGTTTGGTGTTATTTGGCTTTGTGTGTCTTTTGTTTGTGTACTCATAATAATAAGTTTATAAAGGGTTAAACATCTTCATTTTTTAATAAAACGAATATAAATATTTTATTTAAAATAAGGGTATAACAATTTTAAGAGTTTCTCTTAGTTGTCAAGGGCTAGTTTACACAAATTGATTCAATTCACCTGATAGTGGAATTTAAGATAAGCCATAATAGATTTAGCTAAAGATAGCGTAAGTTTTTCTCGATTCTCTGTAGTGTCGCGCAAGCCTATTTTGTTCAACTCAATTTGAATTGCATCTATATTATCGCCATTTTTTGAACCATAAATACTAGTGTTATGTCCTCCAGAGAAAAAACCATCTCCAACCAAAGGTGCTCTATCATTGGGCGAAGGTACTGTTGGGTAGCCTTCTTGAGTTAAATAAGCTCCTAATGAATTTGGTCCTCTAAGCAAATCGCTGAGTGTAAATCCTTTTTGATTATTATTAATTAAGCTCTTTATAGAACTTTTATTAATGTAAGTGCTTGTATTAATTACCTCATCATCTTTTCTTAAATCGTCTGAAAACAAAAGATATCCCAATTGAATTCGCTGCTTTGAAAACCCATGCCCATGGATATCTATAACCAACCCTTTTCCAAAACGAGTTTGGATTTCTTCTCTAAACTTAAATATTTGGTTGTGAAAGGTTTTCCAATACGCTTCCGTAGTAGAATCTCCACAATTTGATGTTTCTAATGATCGGTTTAAATCAAGTTTTTCTCGATGCAACTTATTCACTATAATATAAGGAGAATAGCCTAGTTTTTTTAGTTCAATTTCGAGAGAAGTCGAAATCCCTAAGGTAAATGCGTCTGCCAGTACTTTAGCATCTTGACAGGTTCTTTTTTTAATCCATTGGGGTTTTTGGTCTCCGCCATGAACTGATATAATTAAAAGTGGAATATTACCTGTTCTAAAGTCGATATAATCGTTAAACTGATTAGAAACAGTAACCTCTTTTGTATCTTCATTACGACACCCTAAAAAAAGTGTGCAAAGAAAAAGAATTATATATTTCAATACCTTATTAGCTTTGTTACTTCTGTAGCTCGGTGGCTATAGCTTCAACTTCTTCCATAACTCGAAGTAAATTTCCGCCCCATATTTTTTCAATTTCTTCTTGGGTATAACCTCGATTTACTAATTCTTTAGTCACATTTAGAGTTTCCGAGGCATCGCTCCAACCTTCAATACCTCCTCCTCCATCAAAATCAGAACTAATCCCCACATGGTTAATTCCAATTTTATTTTTTATATAATCAATATGATCTACAAGGTCACTTACAGATACTGGAGGGACTTTTTCTTTTAGAGTTTCTAAATCTCCTTCAGCTAATTTCAATAATCTATCTTGTTGTTTTAAATAAATCTGTAAATCTGTAAAATTAAGTGCTCTCATTTCTGTCCTACTCAAAACAGGGATATGATGTTGTTCTCCAACTCTTTTTAAAAGTGAATCTTTAGCTTTACTAAATTTATCGTGTTTCTCGGCATTTAAGTAAGAACTAAAAGCCACTGTCTGTACCACTCCCCCATTTTCTTTTAACCATTGTAATTGCTCATCATCTAAGTTTCTCGAATGATTACACAAAGCACGTGCAGAAGAATGCGATGCTATAACAGGTGCTTTTGAATGTAAAATTGTTTGTCGAATGGCTTCTTTTGACGGATGCGAAATATCAACCATAATTCCATAATAATTCATTTTCTCGATAACCTGTTTCCCAAACTCACTTATTCCGTTATGCAAATAAACACCCTCTTTCTCTCCTGTATGCGAATCGGATAATTGATTATGTCCATTATGCGCCAATGACATATAACGTGCGCCTCTATCATAAAACATCTTAACATTATTAATGTCTTCTGCTATTGGATATGCGTTTTCTACACCTATCATAGCTACTTTTTTTCCGCTCTCCCAAATACGTCGAACATCCGAAGACCTTAGTGCAAGTTCAATTTGGTCAGGAGCATATATATTAACCAAGCGGTGAATTGCACTAAATTTTGCGTCTGCATTTTTTCTTGCTTTTGCAAAACCTTCTGCATTTAAACTATCTTGAGCCGTATATACAATAAGCCAAGCAACATCTAACCCTCCTTCTATCATCCCAGGAATATGAACTTGTGATTTTGTAGGCGAACTATAATTTATAGAATCTGTGAAATTACCAACATCAATATCATCGTGAGTGTCTATCGTTATGACTGCTTTGTGAATTTCTTCTGCATTTATTTTCTTTTTAGAAGTTTTGTGTTGAGTACAGCTCGCTACCATAAAGACTAATATTAGGAGCAAAGGATGGGTGAAAAAACGCATAATTATTTTAATTTTTTGGGTTCTAAGGTAGATATTTTTTAGCAATGATTATTATTTACGAATTACTTTGTTATAATCTTCAAAAATATGTTTCGAATACTATATACTTTGGATATAATTAATAAAATTGACTATTTTGCATAAAAATAAACGCTATGCAAAGCACCAAAATTAAAGCTATTATTTATGATGAACTTATTAATCAAGGCTTTAATTCTTTGATAGCTGAGTTAATCTCAATAAGCACTATACTTATTGTAAGTTTATTTATTGCTTTAATTCTTTTTTGGATTTCTAAAAAAGCCATTCGAGGGGTATTTGTTCGTGTTTCAAAAAAAACTAAAAGTAATTTTGATGATATTTTAGTTGTTCGCAAAATACCAAACTTACTTTCTTATTTTCCTGCACTGTTTTTATTACACAAAATAATTCCCTCTACTTTCCCTTCTCAAAATTGGGTGGAAAATATATTTGAAGCACTTACAATAGTTATAATTTTATCTACAGTTAGAGCTTTATTAAAATCTATTAGAGATTATTTAAAAGAGTTAAAATCATTTAAAGACAAACCTATTGACAGTTATATTCAGGTAATTATGATTTTCCTTTGGTTTATCGGAGGGATTATCATTCTATCTATCTTAACAGGTACCGAAGTAAAGATTTTTTTAACCACCCTAGGAGCGTTATCTGCAGTTTTGCTTTTTGTGTTCAAAGATGCTATCCTTGGTTTTGTTGCCAGTGTTCAAATCACAGTAAACGATACTGTTCGTATTGGAGATTGGATTAGTATGCCACATAGCAATGCCGACGGGAATGTAATGAGTATTAGCCTTTCAACAGTTCAAATTCAAAATTTTGATAATACCATTACCTCTATACCTACCTATAAATTAATTTCAGATTCGTTTATTAACTGGCGAGGAATGAGCGATTCGGACGGAAGGCGAATTAAACGTTCTCTCTTAATAAAAGTGAGTAGTATCCGTTTTTTGACAGATGCAGAAATAGAACCCTTAAAAAAAATTAATCGAATAGCTAACGCTATACTTTCAAAAGAAAACGAAATAAAATCTTATAATAAAGGGTTAAAAGTAGATAAATCGCTTTTGATAAATGGGCGGAATTTGACTAATATTGGTTTATTCAGAAGTTACATTCATTCTTATCTTGAGGAACACCCTATGGTTAACAAAAACATGACTTTAATGTGCCGCCAATTGGCGCCTACTTCACAAGGGATTCCTATCGAAATTTATGTTTTCATTACTGATAAAGCTTGGGTAAACTACGAGCATATTGTTTCGGATATTTTTGACCACCTACTGGCTTCTATACATTACTTCCATTTAGAATGCTTTGAGTTTTCGCCTGCGCCCCCAAAACCTATAGATTAATATTTGGTTTATAATTGAATACACAAAAGTTTCAATTAAAACCTTTATATTTAAGCTGTTGTATTTTTTAACCTTAAAAACATATTATGCTTAAATCTTTTTTACTTGTATTTTGTGTACTTCTACAATCCGCTGCTTTTAGTCAAGAGATAACAGGAGAAGAACTTTTAAATAAAAGTATTCAATATCACGACCCTAATAATCAATGGTCAAAATTTGTTGGAGAACTGAATATAACTATGGAAAGTCCTAGAAGGTCTCTTCGTGTTAGTAGTATATTTTTTGATGTAGAAAAGCAACATTTCAAAAATGAATGGAAACGAGACGACGATACAATTATTCAAGAGGTTAACAAAGATGAATGTTTTATTAGCCTAAACGGAAGAACAACGTTTACAAAAACACAAGAAAAAAAGCATCGTTTAACTTGCGAACAAACCCTAAGAAAACGAGATTATTATGTTTATCTATACGGTCTCCCTATGAAATTGAAAGACCCTGGGACAATAATAGATCCAAAAGTGCAAAAAAAGAAATTCAAGGGTAAAGAGTATTTAGTGTTAAAGGTCAATTATGAAGAAGGAGTAGGGAAAGATACTTGGTATTTCTATTTTGACCCCAACACGTTTGCTATGGAAGTTTACCAGTTTTATCACGATGAAACTAAGAATGATGGGGAATATATTCTCCTCACCGAAGAAGTTGAAGTTCAAGGAATTAAAATGCCCAAAAACAGAGCGTGGTATTATAACGAAGGTGACAAATATTTAGGCACCGATTTTCTTTTTAAAAACGAAGATAAACTAGGTTTTTAAATTGCTATATTTCACTATAACAATTTAACTTCCAAGAATAAAGTATTCCTTACAGTATAACTGTTATTCACTTCCATTATGTAAAATGCCAACTATAGTCTGTTGTTTGTCATGAATACTAAAGTTAGCTTTGCATACTTTAATTAGCAGTGATTTTAAAAAAAGAAATATTAATACAATTTGGCGATAAAGTCCGTAAAATTCGCAAGGAAAAAAGACTTTCACAAGAAGAGCTATCTTTTAAAGCCAACTTACATAGGACTTATATTGGTATGATTGAACGAGCAGAAAAAAATATTACTCTTGTTAATATTGAAAAAATTGCTAATGCCTTAGAAGTAAGTATAAACGATTTATTTGATGAATATGATAGAAGTTAATGATTTTATTACTTTAACTACTACAGTTAATATTTTTGAAAAAAATTCAGTTGGCTTGGTAAAATCTAAATTGAGTAATACTAAATTTAGTGTGTTTTTTATTGGAAAACAGATTACTTATGAAGTAGATATTACCAATATTAAATATTTAGATGTTAAAAAAACAGGGAAGCCCCATAAATTTAAAATTTGTAATGTTTGTCATATCCTTAAAAAGGATATAGAAGAATTTGATATTAATCAAACAGACGCTAAAGGAAGAAAAACAACAAGACCAAGTTGTAAATCTTGTAGGATAAAAGTTGATGGTGTAAGCCTTAAGTCTGAAGAGAAAGAAAGACTTGATAAGGTTAAACCAAAGTACTTTTTTATTTGCCCTATTTGTGAAAAAGGTTCTATTCCTGGTATTACAGCTAATCTTGTAAAAGACCATAATCATTTAACAGGAAATGCAAGAGAATGGTTATGCGATAGTTGTAATACTGGATTAGGTCGATTTAAAGATGACATTAAGCTTATGCGAAAAGCTATCAAATATTTAAATAAGCATTCAAAGTAACCTACCTGAAAAGTTGATTATTTAATACTTCTACTCTTTTTTTTGCGATTTCTGTATAATCCTTTGATATTTCCATTCCTAAAAAATATCTGTTATTTATTGCTGCCATTTTACACGTTGTGCCAGAGCCACACATTGGATCAAAAACAACATCCCCTTCATTAGACCATGATAAAATATGTTCATATGCTAATTTTTCTGGGAAGATTGCAGTATGTTCGAATGCAAATTTATCATTTGTAGAACCTCCAAGCCCAACAGCATAATCCCAAATATTTGTTCTTGTTTTTTCTCTTTTCAATTCTCCTAATATTTTTTTGTTTATCCCATCCGCTTTCTTATTAGTAACTAGTCTCTCGATACCATTTCTAACTGTTTTAATTTTAAGCGGATTAAAGGTCTTTGGTTTTCCTTTTGAAAAAACAAACATAAACTCATAACAATTTGTATACGCATTGGAACGCATAAAAGGAGTGTTTTTCTTCTGATAAATCATTACGTCATGAACATAAATCCTATTTCTTGAAAAAACAAGGACTGTTTAAAACTTGTTAATGACTTGTTCCCATTCTTAATTTTATCACCAACTACCCAAATCACAACTCCCCCTTTTTTCATTACTCTAAATAATTCTGTAGCTATATTTTCAAAGTCAAATATATAACCATTATAGCTTCTTAAATCGTCATATGGTGGAGATGTAATAACCAAGTCGATTGAGTTTTCAGGTAGTAATTTCATGCCATCAACACAATCAACATTATATATATTATCTAGTTCATATTTACCTAAATTTTTCATAATTCATTAAAATTATTTTGCTAATAATAGTATGCAAAATTACAAATATTATTTTAGTACAGCAAATTTCTAATTAAATTTATATAAACTTTACTCAACTACATTTGCTTTCTACGCCTAAAGAGGTAAAATAATTTTCTCATACCAACATTTAAATAATAAAGAAGTTTTAATAATGTGTTTATATACTGTTAATATTGTTTATCGGTCGTATTCTATATATAGCTAAAAAAGATGTTTGAATTTTTGACATTTAAACATCTTTTTTTTCTAGTAAAAGAAAATGTAGCTTTGTAAAAAAAAACTATTGAAACGCCTTTTTCCTATACTAAGTTGGCTTCCGAACTACCAAAAAGGTATGCTAACAGACGATGCCCTCTCTGGCGTTAGTGCTGGAATACTTTTAATTCCTCAAGGAATGGCTTATGCCATACTTGCTGGATTGCCTCCTGTTTTTGGTCTCTATGCTGCCCTTACTCCGCAAATTGTCTATGCTATAATGGGTACCTCACGACAGCTTTCTATCGGTCCTGTTGCAATGGACTCTCTAATTGTTGCTGCAGGAATTGGCACACTTAAAATTGTTGGCATTGAACAGTATATAGGTGCTGCAATTTTTTTAGCACTCTTTGTTGGGGTTATACAACTTTTACTAGGCGTTCTAAAGCTAGGTTTTTTAGTTAATTTTTTATCTAAACCTGTATTAAACGGGTTTATATCAGCCGTTGCTATAATTATTGGGCTAAGCCAATTAAAGCATTTGTTTAGAATTGATATGGCTCAGACTAGTAAAATTCATGTGTTAATTAAAGAGCTAATTACTCATATTTCAGAAATCCATTTACTAAGTTTTGGGTTAGGTATATTTGGCATACTATTAATTAAAGTGATGCAAAAAATAAATAAAAAAATAGCCATCCTTTTTGTTGTAGTATTAGGTATTCTTATTCTTTATCTGACCCAATGGCAACTCCAAGGAGTTGAAGTTGTAGGAGATATTCCCAAAGGATTACCCTCGCTTAAAATACCAAGCTTCGATAGTTCACAGCTCTTTAAACTTATTCCTATTGCTGTTGTACTTGCCTTAGTTGGTTTTACCGAGGCTATTTCGATAGCAAAATCTATTGAAGAAAAACACCCTGAATATAACATTGACCCAAACCAAGAACTCATTGCTCTAGGAAGCTCAAACATTGTAGGTTCTTTTGCTCAAACATATCCTATAACAGCTTCGTTTTCTAGGTCTGCCATTCAAGACCAAGGAGGTGCAAAAACAGGAATAGCTTCTTTATTTAGTGCAGGGTTAGTTTTACTTACTCTACTATTCCTTACACCTTTATTTTTCTATCTTCCTATTCCAATTTTAGCTGCTATAATTATGGTATCTATTTTTGGGTTAGTAGATTTTAAATACCCCTTAGTACTTTGGAAAAAAAACAAAGAAGAGTGCCTTGTTCTCATAGGTACTTTTATAGCTACAATGGTACTAGGGATAGCTCAAGGTATTATTATTGGAATAATATTGTCTTTGATAATAATGGTTTATAGAACCTCTAAGCCTCACTTTGCGATTTTGGGGCAGATAAAAGAAACCTCATATTACAAAAATATTAACCGATTTAAAGAACATATAGAAGACGATGAATCTATTTTAATTCTTCGTTTTGACGCTCAGCTCTTTTTTGGTAATCAAGAGTTTTTTAAAAAAGAATTAATGCATCAAATAGGCTTAAAAGGAGCGTCTCTTAAACTTGTTATTATTGATGCAAAATCTATTAATTATATCGATTCTAGCGCTATTAATATGCTAACTAAAACGTGTAGTGAACTAAAAAATAATGGGTTAAAAATAATGATTGCAGGAGCAATTGGTCCTATTAGAGATATTATTTTTAATGACTCTTTAGTTGGTATAATTGGCGAAGAAAATTTATTTATAAATACTGCAGAGGCTGTTGACACGTACCGAAAGAAAGCAAAAATATCTGATATTCAAAAAATAGTTAATACTCAAAGTAATCGAAAAAAAAGCTAATGAAAATTGAACAAATATATACAGGTTGTCTTGCTCAAGGCGCTTACTATATTGAGAGTAAGGGCGAAGCCGCAATTATTGACCCACTAAGAGAAACTGAGTCTTATATTAAACGAGCAAAAAAAGATGGTGCAAAAATCAAATATATTTTTGAAACTCATTTTCATGCAGATTTTGTAAGCGGTCATATTACTTTATCAAAGCAAACTGGAGCTCCAATTATATATGGTCCAAACGCTATAACCTCTTTTGAATCAATCATTGCAAAAGACGGACAATCGTTTTCTATTGGAGAACTTAAATTAGTTGTTCTTCACACACCTGGGCATACCATTGAAAGTACAACTTATTTGCTCAGAGATAAAAACGGAAAAGATTATGCTATTTTTAGCGGAGACACTCTTTTTTTAGGTGATGTCGGTCGCCCCGATTTAGCACAAAAATCGGCACACATGACACAAGACCAATTAGCTGGGTTACTTTATGACAGCCTTAGAACCAAAATTATGCCTTTGGCAGACGATGTAATTGTTTACCCTGCCCATGGAGCAGGTTCTGCCTGTGGTAAAAATTTGAGTAAAGAAACTGTAGGGACTATTGGAGAGCAAAAAAAAATAAACTATGCCCTACGGCATGATATGACAAAAGCAGAATTTATTAAAGAAGTAACTGATAATTTATTACCTCCACCACAATATTTTCCACAAAACGTGAAACTTAATAAAGAGGGATACGAAGATTTTGATACAATTCTTAAACGAGGGTTTCAAGGATTCTCTGTCGAAGAGTTTGAGCAAGAAGCTGAAAAAACAGGAGCTATTATACTAGATACGCGTTCGCAAACTGATTTTGCTAAAGGACATATTCCCAAATCTATATTTATTGGTCTCGATGGAGGCTTTGCCCCATGGGTAGGAACACTAATTGGAGACGTTATGCATCCTATACTATTAATAACCGCCGAAGGAAGAGAAGAAGAAGCAATTACCCGCCTTTCGCGTGTTGGGTTTGATAACACTTTAGGCTTTTTAGAAGGCGGATTTAAGTCTTGGGAAAATGCTAACAAGACTATTGATACCATCGCATCTATTGATGCTACAGATCTTGAAAAACACATCACTAAAAATCCTAATATTTTTGATGTCCGAAAACCTTCAGAATATAATTCTGGGCATATAGAAAACGCAATAAATACGCCATTAGATTTTATAAACGAACATCTCGATGAATACCCAAAAGATGAAAATTTTTATATTCACTGTGCCGGAGGGTATCGAAGTATAATTGCATCTTCTATTCTAAAAAGTAGAGGGATACACAATATTGTTGATATAAAAGGAGGCTTTCAAAAGATTAAAGAAACCCAAATTCCTATAACTCAATAATATTTTTTAAAAGTCAAATTTATAAACACACTATAATCCATGTTATCCTTTTTAAAAAACCTTACTCTAAACGAAATATCTGTCAGTCAAACTGTTCAAGAGTTTTTGTCGCCAAAAGGTGTGCTTTATATTGTTATGAATCGTCCGGAAGTACACAATGCTTTTAATGAAGAACAAATTAGTCTTATCACTCAAGCACTTTTAAGAGCAGAAAATAATACCCTTGTAAAACTAATAGTCCTTGCAAGTACAGGTAAAAGCTTTTGTGCTGGTGGAAATATTAATTATATGCGCCGAATGGGGCAAAATTCATTTGAAGAAAACAAAAAAGATGGTCTTGCCTTAGCAAAACTAATGCATACACTTTATTCGTTTCCAAAACCTACAATTGCTAGAGTGCAAGGTGCAACCTTTGGCGGTGGCGTTGGGCTAGTTTGTTGTTGCGATATTGCTATAGGAACCAAAGACGTCAAACTAACACTAAGCGAAGTTAAACTTGGTTTAATAGCATCGACAATCTCTCCGTATGTCGTTTATGCAGTTGGCGAAAGAGCTGCAAAAAGATTATTGTTAACCGCAGAAACACTAACCGCAGAAAAATCTCTTCACTATGGATTACTTTCCGAAATTGTTGAAACAAAAGAATTAGATAATTATATTGATGAACTAGCCCATATTATTTTAAGAAATGGCCCTGAAGCTGTCAAAAAAACAAAACACTTAGTCCTCGAAATAAGCAGAAAACCTATTAATCAAGAAGTAATAGAATTTACAGCAGAATCAATTGCCAACGTTAGATCTACACCTGAAGCAAAAGAAGGTTTAAGTGCTTTTTTAGAAAAACGAAAACCTAAATGGGAGTAGTAATACGTTATACTATTTAGAATTATTTTAGAATATAACGTATTCTTTTATAGTACCTCGGGTGGGAATCGAACCCACACTCTCGAAAGAACTGGATTTTGAATCCAGCGCGTCTACCAATTCCGCCACCGAGGCAATTAGAGTACAAAAATAGAGAATTATTTTCTTTCAACTAAAATAATTGTGCTAAACAAGGTTTGAGCTAAAATAATTTCTAAATTTGCAGTCCAAAATTAACATTGGGGTAATAAATTTATACGGTAAAGTGAAACCAAGTGCAAAAATTTTTAGCTGTACTCAAAGTGAAATCCTTGCTAAGCAAATTGCAGATAAGTTTGGTATCTCAATGGGGAACGTTACGCTTTCGCATTATAGCGATGGAGAGTTCCAACCTTCTTTCGAAGAATCTGTAAGAGGTTCGCGAGTTTTCTTAGTAGGTTCAACACATCCAGGTCCAGAAAACCTAATGGAATTGTTACTTATGATTGACGCAGCAAAAAGAGCTTCTGCGCGTCATATTACTGCTGTTATGCCCTATTTTGGTTGGGCTAGGCAAGACAGAAAAGATAAACCCAGAGTTCCGATTGGGGCAAAGTTAGTCGCTAAACTTCTTGAAACTGCAGGTGCCACGCGCATTATCACTATGGATTTGCATGCAGATCAAATTCAAGGTTTTTTCGAAAAACCAGTAGATCACCTATTTGCGTCAACTATTTTTGTACCCTATTTAAAATCACTAAATTTAGATAACCTTACAATCGCTTCTCCAGATATGGGGGGGTCTAAACGTGCTTACGCATATTCTAAATTTCTAAAAAGCGATGTTGTTGTTTGCTATAAACAACGCCAAAAAGCAAATGTCATTTCGTCCATGGAATTAATTGGAGATGTAAGAGGAAAGAACGTTGTCCTTGTAGATGATATGGTAGATACCGCAAATACACTGAGTAGAGCAGCAGAACTAATGAAAAGCCGTGGTGCTATATCGGTTCGGGCAATTTGTACACATGCTCTGCTTTCTGGAAAAGCATTTGAACTTATCGAAAACTCATTATTAGAAGAACTTATTGTTACCGACTCTATTCCAACAAAAAAACAAAGCCCTAAAATAAAAATATTGACCTGTGCTGACCTTTTTGCAGAGACAATGCGTGAAGTTCATGAAAACAGGTCTATTAGCTCAAAATTTATAGTTTAAACAATTAATATATTTTATGAAATCAATTACAATTAATGGATCAAAAAGAGAAAGCGTAGGCAAAAAATCGACAAAGTCTCTACGTAATGCTGATATGGTTCCTTGCGTAATTTACGGGAAAAACAATCCCGTACATTTTGCTGCAAAAGAACTCGATTTCAGTAAACTTGTGTATACTCCAAATGCACACACAGTAGTAATCAATTTAGATGATAACACTACAATTAATGCTATATTACAAGACATTCAATTTCACCCAGTAAGTGACCGAATTCTTCATGTTGACTTTTACGAATTATCAGAAGACAAGGAAATTTCGATAAACATTCCTGTTAAAATTGAAGGCGCAGCCCCTGGTGTATTAAACAGCGGTGGTGTATTATCTGTTAACAAAAGAAAATTACGTGTACGGGCTTTACCAAAAAACCTTCCCGATACTATTATTGCAGATATTTCTAGCCTTGAATTAGGAAACAAATTATACACTGCAGATGTAAAAAGTGATTTATATTCATTTTTACACCCAGATAATATGGTTATTTGTCAAGTACGTACATCTAGAGCTTCTATCAAAGAGGCTACCCTAGACGACGCAGGTGAAGAAGAGACTACAGAAACAGAAGAAAAGGCTACAACTTAAATAAGTTAGTAAGGTGCTTTTATATTTTAAAAGCACCTTATTAAAATTTTTGTGTGTTTTTATAATTATCTTTAAAAATGCGTTTCTCATTTAGATTTAACCTCTTCAAAAGAAAAAATCAATCAGAAACAAACGACCCCTTGAAAAAATTTTTAATTGTAGGTTTAGGTAATATAGGGGACGACTACCGTAATACACGACACAATGTTGGTTTCGATATTTTAGATGCACTTGCAAGTGATAAAAACTTAATCTTTGAGGACTTACGCTACGGAGCTATTTGCAAAACTAATATTAAAGGGAAATCATTAATATTATTAAAGCCTTCGACTTTGATGAATAGAAGTGGAAAGGCTGTTCGATACTGGGCTATAAAAGAAAATATACAGCTTCAAAATATTCTTATTGTTACTGATGATTTAAATATACCTTTTGGTAAACTTCGGTTAAAGCCAAAAGGAAGCGACGGCGGACACAATGGTTTAAAAGATATTGAAGCACAACTAAATACACCTAATTATTCAAGACTACGTTTTGGCATTTATAATGAAAATAAAACCTATGACACTATAAGTTTTGTTTTGGGAGTATGGTCAGATGAAGAACAAGCTATTTTGAAAAATAAAATCGAACAAGCTGTTCAACAAATATTAACATATACTACACAGGGAATTGCTGCGGCAATGAATCAATTTAATAAATAGAAAATTATATCCTCTTCTTAGGATAGTGCAGTGTTTCTAACTCTTTAAGGAAACATCATTTAGTTTAGATATAAAGACTCAGTATGTTATTTATAAAGAAGAGAGCCAATGACGGGATTTGAACCCGTGACCTCTTCCTTACCAAGGAAACGCTCTACCCCTGAGCTACATCGGCAATAAAAAGAAAAAGAGAGCGAGAGACCGGGTTCGAACCGGCGACATTCAGCTTGGAAGGCTGATGCTCTACCAACTGAGCTACTCTCGCATTATAGTTTTCTAATGAAAACCTCTTTGTGGGGAGAGCAGGATTCGAACCTGCGAAGACATAGTCAACAGATTTACAGTCTGCCCTCGTTGGCCGCTTGAGTATCTCCCCTATATTTTAATGAACATAAACAAAATTGTTTCTTATTAAGAGAGCCGATGGAGGGACTCGAACCCACGACCTGCTGATTACAAATCAGCTGCTCTAGCCAGCTGAGCTACATCGGCTTATAGCTTATAAAAAACACCGTTCTAAAGAACGGTGTGCAAATGTAATATTTATTCTTTTTGTTTTCAAACGAAATTTAAAAAAACATAAGCTATTGACTTATTTCTTTTCGTTTTTTCAAAATACGCTCTGCTGCTTTAACACTCAAATCAATAGATTCCTCGAAAGTCTTAGAGATTTTCTTTACTACCACATCGTCACCTACAATTTTTAACTTGACTTCTGCAAGCTTATTTGCTTTATCAGACGTATTCTCTACCTTTAAAACAACATCTACACCTAATATCTTACTATAGAATTGCTCTAGTTTCTTTGTCTTCTTTTTTGCAAATTCAATTAATTTACTGTCTGCTTTAAAATTGATAGATTGAATGTTCGCTGTCATAAATATAAATTTTAAGGTTAATTATTTTTCTATCCCTCTAGGGTGTGCTTTTGCATATACGTCCTTCATTTTATCCATACTCGTATGCGTATAAACTTGTGTTGCGGCTAAAGAAGCATGCCCTAATAATTCTTTTACTGCATTTAAGTTTGCGCCTTGATTTAGCAAATGAGTTGCAAAACTATGACGAAGCATATGAGGGCTACGTTTAACTTTAGTTGAAACTAGTCTAATATAATCATTTACGGTTTTATAAACAAAACCTACAGATATTTTCTTTCCCTTTTCTGTTTGAAAAAAATAACTATTCGGCATATAAAGTGAAATTGATTTTGCTATACTTAAATATTCTTTAAGACTATTGCATGAAGGTCCGATTATAGGAATTATTCTTTCTTTATTTCGTTTTCCTAGTACGCGTATAGTCTTCGTATCAAAAGAAACATCTCTCTGTTGAAGTTCAACTAACTCCGAGCGTCTTATGCCAGTGCTATATAAAAGTTCAATAAGAGTGCGTTTCAAAATCCCCTGATAATCATTTTCAAAATAATCTCCCGAAAAAAGGAGTTCCATTTCTTTTTCAGAAAAAGGTATTTGAATTTTCTTAGCCTCTTTTAAAGGGATATGCTTTTTTAATGGAGAACTCTCTATTATCTCAAGTTTAATCAAAAAATTATAATATGACCGAAGTACAGATATTTTTCGATTTACTGTTCGGTTACTATTACCAGATTCGATTAATAACACAATCCAAGAACGGATTATTGGGTACGAGACTTTATCTATACTAGCTTCGTTATAAGTCTCTTTGGAAAATGTTTGAAAACTTAACAAGTCCTTTTTATAAGCATTTTGAGTATGTATAGAATAATTTCGTTCTAAAGTAATGTATTCTATAAACCTAGAAATAGACATAAAAAAAACGTTATTACTCAAAGTTATGAAACTTCAAACAATAACGCTTAGTTTTAATATAATATAAAACTATAGGTTTTCCATATCCCTTAGTTTTTGAATATATTGTGCTTTTTGAATTTTTTGTCTATTCTCTACAGAAGGTTTTGTAAACTGTTTGCGTGTTCTTAATTGACGCATGTTCCCTGTTTTGTCAAATTTTCGCTTATAGCGTTTCAACGCTCTATCGATATTTTCTCCTTCTTTAATTGGTATAATCAGCATAATAACGTACCTCCTTTCTTTAAAATTGAGGTGCAAATATAAATAACCTTTAGATATATATCTAAACTTTTAATTAATCTTTCAGTATTTCTTTTGAAATTACTACTTTTTGTATTTCTGTAGTGCCTTCTCCAATTGTGCATAGTTTAGAGTCTCTATAGAACTTCTCTACGGGATAATCTTTTGTAAAGCCGTATCCTCCATGAATTTGAACAGCATTGCCTGCTATTTTTACACAAGCTTCCGAAGCATACATTTTTGCCATTGCACTTATTTTAGTTATATCTTTTCCTTCCGCTTTATCCGAAGCTGCTTTATGTAACAACAATTCGGAGGCTTCAATTTCTGTTGCCATTTCGGCTAACTTAAATGATATTCCCTGAAATGAATTAATCGGTTTGCCAAATTGTTTTCTTTCTTTAGAGTATTTGAGTGAAGCCTCATAAGCGCCTCTTGCTACTCCAAGAGAGAGTGCTCCGATAGAAATTCTTCCGCCGTCTAATATTTTCATTGATTGAATAAACCCTTGCCCTACTTCTCCTAAACGGTTTTCATCTGGAATTACACAATTATCAAAAATTATTTCTGCCGTTTCAGAAGCACGCATTCCTAGTTTATCTTCTTTTTTCCCAGAGCTAAAACCAGGTGTCCCGCGTTCAACAACAAAAGCAGTCATTCCATAACTATCGCCTTTCTCTCCGTTTCTAGCAATTACTACTGCAACGTCTCCACTTCTCCCGTGGGTTATAAAATTTTTAGCTCCATTTAAAACCCAAGAATCGCCTTCTTTTCGAGCCGTTGTATTCATCCCTTTTGCATCTGAACCTGTATTGTGTTCTGTCAGTCCCCAAGCACCAATATACTCGCCCGAAGCAAGTTTAGGGAGCCATTTAAGGCGTTGGCTTTCGTTACCAAAAAGATAGATATGATTTGAACATAATGAGTTATGAGCTGCTATAGAAAGTCCTAAAGAAGGATCTACTCTTGAAATCTGATCAATAATCGTAATATATTCATGGTAACCAAGACCTGAGCCTCCATATTCTTCAGGAATTAATACTCCTAAAAATCCATAGGACCCTGCTTGACGCATAACTTCAATTGGAAAATGCTGAGACTCATCCCATTCTCGAATATATGGCTTTATATATTGAAGGGCAAAATCGCGTGCTGAATCAGAAACTATTTGTAATGACTCTGAAGAAGAACTTAAAAATGTATCAGTATTCAAACCTTGTGTTTTAATACAAATATATAGCTAATCTTTTGACTATTAAAGATTAAAAAGTAAGGTTTTAATATAATTTTGTTAAATTATATCAAAACTTTCACCCTTTTAATTCGGAGACTTTTTAACTTCATATATACTATATAGCCTCTGAACAACCGCAGAGTTTAACCCAGGTATTTCATATAACTGGTCGAGTGTTTCAAAGCCTTTTAAATGACTTCTATATTCTATAATACGTTTCGAAAGTACTTTACCTATACCTCTAATTCGCATTAAATCATTTTCGGTTGCACTGTTTATGGCTTTCTTTTGACCTTTTACTGCAACATTTTTATTATTCCCTTTCGAGCTTTCAACCCATTTAGGGAATTTAAAATAAGGACTATATGTATCAACCCACATAGAAGATACTTGAGTTACCTCAATGAAATCGGAAACCGAGTTCACAAACTTACCTTCTAATCGAAATTTATGTAACCGTTCTAACTCCTCTAAAGAAAGTTCCAGTTGATACCCTTTTGATAAAGAAATATAGTTAGGATTAAACGGAAATATTTTCTGTTTAGAGTTTAAACGTTTTAAAGAGTCTATCTTTTGTTGTAATATAGAATCAAAGGTAAAACGTGTGTCTTCTATATTATTTTCTCTTTGAAAGCTAAAATAAATTTGAATTACTACAAGAATAGTTAATAACAAAAAAACTGCTCGCTGCTTTCTATAAGAACGCAAAGCGAATAGTTTTTTCATAAACATTAAACTACATTAATTCAAACTGCCTTTAATTGCGCTAATATATTTATTGAGTTCTTCTTTTACTTTAGGATATAAAATAAATAGACCTATCATATTTGGGAATACCAATGATAATATCATAGCATCTGAAAAAGCCCAAACAGAAGACATATCACCTGCAGCACCAATAACAATAAAGATTAAGAACAAAGACTTATATGTCAAATCTGCTGCTCTACTTTTACCAAAGATGTACATCCAAGATTGAAGCCCATAATATGACCATGAAATCATAGTAGAAACTGCAAATAAAACCACCGCAATAGTTAAGAATGGTCCAGAAAAAGAAATATATTTTGAAAATGCTTCTGATGTCAAAGCAGCTCCGCCTAATGATTTGTCACCAACCATTACTGCTGTTCCATCTCCAACGGTTGCTCCATACTCAAAAATAGTATTATCTCCATTAAATATTATAATAACTAATGCTGTCATTGTGCAAATAACAACCGTATCAATAAAGGGTTCTAAAAGTGCTACTAAACCCTCAGAAGCTGCATACTTTGTTTTTACTGCAGAGTGCGCAATCGATGCTGAACCTGCTCCTGCTTCATTCGAAAATGCAGCGCGCCTAAAACCTGTTATCAAAACTCCTATTAACCCTCCAAGACCTGCCTGTGGATTAAACGCTTGAGAGAAAATCATCCCAAAAGCATCATCAACAAAAGTTATGTTTGTAATTATGATATATAAACAAGCTATAATGTACAATCCTGCCATAAGAGGAACTACTTTTTCGGTAACCTGAGCAATTCGTTTTATACCTCCTATTATAATAACGCCTACTAAAACCATCATTATTACCCCTATAATTGTTCTTGCATTTCCGCCTTCCATTCCAAAAGACTCAACCAATTGCATTGCTGCTTGGTTCGATTGGGCTGCATTTCCTCCTCCAAAAGAAGCCCCTACACATAATACTGCAAAAATAATCGCCAAAATTTTACCCAACTTAACAAAGCCTCGTTCCTTAAGTCCTTTTGTTAAATAATACATAGGGCCTCCATATACAGTACCATCTTCACCAATTTCACGATATTTTACCCCCAAAGTACATTCTACAAATTTGGTTGACATTCCTATTAAACCGCATAGTATCATCCAAAAGGTTGCTCCTGGTCCGCCAATTGCAATTGCCAATGCTACTCCTGCAATATTTCCATTCCCCACAGTACCAGAAACTGCTGTTGCCAATGCCTGAAAATGCGTTACTTCTCCTTCTTTACTTTCATCTTCAATTGTATCTACAATATCGCCATCGATAGCAAGATCAGGATTACCCGATGTGTGTTTATCAATATCATCATATTTACCTCTTACCACATTAATTGCCGTTGCAAAATGTAAAATATTAGGAAACGTAAAATAAATTGTGAAAAATAAAGCCCCGCCTACAAGTAAAAATATAATAGTCGGTATTTCAGTGCCTGGAAAACTATGTAGAACTAAAGCTTCCCACCAGTTCGCGATAGGTGTAAAAGCTTCATTAATTTTTTCATCTAAACCCTTGTCATCTTTAGCAAAAACCGAAGTTGAAGAAAAAATAATTGAAAGAAATAATAGAAGTTTTGTTTTAGATTTAGCTAGTTTCATTTGTAATTATATGAGTTATAAATAAGCAATATCTAAAAATTACTCCATAAAACAAACTTTAATGCAAAAGGATTTTTTTACAAATCAAAAACTGAGCTTCTTTTAGTATAAATCGTGTCTTTTAATTTCATCCAAAAAGCTAACGTCAAATACAATCCAAAAAAGCCCCCAAAAGTTGCAAAAGAAGCATAAATAAAAAACAGACGTATATTTTTAACTCTTATCCCTAAGAAATCCGCCAAACGGCTACTCACTGCAAAACCATGCTTTTCAAACCAGTATCTTAGTGTTTTCATAAACTAGGTTGATGTACTAACAAATTATAACCAATAGTGCAATTTAAACATTTTTTTAAATCACAATACTGTGTTTTTAACTCAATTAAACTTTGAGAATCTAGAGCTGTTTTCGATTTAATTTTAATCTCCTCAAAGCCTGTTATTATATTATTTTTCTCGCTCTTTATGTGGTGTACCCAATCAAAAATTAACTCCGAAGGGTCATTCCCAATAAAACGCTCATAGGCAAACTTCAAAGGGATAAGTGTATTTATTAATAATAAATCTTGAAATCCTTTTGAGAGTTTTTTAGTTCTCATAGTCGATGTTTTCCCAAAGACATAGTGCGATTTCCAATATTCTGAAACTTCTACTTCTGACAACCATTGAATATCAAATTTGTTTTGGTCTCTAATAAAACGAGAAAATACAGCCTTATTACTAGCGTATAACTGTGCTAATTGTGCCCAACGAATTGTTGGAAAATTCATTGGTCGTAGCCGGTTAAACTGAACTTTAACTGAGTCTGAATCTTTTAATTGGTGTTTTGTCTTTAAAAACTCAAACCTCTGTGACAAATCTTCTTGGTATCTATCATTATAAGGACTCTTTAAAAGGTTTGATAAACCTAAAAACAAAGCTTCTAAATTGCGTACATCATCCCAACTTTTGCTCAATACGTCAAAAGGTAAAAGCTGTGCTACCTCATAAAATGTAACGCCATTAATATTTAGTCCAAAATTTTTAGCTAAAAGTATAAAACATACAGCTTCCCAATTATTCTTTGTTTCTTCTAAAAGGCTAGCAACATTTTTAGACTTCCGCTCTAAACGCTCAATAAAAAGACGTTCTTTCCAACCCAACAAAAGGGTTTCGTCAATATCTGCTATATTATCCTCGCATGGTATCCATTTAGGTTTTTGAAGAAATTGCTTTTGATATCTTTCGACTAACTCTTCCGATACAATTTTACATAACTCAAGAGTAGGGAGCCTAGTTCCCGATTTGGTCATTACAGCAATGTCATCTTCCCATACAACATGAAGAATAACTGCATCATAATTTTCATCTAAATGATGTTGGTGTGCATACCAATCGGATGATTTAATATGTATTTCAACATTCCCTGCCCATTCTAAATTATCAATTAATATTCGGGCATCTAAAAAATCTGATCCGCCATGTAAATTTGACGTTCCTACTTTTGTAACCGTTAACGGAACTCCTTGTGTAGTTACAATATCTTTAACGGGAAACTTTTGATGTTTCCACAAAAAATGTAGGAAATCCTCTTTCACTATGTAAATTATGAGAAATTGATTATGATTATACTATGTCACCCTGCCACTCTAAAATACCTCCTTTTAAATTATAAGTAGCTGCAACATTTTGTTGATCTAAAAGTAAACATGCCTGAGTGCTACGCCTACCTGAACGACAATATACAAAATATGATTTGCTTTTGTCCAATGCTTCAATCTCATCCATAAACTCTTGAGGCTGGCGGAGATCAATAAGCTTTGCGCCTTTTATATGACCTTCTTCATATTCTTCTTCTGTCCTTACGTCTAAAAGAACTGCATTTGAAGTTTTATCCATTAAGGATACCCACTCTTCTTGATCTAAATCATTCATATGCTATAGTTTTTCTCAAAAGTAAATTGAATTAGTGAGCCTACAAAATTTTGCTTTTTCAAAAACATATTTTGTTAAATTTATCTTTATACTTAATTTTATTAAAATAATTAACTTTAATTTCGAAACCTATAAACATAAACTTAATTACTTAAAATATTATGAAAAAAGCAATTACAATTCTATTTTTAACTACCGCTGTACTTTTAAATATACAAACCATAAATGCCCAATCGGGAACAGCTGAAATTGACGCTAAAGAAAGTTCAATTCATTGGTTAGGCAAAAAAGTAACTGGCGAACACACAGGAACAATCAGTTTAGCATCAGGGAGCTTAGTCTTAAAAGAAGGGCAACTTGCTGGTGGTTTTTTCGAAGTTGATATGAGCAGTATAACATGCACAGACCTTGAAGGCACTTATAAAGGAAAATTAGAAAAACACCTAAAGTCAGAAGATTTCTTTGGAGTTGAAGAACACCCTAAAGCTAAGTTAGTGTTTGCAAAAATTAGATCGAAAGGAGAAGCAGGAGCCTATGAGGTTATAGGAAATTTAACTATTAAAGGAATTACTAACCCCGTAAACTTCGATATTAAACTAGTCGATAATACTGCTACTGCAAAAGTTGTGGTAGATAGATCAAAATTTGATGTGCGTTATGGCTCCAATTCTTTTTTTGATAACCTTGGAGACAAAACCATATACGATGATTTTGAATTAGAGGTTACTTTAAAATTATAGTCATAATCAATATTAATTTTATAAATCACTTGGAAGTAAAAGGTAATTTCGATTATCTTTGACATTAATAATGAACAAAAAAGTAAAAAATATCGTTTGGTGGAATGAATAAAAAAAATTATTCGTGACCAACGCTATATAATATATACAAAGGCTTGTCTTCACGACAAGCCTTTTTTAATTTGAACCATATATGAAACTGTTTTCATTAAAATCAGAATACAAAAAAATACTTGCAGACACACTGACACCAGTTAGTGTGTATCTTAAAGTTAGAGATGTTTTTCCTCACAGTTTGCTCTTAGAAAGTAGCGACTACTACGCAAACAACAAGAATTTTTCTTATATCTGTTGCAACCCAATAGCATCAATTAAAATTAAAAACAAACAGTTAACCATTCATTATCCTAATGGAGACGTTGTTGAAGAAAAAATAAAACCTCAAGATGATATCCCCGAACGTATTCATCAATTCTCTCAGCAATTCAAAAGCGACACATATCCGTTTAAATTTATTAGTAATGGAATATTTGGTTATATCGCACACGATGCTGTAGAGCATTTTGAAAATATTGAACTTAACAAAGAAAAAGAAGGATTAGATATCCCTGAAATATACTATGCCGTTTATCAAAACATAATTGCTATTAGTTTATTTAACCACGAAGCATATTTGTTTTCTCATGTGTATGAAGGAAATCATAATTTAAAAGAACTTGAACAATTATTACAAATTACTAATAGTAGTCGGTTTGTCTTTAATAGAATTGGTGAAAAAGATTCTAATCTTACGGATAAAGAATTTATTGATTTTGTAAACAAAGGGAAACAACATTGTTATAGGGGTGATGTTTTTCAATTAGTGCTTTCGAGACGTTTTTCTCAAAAATTTAAAGGAGATGAGTTTAATGTATATCGAACCTTACGCTCTATAAACCCTTCTCCCTACCTATTCTTTTTCGATTACGGTGATTTCAAAATTTTTGGAAGTTCACCCGAAGCACAATTAATTGTAGAAAACGGAAAAGCAGAAATTCATCCTATAGCCGGAACTTTTAAACGAACAGGGAACGACGAACAAGATGCACAAGCAGCAACTGAACTTATAAAAGACCCTAAAGAAAATAGCGAACATGTTATGCTAATAGACTTAGCTCGTAACGATTTAAGTAGGAATGGAAGCAATGTTATAATAGAAAAAAATAGGGAAATTCAGTTCTTCTCTCATGTAATTCATTTGGTTTCAAAAGTGGTTTGCACTATAAAAAAGAAAACTAAAACCTTTCGCGTTGTTGCCGATACATTCCCAGCAGGTACGCTAAGTGGTACTCCGAAACACAAAGCACTTCAACTTATAGATAAATACGAAAAAACAAAGCGAAGCTTTTATGGCGGTGCTATTGGTTATATGGATTTCAACGGAAATTTTAACCATGCCATAATTATCCGCTCTTTTTTATCTAAAGATCAAAAACTTCATTACCAAGCTGGAGCAGGAATTGTAGCCGACTCTGTCCCCGAAAGCGAATTACAAGAAGTATATAATAAATTAGGAGCTTTGGACAAAGCTCTAGCTCTAGCCGAAGACGTATAGTTATGAAAAAAGCATTCCTTATTGACAATTATGACTCCTTTACGTATAACCTAGTTCACTATTTAGAAGAGCTTGGATGTAACGTAACCGTTAAACGCAACGACCAATTTGAGTTAAATGAAATTGAAGCCTTTGACTATTTATTACTTTCACCTGGTCCTGGAATTCCAGATGAAGCAGGTTTGTTAAAAGCAGCTATTGAACGCTATGCTTCAACCAAAAATATTTTGGGAGTATGCTTAGGTCAACAAGCCATTGGAGAGGTTTTTGGAGCTAAACTCGTAAACCTTAATAAAGTATACCATGGGGTTGCTACCCCTATATCTATAAGTCAACAAGACCCTCTTTTTAAAGATATTCCAAAAACCTTTGACGTAGGACGTTATCATTCTTGGGTTGTTAAAACACCGCTCCCAGAAAACCTTATTGCTACTTCTTTCGACGATGAAGGTAATTTAATGTCTTTGCGACACAAACACTATAATGTTAGTGCGGTTCAATATCACCCTGAGTCAATATTAACCCCTAATGGCAAAAAAATATTAAAAAATTGGATTAACTCCTAACGCATGAAAACAATACTCAACCGATTGATTCGACATGAACAACTCACTAAAGAAGAGGCTCGGCAAATAATTATAAATATTGCTGATGGGCAATACAATGCAAGTCAAATTGCTTCCTTTTTAACTGTATATATGATGCGAAGTATTAGCCTTGAAGAACTCGAAGGTTTTCGCAATGCATTACAAGAGCTTTGTGTATCTATTGATTTAAGCGAATTTGAGACTATTGACCTTTGTGGAACTGGAGGAGACGGTAAAGACACATTTAATATCTCTACGCTTTCTTCTTTTATAACCGCTGGAGCAGGAATAAAAGTGGCTAAACATGGTAATTATGGTGTTTCATCGAATTGTGGGTCAAGTAATGTTTTAGAGCAACTAGGGGTTTTATTTTCTAATGAAGAAAGTTTTTTAAAACGCTGTATAGACCAAGCAGGGATTTGCATACTTCATGCTCCTCTGTTTCACCCTGCTATGAAAAATGTTGCTCCTGTTCGTCGTGATTTAGGTGTAAAAACATTTTTTAATATGCTAGGTCCTCTAGTAAACCCCGCTTTTCCTAAAAACCAACTTACAGGTGTTTTTAATCTAGAGCTGGCTAGGCTTTATCATTATCTTTTTCAAAAAACAGAACATAACTTTACAATACTTTATGACCTCAAAGGGTATGATGAGATTTCATTAACTGGGTCGACAAAAGTTTTAAGCAATAAAGGAGAATATATACTAACCCCAAAAAACTTTAATCTACTTCCGTTAAGTGCTTCTGATATTACTGGCGGTAAAAATGTAACCGCATCTGCCGAAATTTTTATGAATATTATTCAAAATAAAGGGACAGAGGCACAACAAAACGTAGTTTGCGCAAACGCTGGAATGGCAATAGCAACAGCATTACAAGTAAGCCCAAAAGAAGGTTTTGAAAAAGCAAAAGAGTCTTTAGTTTCTGGGAAAGCGTTACAAAGTTTAACTAAACTTCAAAAATTAAGTAGGTAATGACAATCTTAGACCGTATTATAGCTCACAAAAAATCTGAAGTTAATCTTCGGAAAAAAATATTTCCTACCCAATTCTGGGAGTCTAGCCCATTATTTAATCGAGACACAAATTCTTTAACCAAACGCCTAAAATCTAGCTCTAGTGGTATAATTGCTGAACACAAACGCCGTTCTCCTTCTAAAAATAATATTAACAATTCTCTTTCTGTAACAGAAGTTGTAAAAGGATATGAAAACGCAAAAGTTTGTGGAATATCAATATTAACTGATCAAAAATATTTTGGAGGCTCTTTGGAGGATCTCAATTTAGCACGTGCAACTACGCACTCACCATTACTTAGAAAAGATTTTATTGTTGACGAATACCAACTTATTGAAGCAAAGGCAAATGGTGCTGATGTCATTTTACTTATCGCTGCAGTACTAAGTCGTAAAGAAGTAGAGCATCTATCCATTTTTGCCCAAAAACTAAACTTAGAAGTATTATTAGAAGTCCATAATGAAAAAGAATTAGAAAAGTCTATAATGCCATCTTTAGACTTATTAGGCGTTAATAATAGAAACTTAAAAACTTTTGAAACCAACCTTAATACAAGTATATCACTAGCAGATAAAATTCCTAACGATTTTGTTAAAATATCGGAAAGCGGTATTGATAACCCAAAAGCAATTATTGATTTGAAATCTAGTGGCTATAAAGGTTTTTTGATAGGAGAAAATTTTATGAGAACAGAAAACCCTGGAGAAAGTGCAGCAAACTTTATTAAAGCAATTGATTATGAAATTTAAAGTCTGCGGTATGCGAGACCCTAAAAATATTGAAAGCCTTACCGCTTTAAAACCCGATTATATGGGCTTTATATTTTGGGAGCCTTCTGCACGCTATGTATCATCATCTACTCCATTGCTCCCTCCCACCATAAAAAAAACAGGCGTGTTTGTTGATGCCTCTTTTAACTATATTAAGACCAACATTGAAGTACACCAACTTCAGGCTATTCAGTTACATGGTAAAGAAAGTCCAGACTTTTGTAAACTCACCCAGTCTTTAGGCGTTGAAGTAATCAAAGCATTTGGTGTTGCAGAAGGGTTTAAATTTTCAGCCTTAGATGCCTATGAAAACTATTGTGATTATTATTTGTTTGATACAAAAGGTAAACTCCCAGGTGGAAACGGTTATAGCTATGACTGGGAAATTCTAAAAAAATATCTTTCTAAAAAACCTTTTTTCTTAAGTGGAGGTATTGATATTGAGCATATACCAGAAATACATAAGCTATTAAATAATAATCTTCCGTTATATGCCGTTGATGTAAATAGTAAATTTGAATCTGAACCTGGGTTAAAAAAAATTGATGCTTTAACGCAATTTAAAAACAAGCTGTATGAATTATAACGTAGATGAAAAAGGATATTATGGAGACTTTGGGGGAGCTTTTATCCCTGAAATGTTATATCATAATGTTACCGAGTTACGAGATAATTATTTGAAAATAATCTCCGACCCTGAGTTCAAAAAAGAATTTGATGCCTTATTAAAAACCTATGTTGGGCGACCTACTCCTCTTTATTTTGCGAAACGATTGTCCGAAAAATACAATACTAAAATTTATTTAAAACGTGAAGACTTATGCCATACAGGAGCGCATAAAGTAAACAATACTATTGGACAAATTTTATTGGCTAAACGGCTAGGCAAAAAAAGGATAATTGCAGAAACAGGTGCTGGACAACACGGCGTGGCAACAGCTACAGTTTGTGCATTAATGGGTCTTGAATGTATTGTTTATATGGGGGAGATAGACATTCAACGTCAGGCTCCAAATGTAGCACGTATGAAAATGCTAGGTGCTAAAGTTCGCCCTGCATTATCGGGAAGCAAAACATTGAAAGATGCTACCAACGAAGCTATCCGCGATTGGATTAATAACCCCATAGACACACACTATATCATTGGTTCTGTTGTTGGTCCACACCCCTACCCAGATATGGTTGCCCGTTTTCAATCTATAATCAGTGAAGAATTAAAAATACAACTCGAAGAATTAGAAGGACGAAATTATCCAGACCATGTTATCGCCTGTGTAGGTGGTGGAAGTAATGCTGCCGGATTATATTACCATTACCTAAACGATAAACGAGTAAACATTATCGCCATTGAAGCAGCTGGAAAAGGTATAGACTCTGGAGAGAGCGCCGCTACTTCGGTTTTAGGAAAAGAAGGAATTATTCATGGTAGTAAAACTTTATTAATGCAAACGGCAGACGGACAAATTATAGAACCTTATTCTATTTCTGCAGGGTTAGATTACCCTGGAGTAGGCCCTATGCATGCAAATTTATTTAGAACCAAACGTGCAGAATTTATATCCATTCCCGATAAAGAAGCCATGGATTGGGGTTTAATGTTGTCTCAATCAGAAGGAATAATCCCTGCAATAGAAACAGCCCACGCATTTGCAGTATTAGATATTAGAAAATTTAAACCCGATGAAATTGTCGTTTTTAATTGTTCTGGGCGTGGGGATAAAGATTTAGAAACCTATATAGATTACTTTAAATTATAATGAATCGAATTGACAAAAAATTTCAAGAAGGCAAAAAAATATTATCTATCTACTTCTCTGCAGGTTTTCCAAACTTAGAAGACACTGTCCCTATTCTAAAAAACCTTGAAAGCGCAGGAGTAGATATGGTCGAAATTGGTTTGCCCTTTTCTGACCCGTTAGCCGATGGTCCGACTATTCAAAAAAGTTCAACACAAGCGCTACACAATGGCATGACCACCGAAAAATTGTTTTCGCAGCTCAAAAACATACGCGAACATATTACAATTCCGCTTGTATTAATGGGGTATTTTAATCCGATAATGCAATATGGTGTTGAAAAATTTTGTCGTCAATGTAAAATCATTGGCATTGACGGATTAATTATCCCAGACTTGCCTGTGGATGTGTACCACGAGCAATATAAAACCTTGTTTGATACACATGGGTTATACAATATGTTTTTAATTACACCGCAAACTCCCGAAAGTCGCATTCGCTATATTGATGAGGTTTCAAATGGTTTTATTTATATGGTTTCTAGTGCAAGTGTTACGGGGGCTACCTCTGCTTTTGATGATACGCAAAACGAGTATTTTAAACGCGTTGCGAATATGAAATTAAACACGCCAACCGTAGTTGGCTTTGGAATTAGTGACACAGAAACTTACCAAGCTGCTACTAAATACGCTAACGGAGCAATTATTGGTTCGGCATTCATTAAATTTTTAGAAGAAAAAGGAGTAGAAAAAATTGGAGTATTTGTGAAGCGTATTAGAGGTTAAATGAAAAAAGCAATTATAGTTGGTGCATCGTCAGGAATAGGGGAAGAATTAGCAAAAATTCTAGCACAAAATGATTATAAAATTGGAATTACGGGGAGAAGAACAGAATTATTAGATAAACTTAAAAAGACAAACTCAAATTCGTTTATAGTAAAAACCTTTGATGCAACCGACACAAGAATATCTATTGAAAAACTACACGAATTAGTGTCAAAACTTGGTACACTTGATTTACTAATATTGAGTTCAGGAGTAGGTACTCTAAATGACGCTTTGAACTTTGACGTTGAAAAAAAAGTAATTGATTTAAATGTAACAGGGTTTACTAATATTATTGACTGGGGGTTTAACTATTTTAAAACGCAAGGGTTTGGACATATAGTAGCAATAACTTCTATTGCGGGAATTCGAGGAGGTCGGCAAGCTCCATCATATAATGCAACAAAATCATATCAAATAAACTATTTAGAAGGGTTAAGGCAAAAAGTCAAAAAAATTAAAATTCCAATTTATATTACAGATATAAGACCAGGATTAGTTGATACTAATATGGCACAAGGAGAAGGTTTATTTTGGGTAATGCCTGTTGAAAAAGCTGCTAAACAGATTTTTAAGGGGATAAAGAGAAAACGTAAGGTTTTATATGTAACAAAGCGTTGGGGTTATATTGCGAGAATCCTCAAAATATTACCAAGGTTTATTTACGATAGAATGTGATAAAACAGTTTATTGCTATTTGATATAACGCTTTATTCAACGCTATATTTCCCACAGATTCTACAGTTATAGGTTTTGAACTTACCTATCTCTGACTTTAGGGTGTCCATTGCACCATGAACAGTTAGGCACAACTCAATTTGCCGTCTAACTTCTTGTTGTTCATATCCTGCTAAATCCAAATACTCTTTTAAAACTTGAGCCATATTTTTATTTAATTTCATTCCTTCTTCCATAATATTTTTTTTAAGATTAATAGAATTAAAGTTAATCATAATATTTTATTAGACGCATAATTTTGCTAAAAATTAGTGATTTTGAATTGTAAATAAAATATTAGCGAGTATTAAACTACAGGGCTAAACCTTCATTATCGGTAAGATGATGTTTTCTTTAATGAAGAGTTAAGCCACCTCTAGCTTTGTAACGCTCAAGCCGAATATTTCGAGCGAATTGCTAGCATGAAATTGAATAACCCAACTATAGTCAGTTTTGAAATTAGCAATACTAAAAACTTATAAAGCCGCTACTTTAAACCCTAACGGAGCAATTATTGGTTCGGCATTTATTAAATTTTTAGAAGACAAAGGAGTAGAAAAATGGAGCGTTTGTGAAGAATATTAAGGGTTAAAAACACTTCCATACTGCTCTAGTCGAAAATCAAAAGTAGTATAGTTTGCGTCTCTCTTCTTAGCTTCTTTATATGCATCCATACTCCCAATAGCACGGTTGGCAGTACCCGAAGGAGCCGTTAAAGAATAAGTAGTAATTATTCTGCCATCTAATTTAAATTGATGTTTTCGAGGTACTTGATCATCAATACACTCAAAAGAAAGACTAGCAGTTTTAAGCAATTTTCTAAAAAAATATTCTGGTCCATTTTTGCTGTTCCCTCCCGTAAAAATAAGAGTGTTCACTTTTGGATATTCTTTTAAGATTAATAATATATTACGCAATTTAACCTTTTGCATACCCAAATCCGAAGCATCTATTTTATCTCGATATGCTCCGTCAACAATATCGCATATACCAAAATGTTCTTGCTTTAAAAAAGCTTTGCGTTGTTCAATAGCAAAGTTGGTGTTTTCAAAAACCAAGTTTAAATTATATAGCCTATCCCAAATTTTCCAAAGCATACCGTTGCTACTTCCATAACAAAAATCTACGTCTTCATTATTTAAGTCTCCTGTGGAAAACCTAGGCGGAGGCAATGTTCCTACAATCAGCCGAGTAGAATTTTCAAGTATATAAGGAGGATAGGGGTGTTTGTGATACCACATAAACTATTTTATAAGAGCGACAATAATTATCGAATAAAAACAGGTTGGCTATCGCTCTGGGTGTGTGCTTTGCTATATTTATACCCTGCTGTATTAAACCCTAAAAGATCTTTATAATCTGCACAATCATTATCTAAAATATATCGTGCCATCATACCGCGCGCTTTTTTAGCTAAAAATGAAATTACCTTAAACTCTCCTTTATTCAAATCTTTAAACTGAGGGGTTATAATTTCTGCCTTAATCATTTTAGTATCTATAGCTGCAAAATATTCGTTACTCGCCAAATTAATTAAAAGCTCATTTTCTTGCATTTCTTCGTTTAGCACTTTGGTAACTTTAGGCTTCCAAAAAGCAGGTAAGTTTTTTTTAACGCCAACAGGGAATTTAGTTCCCATTTCAAGGCGATATGCCTGAATTAAATCTAAAGGTCTTAATAACCCATATAAGCCCGAAAGAATTCGAAGTTGCTTTTGTAAATTCTCTATTTTATCTGATGAAAGTGTGTGTATATCAAGCCCTAAATATACATCGCCGTCAAAAGTATAGGCCGCTGGACGCGCATTCTCAGTAGTAAAAGGTAATTGAAAATTTTGATTGCGTTCCCAATTCAACTGTGCTAAGTTATCCGAAATAGACATTAATTTCGCTAAGCTCCTTACCGATTTCTTTTTAAGCAACTTATTTATTCGCACTGCTTCTTCAGTAAACAAAGGTTGAGTTACTGATAAAAGAGGTAATTCTTTTTCAAAATCTAATGACTTGGCAGGAGAAATAATTATTTTCATAATTCAAACAATATTTGTTTAAAAATAAATAGCTTTAAATAGATTAGCAAATTAAATTAACCTTCGATTTTTATAACTATATCATATTTTCTTATGTACAGCATATTGACGCCATTTATCTAATACCGTTTTTATGTCGTTTGGTATTTCAGAATCAAAGCTCATCCACTTCCCTGTTGTTGGATGTTCAAATCCAAGGGTTTTAGCATGTAACGCTTGCCGAGGAAGAAGTTTGAAGCAATTTTCTACAAACTGCTTATATTTTGTAAAACTAGTCCCTTTTAAAATAGCATTACCTCCGTAACGTTCATCATTAAAAAGGGTATGACCAGCATATTTCATGTGAACACGAATTTGGTGTGTCCGACCAGTCTCCAAACTGCACTCTATTAAAGTAACATAGCCAAAACGTTCTAGTACTTTAAAGTGAGTAACTGCCGATTTGCCTTGTTCCTCGTCTTCAAAAACAGTCATCTGTAATCTATTCTTAGGGTGTCTTCCAATATTTCCCTCAACAACTCCTGATTCTTCCTTTAGGTCTCCCCAAACAAGGGCATAATATTTTCGCTCAGAACTTTTATCAAAAAACTGTTTGGCAAGATGTGTCATTGCTACTTCCGTTTTTGCTATAACCAATAATCCGCTTGTGTCCTTATCTATCCGATGAACCAAACCAGGGCGTTGTTGCTCATTTTGGGGTAAGTTATCGAAATGAAATACCAATGCATTAATCAATGTTCCCGAATAATTCCCATGCCCAGGATGAACAACCATTCCGGCTGCTTTATTAACTACTATTAAGTCATCATCTTCAAATACTATTTTTATAGGAATATCTTCTCCTACCAATAAGTTTTCATGCGGCGGATGCGTGAAAAAAACACGAACCGTATCTCCTCCTTTTACTTTATAGTTAGATTTTACAACAACATCATTTACAAAAATACTTCCCTCTTTAGCTGCTTTTTGAATTTTATTTCGCGTAGCATTTTCTACTCGATTCATTAAGTATTTGTCAACCCTCAAAGGTTCTTGACCTAAATCTGCAGTAAATGAAAAATGCTCATAAAGTTCTTGCTCTCCTTGAAATCCTTGAAATCCTTGTTTATCGTCTTCCATTTCCTAATACTAAATCAATTTTTGAAGTTTTAGGCAAAACTACACCTGGCTCAATTTTTTCTCCATTATAGCGAATCTCAAGCACCATATTTTTCCCAATATTATTGCGGTAAGTAATTTTACCTATCTCAAAGCCAACGGCAGTTAGTTTAGTTTCAGCATTACGTTTAGTAATTTGAATAATATTAGGGACACTCAATTTTCTATAGCCCGAAGGATTAAGAGTCAAATATATTTTTCTTCCTCTTTTAACATCTGAACCTGCAACTGGATTTTGTTCAATAACAGATAAAGGCGGGTAACTAGGGTTGAATTTAGTAGAGTCTAACACTTCAAAACGCAGTTTATTTTGCTTAATAATACGTTCCACTTTATCTAACGTAAGCGCTTCAATATCTGGAACTTGTACATGTCGCCCGTGTTGCGTAAAAATATGTAAACTCAAAAAGCAAATACCAATCAAAAGCAGTATTAAAATAATTGCTTTTAAAAGTTGCTTTAAAAATAGTTTACTAACAAAAAAACGCAGGAAATTCATTTTGATTTTTATCTCGCGTAAATATAATAAATCTGACCTGTTTTGAAACCATAGAAAACTATTACCTTTACCTACAAGAGTTTTTTTTAGTTATTTTGAATAAATGAAAATAATCGTTGGCATAGCTTGGGGGGGATTTTCCTCAGAACATGATATTTCTAAGGAAAGTGGTGCTACTGTATTTAACACGCTGAAGAATAGTTCTTATGAACTATATAAAATTCATATTACAAAAGAGAGTTGGTTGGTAACTGATCTTGAAGAAAACTGTTTTACGCTAAACAAAGATGATTTTTCGTTTATAAAAGATGAAGAACATATTACGTTCAGTGTTATAGTTAATATGATTCATGGAGCTCCAGGTGAAAATGGTCAACTAGCAGCTTTACTAGAATTACTAAATATACCTCATACAAGCTGTTCAAGTTATGTCGCCGCACTAACTTATAATAAAAGAGATTGCTTGTCAGTCGCTCGATCGCATAAAATTAGAACTGCAAAATATTATACACTAAATCAAGGAGATTCTTTTTCTGTAAAAGAAATTGAAAAAGTCGTTGGATTTCCGTGCTTTGTAAAAGCTAACAGGGCAGGTAGTAGTTTTGGTGTTTATAAAGTATATGCTCTCGAAGAATTATCTAAAGCTATCGAAAAAGCATTTAAAGAAGATAGTGAGTTATTAATTGAATCTGCTCTAAATGGCAGAGAAGTAAGTGTAGGCGTTATAAGATGGAAAGGTGAAATTATGGTTTTACCTATTACGGAAATTATTAGTGAAAATGATTTCTTTGATTATGAAGCTAAATATAACGGAAAGTCGCAAGAAGTAACCCCTGCTCAAATTCCAAAAAAATGGGAACAAAAAATTAATCGTCTTTCAAAAGAAATATACCAGACTATGAAATTAGATGGCGTCGTTCGAAGTGAATTTATTATTGAAAACGACATTCCACACTTATTAGAAATAAATACAGTGCCTGGGATGACTCCGCAAAGTATAATTCCACAACAATTAAAGTCAGCTGGTATTTCTTTAAAAGAATATTTTGAAGAACTTATAGAGCAAGCCGTTATAAAAAAAACATATCTTTAAAATTTATGAAAAAGGCAGTATTCCCCGGTTCATTCGACCCTATTACCAATGGACATATTGATATTATTAAACGTGCACTCCCGCTTTTCGACGAAATTGTAATTGCTATTGGAATTAACTCTAGCAAAGAATATATGTTCCCCCTTGAAAAACGAGAAATGTTTATTTCTGAAACTTTTAAAACTGATTCAAAGGTTTCGATACAAACCTATGAGAACTTAACTGTCGATTTTTGCAAACAGATAAAAGCCTCTTTTATTTTACGAGGTCTCCGTAACTCTGCGGATTTTGAATTCGAAAAAGCTATAGCATACACCAACCGAAGCCTTTCTGAAATAGAAACAATGTTTTTACTACCCTCAATTGAAAATTCTTTTATAAGTAGTAGTATTGTTCGTGATGTTATTAAAAATAAAGGCGATTTTTCACATCTTGTGCCTAAAATAGTAAGCGCTTTCTAAAGTTTAGAATATACGTCTTTTATATTTTCATATGCATTTTGGAACTTATCAGCCACCTGATCTTGAGGCACCCAAATAGCTTCTCGAATACCTTCATTCAATTGAGGTTTCAAACTCTTTGTAGATGTTGTTTTCATCTCAAACCAAAACGTTTTTTTTAGCTTATACCTTCCATATCTATTAAAAATATGAAACGTTTCCATCAATGGTCTTACTATTTCTAATTTCTTAACTCCTGTTTCTTCCTTTACTTCACGGATTGCTGCTTCTTGGTCTGTCTCATCGCTTTCAACATGCCCTTTCGGGAAATCCCATTTATTATTTCTGTATATAAAAAGTATTTCCCCTTTTTCATTCTTAGCTACACCTCCTGCTGCTTCCGCAACTAAAAAACGTTTAAAAAGATGCTTCCAAAGCTTCTCTTCAATAGCATGATATAAATATAAACGTTCTACTTTCTTAGATTTTAACGCTTTAATTATAGTGTCTTGAGTTATATACTTTATAAAAAAAACTGGAGTTGCCTCTGTTTGAGAAATCAATTTAGTCGTTAAAAAAATTGGTTTTTGATTGAAAAATACTTTATACATTTGCTTATGGTTTACAATAAAACAATAGCTTTTCAAACGGCAGCGTATTTACTAGAAATTAATGCAATTAAATTAAATCCTAAAAATCCATTTACATGGGCAAGTGGATGGAAATCTCCAATATACTGCGATAATCGTTTAGCTTTATCATACCCTAAAATAAGAAATTATTTAGCAAATACAATAGCAGAAGAAATTAAAAATTTATATGGCACCAATATTACAATTGCAGGTGTCGCTACGGGTGCAATAGGAATTGGGATTCTTGTTGCTCAAAAACTAGACTTACCCTTTATTTATGTTCGCCCAGAACCCAAGAAACACGGGCGACAAAATCAAATTGAAGGCACTGTCGTTGGTAAAAAAAATGTTGTGGTAATCGAAGATTTAATAAGTACAGGGATGAGCAGCCTCAATGCAGTGAAAGCTATTCAATCTGAAAACATTGAAGTTTTGGGAATGATTGCATTGTTTTCTTATGGATTTCCTATTGCCAAAGAAAACTTTGAAAAAGCTAATGTACAATTACACACATTAAGTGATTATAAGCATTTAATAGAGCACGCTATTACTACCTCGTCTATTGAAAAAGAACAGCAAGAAACACTAAACAATTGGCGAGAAAACCCGTCTGAGTGGATACCCGCTAGTTAATTAATTTAGTTATAAATTAAAATTGTTGTGATTATGAAAAATAGAATATTATTATTCTTCCTTTTTGTCTCAGTATTAGGTTTTTGCCAAAACTCTAATCTTTCGATATTCGATAATCTTATATCAAAAACTTGGAAAGCTGATGGGAATTGGACCAATGGTAGTAAATTTAAACAAGAAATAACATTTAAGTATGCTTTGGACAATACAATTATAATAACCAACTCTACTGGTTATATAGACCAAGAACAAACTAAATTGGGTTTAAGAAACCATGGAGTAAGACAATTTGATGAAAAATCGAAACACATAAAGTTTTGGGAGTTTGATGTATTTGGTGGGCTAACAACAGGCACTGTATTTGCCAAAGGCAAGAATATAATGTATCAGTATAAATACGGAAACTCAATGGTTACTGATATGTGGGAATACATAAATGACACAACCTATAATTTTAAAGTAGGCATTTATAAAAATGACATTTGGGAACAACTATTTTTAAGCACACAATTTAAGGCTGTTAAATAGAGATGCCCAAAGCGTCTTATCTTATCTATTAATAAATATTATAACTGATGAAGAACAGTGTTAAAGTTGATACTCAAAAAGCATTATCTCTTCAATCTAATCTCTTTTAAATCAAACGTTTCCAGTTGATTATCCTCGTTTAATACTTTTAACAACCCTTGAGTTGTTACCCCTTCAATAGTACCTGCAAACACACCTTTCTTCGTTTCGAACGTACTGATTTCTTTAAATCGATATAAATTCTTTTCATACAAACTAATTATATCCTGTTCTGAGAGTTTTAGGAGTTTCATTTTTTCAGAAAAATGATTTAAAAAGCAATTTAAAACCTCTTCAATAACAAAAGGTTTCTCCAAAATTAATTGCATAGACGAGGCCTCTGGTAAATTCTCGAATTGCATTTGATTTACATTAATACCTACTCCTATAATACTCGAATTAATGGTATTTGATTTAATTACATTTTCTATCAGAATACCACATATTTTTTTATCGCCTGACAAAATGTCGTTTGGCCATTTGACAAATACTTCAGGGATATTAAAAAATTCTAATGTTGATTTGACTGCTAAAGAAACGATACAATTTATAAGAAAAGGATTGTTAATTTTAGTATGTCTATATTCTTTATATAAGCTAAATGTGAGGTTCTTCCCTGGTTCCGATAGCCATTGAGCGTTTCGTTGCCCTCTACCTTTTACTTGTGCTAATGACCAAATTACATCGCCGTCATTACATTTACCAGAAGCAGAACGCTCCTTTAACACCAAATTGGTAGATTCATTGGTATTAATTTTGATTATTCTAAAATATCGCATCTTAATTCGCTAGTGTATCCATATAATATAATAAATTTGTACAAAGAAGAAAAAATTAATGACAAAACCCTCTAACAACGCTGATAATCTTATTACGCAAATTATTTTAGGTATTGAAGAAGTTAAGGGTATTGAAGTTAAGCTCCTAGATTTAAGAGATATCGAAAATACGGTTTGTAGCTATTTTATAGTCTGCGAAGGGACTTCTAATACGCATATCTCTGCAATAGTTAATTCTATACAAAAAATTGTAAGTAAAACATTACACGAAAAACCATATCATACCGAAGGGCAAGACAATGCAGAATGGGTTTTAATTGATTATGTAGATGTTGTTGTTCATGTTTTTCAAAAACAGATTAGAGAATACTATAACATAGAAGAATTATGGGGGGATGCAAAAACTACATTAATAGCATCGAATTATTAAAAAATTATGGCAGAAGAGAATAAACAAAAGAATCCGAAGAATCAAAAGAATCAGAAGAATAAAATATATTGGATTTATGGGCCTATAATAGTAGCAGTACTATTATTTGGCATGTTTGGAGGTGGAAGTAGCCAAAGTCTAGATAAAACTAATATATCTGAATTCGAACGTTTTCTGAATGACGGAGATGTAGCAAGAGTAATTGTGTATAACAAAAACTTGGCTAAGATATTTCTTACAGAAAATGCTTTAGATAAACCTATTCATGCAAGTACCAAAACAGAAAACCTGTTTGGGCAAGAAAACATTAAAGGTCCTCACTATCAATTTGAAGTAGGAAATTTAGAGTTATTTCAGCGAAAGCTAGAAAAAGCAGAAGAAAACGGGGTTGCTTTCGAATACGATTTTACGACAGTAGAAAATCGCTGGTTTGATGTTTTACTTAGCTTCCTTCCTATTATACTAATTGTCGGTGTTTGGATTTTCTTAATGCGAAGAATGTCTGGCGGAGGTGGCGGAGGTGGAAGCCAAATATTTAATATCGGAAAATCTAAAGCAAAGCTATTTGACGAAAAAACAGATATCAAAACAACATTCAAAGATGTTGCAGGTTTAGAAGGAGCTAAAGAAGAAGTTCAAGAAATTGTAGATTTTCTTAAAAGCCCAGAAAAATACACAAAACTAGGAGGTAAAATTCCAAAAGGTGCACTACTGGTTGGTCAACCAGGGACAGGTAAAACGTTGTTAGCAAAAGCCGTAGCAGGAGAAGCTAAAGTTCCTTTTTTCTCTCTTTCGGGTTCAGATTTTGTTGAAATGTTTGTTGGTGTAGGAGCTTCGCGAGTGCGAGACTTATTTAAACAAGCCAAAGAAAAATCACCTGCCATCATTTTTATAGACGAAATTGATGCTATTGGAAGAGCACGCGGGAAAAGTAATATGACAGGGTCTAACGATGAACGCGAAAATACCCTTAATCAGCTTTTGACAGAAATGGATGGTTTTGGAACCAATACTAATGTAATTGTATTAGCCGCAACCAACCGCGCCGATGTTTTAGACAAAGCCCTTATGCGTGCGGGTAGATTTGATCGTCAAATTTATGTTGACCTCCCTGATATTAGAGAGCGCAAAGAAATTTTTAAAGTGCATCTTGCTCCGCTTAAAACCACAAAAAACCTAGATATTGATTTTTTATCAAAACAAACCCCTGGCTTTTCAGGAGCCGACATTGCAAACGTTTGCAATGAAGCTGCTTTAATTGCTGCACGGAAAAACAAAAAATCTGTAGGGAAACAAGATTTCTTAGATGCAGTTGACCGTATTATAGGAGGCTTGGAGAAGAAAAATAAAATTATAACCAAAGAAGAGAAAAAGACAATCGCTTTCCATGAAGCAGGCCATGCAATGATTAGTTGGTTATTAGAATATGCTGCTCCACTAGTAAAAGTTACTATTGTGCCTAGAGGGCAATCTTTGGGGGCGGCTTGGTATCTCCCCGAAGAACGCATGATTGTTAGAACAGAACAAATGCTAGATGAAATGTGTGCTACCCTTGGAGGTCGTGCCGCAGAAAAAGTAATCTTCAACAAAATTTCTACAGGTGCGCTTAGCGATTTAGAAAAAGTAACACGTCAGGCAAAAGCAATGGTTGCTGTTTATGGGCTTAATGATAAAATAGGAAATATAACCTATTACGATTCAAGTGGTCAATCGGATTATAATTTCTCGAAACCTTATTCAGAAAATACTGCGCAAAAAATTGATGAAGAAATTTCATTATTAGTTGAAGGGCAATATAAACGTGCATGCAAATTAATCTCCGATCATAAAGATAAGCTAGCTACATTAGCAAAAAAGCTTTTAGAAAAAGAAGTGCTTTTCAAAGATGATTTACTTGAAGTTTTGGGCAAAAGACCTTTTGATAAAGAAGACGAAGATTCTACAGAAACAGCCTAAAATAAATAAACGTGGGGTTCTTTAAGAAGTTTTTAAAAGGTACTAAAAAAGATAAAGAAGCTGAAAAAAGTCTTTATATAGAAGCCGAAAAAACCGAAAAAGAAATTGCCTTTGCCCATAATTTCACAGAGAAAGGGGGTAAGTTTATTTATAGCGAAAGTAAAAAACAAACAATAGACTATTTCAATCAAATTTTAGACGAGAATAGCTGGACTAACTCCGATTTGACCAGTAATTCTGATAGTTTAATTAGCTTTTTTGGGCTAACCAATACGTCTTCTTTTGAAAAAAGAAAATCTAAAGTTCAACTATTAGACTGCGAATATTTGATTGCAAATAAAGGGTCTATTCTAATTTGTAATAAACAAATTAAAACCCTCAAATTAAACGAACTACCCGATAACCTAATTATATTAGCGGGTTCAAATCAATTTGCAGAAGATGTGAGTGATGCAATGACTTTAATCAACACAAAGTATAAAGAAAATCTACCATCTAATATAACTACGCTTAATGCATTTGACGCAACAAAAAAAGATGATTTTCTATTCTATGGAAGTTCTACAAAAAACCTATATTTATTGGTTCAAGAAAGTTTTTAAATGACAGAAACTCAAAAGCGTATAATTTCAGGGGTACTATATGCTGGTATTTTAATAACAGCTATATTCTCTTCTTCCCATGTTATTACTTTTATAATTTCCATTTTCTCTGGATTAGCTCTTTGGGAATTTCAACGTCTCATTAAATTCAAAAGTATTTTACCCTTGATAGTACTTATGCTTCTAATGGGATATTCTGCTTTAGGTTATATTTCCGAATCAACAGAACGCATATTATTATATGTTTCATTAATCTTAAATGTTGTTTTAATACTATTTGTTTTTACTAAAAAAAAGGTTAATTATATTATCCCTATTCAACTTATTCTAAGTATTTGCTATATGGTAAGTTCTTCTTTTTTTATTATAAGGTCAGCTTTTGTCAATACAGAATATAATCCTTGGCTAATTGGTGTCTTTTTTTTAGCTATTTGGACTAACAATACTTTTGCTTATGTTTTTGGGTCAAAATTTGGAAACCATAAGCTAATACCTGCTATTTCTCCAAAAAAATCTTGGGAAGGTTTTTTTGGAGGTATGATGTTTACAATTTTATTATCCTATTTCATTGAATTTAAAATGGTTCTTTTTGGCGGATTCTTTTGGCTTTTATTTGCACTAATGATAGCTGTTCTAGGGACTCTAGGGGATCTTGTTCAGTCATATTTTAAAAGAATAGCTAAAGTAAAGGATAGTGGTAATTTAATTCCAGGACACGGAGGGCTATATGACCGTATGGATAGTGCTATATTTGTCGCTCCTTTTTATTTTTTATTTTTAAAATTAATCTAAATGTTTCATAAAGAAGGTCATCTCATCATCGTTTTCACGTTCATATTTTCTGCAGGATTAGCATTAGGTGCAGATTATTTTATTTCTATCGAGTGGTTAAAATTATGTATTCAAATTATAGCTATAGGGCTACTAATTTTAGTGCTTCAATTTTTCAGAAACCCCAAACGAAATACAATTATTAACCCTAATCACATACTTGCTCCTGTTGATGGAAAAGTAGTGGTAATTGAAGAAGTATTTGAAAAAGAATACTTTAAAGATCAACGTTTAATGGTTTCTATTTTTATGTCGCCAATAAATGTCCACGTTACTAGATATGCTATGAGTGGAAAAATTAAATTCAGCAAATATCACCCTGGTAAATATCTTGTTGCTTGGCATCCTAAATCTTCAGAAGAGAATGAACGAACAACTGTTGTAATTGAAAATCAATCGTTTGGGAGTATTCTATACCGTCAAATTGCTGGTGCCTTAGCTCGTAGAATTATAAATTATGCTCAAGAAGAACAAGACGTAGTTCAAGGGACAGATGCAGGATTCATCAAATTTGGCTCACGAGTTGATTTATACCTCCCAATCGGCACAAAAATAAACGTTAAATTAAATCAGGTAGTTAAAGGTGGAATTAATATCATAGCAGATAACTCTTAAAGTTATCTCTAAAGATTTTCTATACTTTTACGCAGTAATTCTATTTTTTCAAGAGCATCTGATTCCTTTTTACGCTCTTTAACTAAAACTTGTTCGGGAGCGTTTGTAACAAAGCGTTCATTAGTTAGTTTTTTTTGTACAGACGTAAGAAATCCTTTTGCGTATTTGAGTTCCTCTTCTAATTTTACCCGCTCTTTTTCAATATCAACCTTGTCCTCTAGCTTCACAAAAAACTCCAGTCCATTAGCCCTAAAAGAGGCTCCATATTGTTCTAAATCAGACTTTGAATCTGAATAATTTATGGTTGATATTCCCGTTTTTTCAATTAAAGACCCTAATGAAAGTGGTGTTGAAGACTCGCTTATCAATGTCAAATGTTCTTTAAAACCTAATCCTTTTTCTTTTCTAAAGTTTCGAATACCACTAATAATTTCAGTAGCTCCTGTAAAATCTTCTATAACTTTTATGTCATATTCTTTCGTCTCAGGCCACTGACTTATGATTAAAGATTCTTCAGGTTTTCTTTCTTTTATATCATGCCATAACTCCTCAGTTAAAAAAGGCATAAAAGGGTGTAATAGTTTTAGGTTTTCTTCAAACAAGGAGCAAATCTCATTAAAAGATTTTTCATCAATCGGTTCACCATAACTTGGCTTAATAGCTTCGAGCAACCATGCGCAAAAATCATCCCAAATCAATTTATAGCAAGCCATCATCGCATCCGAAATACGATACTTGTCAAAATGATCGTTTATCAATTCTAAGGTTTGCTGAAACTTTTGCGAATACCAGTCAAGCGAACTTTTATTAACTTCGGGTTGAACTAAATTCTCTTTTACTTCCCACCCTTGAATAAGGCGGTATGCATTCCATATTTTATTAGCAAAATTCTTTCCTTGTTGACATAAACTCTCGTCAAATAAAAGGTCGTTCCCTGCAGCAGAACTAAGCATAAGTCCAACACGAACTGCATCGGCTCCAAAATCTTCTATGAGTTGAAGTGCATCGGGAGAATTACCTAATTGCTTAGACATTTTTCTTCCCTTTTTGTCTCGAACCAAGCCTGTTAAATATACTTTTGAAAACGGTTTCTCATTACGAAACTCGTACCCAGATATAATCATTCGGGCTACCCAAAAAAATAAAATATCAGGCCCTGTTACTAAATCTTGAGTTGGATAATAATATTCAATCTCCTCATTGTTTGGGTTTCGAATTCCATCGAAAACAGAAATTGGCCATAACCACGAAGAAAACCACGTGTCGAGTACATCATTGTCTTGGCGTAAATCACTTAATTGTATTGCACTATTTCCAGATTTATCGCGAGCCAATTTTAAAGCTTCCTCAGGAGATGCCGCTACCACAAAATCCTGAGAATTATTATAGTAATACACTGGTATTTGCTGTCCCCACCATAATTGTCTTGAAATATTCCAATCGCGAATATTCTCCATCCAATGACGATATGTATTTTTAAATTTCGATGGAACTAAATCAATTTCTTCAGAATCTAAAACCGACTTAAGTGCAGGTTTAACTAATTCTTCCATTTTTAAAAACCATTGGTCAGATAATCGAGGTTCAATTATCGCTTTAGTTCTTTCCGAAACTCCAACATTATGTATATAATTTTCTTCTTTAAGTACCACCCCAAGGTCTTTGAGTTCTTTAACCAAAGTCTTACGAACTATAAAACGATCTTGCCCTTCGTAGTGTAATCCATTCGAATTGAGAGTTCCATTGGCATTAAAAATATCTATCATCTCTAAAGAATGCTTCTTCCCAAGTATATTATCATTAATATCGTGTGCTGGGGTTATTTTTAGACATCCTGTTCCAAATTCTCTATCTACATATTCATCTTCAATAATAGGAATCCAACGATTCACTATAGGAATTTTTACGTTCTTGTTTTTCAAGTGCCGATAACGGCTGTCTTCAGGGTGAATGCAAACAGCAGTGTCTCCAAATATAGTTTCTGGTCTTGTCGTTGCAATAATCACAGGTTCTTTTTCGTCTTCAACTTCGTAAGCAATATGATATAAAAATCCTGATTTCTCTTCATGAATAACTTCTTCATCTGACAATGTAGTTTGAGCCTGAGGATCCCAATTAACCATACGATACCCTCGATAAATAAGTCCCTTATTATACAAGTCTATAAAAACTTGAATTACAGACTCATACATGTCAGAATCAAGGGTAAATTTAGTTCTATCCCAATCACAAGAACAACCTAATTTTTGTAATTGTTTCAAAATAACACCTCCGTACTCCTCCGTCCAATCCCATGCATGTTTCAAAAATTCTTCGCGAGACAAATCACTTTTATTTATTCCTTGCTGCTTAAGGTGTGCCACAACCTTAGCCTCGGTAGCAATCGAAGCGTGATCTGTTCCTGGAACCCAACAAGCATTAAACCCTCGCATTCTTGCTCTTCTAATTAAGATGTCTTGTAGCGAATTATTTAACATATGCCCCATATGTAATACCCCTGTTACATTTGGAGGCGGAATTACAATAGTATAGGGCTCTCTATCGTCGGGAGTAGACGCAAAATATTTGTTCTTAACCCAATAGCTATACCATTTTTGTTCAACTGTGTTAGGCTGAAATTTTGAGGAAATTAACATTAATGGTCTAGTGATTACTGTGAATTAACAAAAGTAATTTTATTAAATAAATTAAAAAAGGAATGCCTTCTATTTTGTGCTAGATTTATAAAATATGTTTAAATTTTGTATATTGTCCTAAATATAAAACCATAAAAATGCTATGAAAAATATTATTACAATAACTTGTTTTGTCTTGTTTTTTAGCTTTAATGGATTTAGTCAAACCGTAGGAGCTAAAATAGAATTTGACTCTAGCACTATTGACTATGGAGTGATTGAACAAGGCAGTGATGGTATCCGTGTATTTACATTTATTAATTCTGGCGATACACCTCTCGAAATATCCAAGGTTTATTCTTCTTGCGGATGTACCATTCCTAAAAAACCAGAAGACCCTATTGCACCTGGCGAAAAAGGAGAAATACAAGTTAAATACGATACTAACAGAGTAGGCCCTATTCGCAAAACAATTACAGTAAACTCAAATGCAAAAGATATGCCTACTGTTTCTCTAAAAATAAAAGGAACTGTAGAGCCCTCTTCATAGAAGGGGTTCTAAAACAAACTTGAAAGTGAGTTTTACATCATCTCGAATAACCTCTAACTTAACTTTTGCCCCTGGTCTTTTTTGAAGTTTTTGGATTATCTCTCTTAAGGTTAAATCAGTAATTCCTTTGCCATTAATACGCGAAATAATATCGCCTTTCTTCACTCCTGATATAGCTGCAGGGGAATTTTCACGGAGATTAGCAATTTCAATAATAGGAGCAAACCGTAGGCGATACACTTGAGCTAAATAAATTTTTATACCGCTATTCTGACTTTGCCCATCTCTTTCATGCATATCGGGTGATTGAAGCCCAGTGATTTTCTCTTTTACTAAGCTTTCTCCATTATACTGTAATTCAATACCGCTCAAATTATAATAGAAAGGGGTAAAAGATTTTGAAGTCCTTTTAAAGGTTATTTGCCTATTCGGATAATCAAAAACTATTTTAAAACGACTTAACAACTCCCCTCCTATACTGCCAACACGATTACCCGACACCGTAACTTTACTATAACCAATACTATCAGGAAAAGCAACCTTAACTTGGTCTAGAGAAAAATCGCCTAATTGAATTTTTTTAACCTTACCCCTATCCCCAAAAATATCTCCATTAATCCCAGTACCTAAAAAGTCAGAAAAAAGAAATTTAGAATCTGGTTTTTCAACATTTATGTTGTGGTCGAATAACCAAAGAGCATCGCTAGAGCCACTATCTATTAAAAAAAAACCTGTTATTGGTTTATCATTATTCTGAACTATAGTTGCTTCTACAAGAGGCTTACTGTTTCTAAAAATAATAGGCAGCGTTATACATCGCTTGCAATCTTCTATCTCTGGTTCTAAACTTGAAGGCTCAATTCGTAATCTTTGGGTTATATAATTTACGGTTATCTTAAAGTCTTTAAAAAGCGAACTACCCAAGATACCATCTATTTGAAAGCCCATTCGTTGGCTAAATTTTAAATTCTCCTCTGCAAGTAATAGAATATCATGATTAAAACTTTTTAGTTTATCTAGCTCAAAAATATCCGCTTGTACTTTGTATGCTTTAATCGGTCCCGAATCTGAAAAACCTCTAAGATTAACTGTTGTTTTATTTTTAAGTTTGAGTACTGATATTAAATCATTATTAAACAAAATAGTTTTTTGAACCCCGGAGTCTAATAAAAAGTTAAACGGTTGTCCATTAATTTTAACAGGTACTACTATCAAATTATTTATCAATTCAAAAGTAAAAGCTCGTTTCTTAAACCCTTGGGGAAACACAAAACTACTTTGTGCCAAAATAGATGAACAAAAAAAACACAGTATTATAATATAATTAAGCCTCGAAGGTTGCTTCATATAAATAGTAGTATATTTTATATTAATGCGTTTTGTTTTCAACAAAATACATTATGAAAAGATAATATTCTCTTTAAAGTTAGCCAAAGTATTTAGTATATTTTAACCATACTTTAAGGGTATTTTGTTAAGAATAATAACATACGTTTCAAAAAATACACTAGTAGCTACTTCAATCAATTTGAGTTTTCTATCTTGTAGAAATCAAAAATATTTTCTTTGAAAACCATAGAAAAAAATAAGTCTTTAAAAAATTATAACACTTTTGGGGTTGAATGTTTTTCTGATTCTTTTATAAGTGTAAACACTATTGAAGAACTCCAAAAAGCCTTGCTCAATTCTAATTTTGAACATACTTTTATATTAGGAGGAGGAAGTAATTTACTCTTAACACAAAACCTTAGAGAGCTGTGTATTCATATAAACATTAAAGGTATATCTATTATAGAAGAAACCGAGGATAGTGTTATTGTAGAAGCTATGGCTGGTGAAAACTGGCATGACTTTGTGCTTTGGACACTTAGTAAAGGGTATGGAGGGTTAGAAAACTTAGCCTTAATCCCTGGTAACGTAGGTGCTGCACCTATACAGAATATTGGAGCGTATGGAGTAGAACTAAAGGATTCTTTTGTCTGTTGCAAAACATTAGACCGAAAAGAAGCCAAACCCTATGTCTTTAATTTGAACCAAGTTAATTTTGGATATAGATCATCTATTTTTAAGACAGAACTAAAAAACCAACATATAATAACTTCGGTTCAATTTCGCTTGACAAGAAACAATCATATTCTCAAAACTACATACGGCGCTATTCAAGAAAAACTAGGTACTCAAACCGTAACGCCTCAGACAATTGCACAAACTGTTATAGCCATTAGGGAGAATAAGCTCCCCGACCCAAAAAAAATTGGCAACAGCGGAAGTTTTTTCAAAAACCCTATAATTACTAAACAACACTACCAAAAGCTTTTGGAAAAACACCCAAAAATGCCACATTATAAAACCGAGGAAGACAAAATAAAAGTGCCTGCAGCTTGGATTATCGAAACCTTGGGCTACAAAGGGTATAGAAATAAAGACGCTGGAGTACACCAGCATCAAGCTCTTGTTTTGGTTAACCACGGTAATGCTAGTGGAACTGAAATTTTAACACTCGCCAAAAAAATACAAAAAGATGTGTTTGACACATTTAATATTAGCCTAGAAATAGAAGTGAATGTGGTTTAACTTTACATAAAATACAAAATATTAAAACCTAATCATTGATGGTCAAAACACTATTAATCAAATAGCTAAAATAAATGCAACTATATATACTAGTTAATCACAAGTAAAAAAATTAAACTAATGAAAAATAAAAAATCACAGACTATTAAATCAGTAGAGATTAAGAATCTATTTGAAATATTTAATTATAATATTAAATACCCAAAAGATGAGAATGTACTTATCATTACTGGTCCAAATGGTTTTGGAAAAACGCAAGTATTGAACATATTATTTAATTTATTTAATCGAAGATTTTTCTTTTTTCAAAATTTAGTTTTTGACGAGATAATGGTTAATTTAAGTGGTAATATTTCTATTAAAATTTTAAAAGAAATATCCGCTAAAGGAATAAGTACACGACTAGATATTATTTTCGAAAAGGGGGGAGAAAATATTGAAACCTACACCTATAATTCAGAAAAAGAAAACTCTCGATTAGAATATGAATTAGATGAATTTATCTCTGTTTCTAGAATGAGTCGAAATAGATGGATGAACCATGAAACTGGGCAAAACTACTCATTAGAGGAAACTGTAAACGAGTTTTCAGACCAAATCCCAAATAGAGTTTTTAAATCACTCTACAAAATAAAAAAAGAATTAACAAATAAAATTCTAGACTCTATTGATGTTCATTTGATTCGAGAACAGAGGCTTTTTCAAAAAGTGAATCGAGACAACAATAGACACTACCCTAGACATGAACGTGACCAGAATATTATGACAGAAACAATTCAAACATATTCTAACGACTTGAAAGAGATAATAAACGAAAAAATACAAGAATCATATACCAAATCACAAACATTAGATAGTAGTTACCTTCGCCGTCTAATTAATGAAAAGCGGGAGATTCTCAAAGAAGAATACGATGATCGGTTTACCCGCATAACAGAAAAACAAGAAAGGTTAATTGAAATAGGGCTTTATGAAAGCAAACAAGAAGTATTAAACTATAGTAAAGATGATTCTAAGGCTCTTTTAGTTTATTTAAATGATTCAGAAAACAAGCTAAAAGTATTTGATGATTTACTAGAAAAACTGGAACTATTTACCAATGTTTTAAATGAAAGAAGATTTACATTTAAATCTATTCATATAGACCGTGAAAAAGGATTTTATTTCAAAACAAAAAAAGGAAAAAATTTAAAACTTAATCAATTATCATCAGGAGAACAACACGAAGTAGTCTTATTATATGAATTGATATTTAAAACAAAACCAGGTATCTTAGTATTAATAGATGAACCAGAAATTTCTCTACATATAACGTGGCAAAAAGAATTTTTATCTGATTTATTAAGTGTCATTAAAATTCAAGGGTTTCAAGTTTTAATTGCTACTCACTCGCCTTCAATAATTAATGATAGATGGGATTTAGTTTATAACCTTGAACATAAAATTAAATGAATAAGCAAGATGTTCTCTATCAAGAGAAACTAAACGAGCTAAAACTTGATATACCTCACCCAAAGAGTTTAGATATTAATTTTATTTTAGTTGAAGGAGATAGTGATATTAAATTCTTTAGAAAGTTTTTCGATAGAGAAAAGTGTAAAATAGAAAGTGTACCTGGAGGTAATAAGAGTCTTGAAAAATGTGTAGATACTTTAGTCGAAACTCATTCATTAATCCTTGGTATTAGAGATGCTGATTTCCTAAAGTTAAGCAATGATGATTATATCCAAAAGAATATTTTTCTAACTGACAAGCACGATATTGAAACTACTATTTTATCAGATGAGGGTGTTTTAAACGCATTTGTTTCTGAATTTAGTGATAAACCCAAAAATGAACATCTTGATTTGCGAAATAATATTATAGAATCGATTAAGATGATTAGTTATTTAAAATGGTTAAATAGTAGAGAAAACCTAAAACTCATATTTAGCCCTGGTTTTGATAATTTAGTTTGTTTTACTAACCTAAATATAGATTTTGATAGTTATCTTAAGAGAGTTTTATCAAAATCTCAAAACGCTCATATAAAAGACATAGATACTATTAAAAGAAAAATAGACGAATTACAGGCTTTAAATCCTGATATGTTGCAATTAACTAATGGTCATGACTTAGCAAAAACATTTGCAAACTATTTTAGAAGTATTTTAAAAGTTAAAGACTTTTCAAATAAGAATATCGAGAGTTCTTTAAGAATGTTGTTTAATCTTGAACAGCTAAAAACAACAAATTTATATATAGAGTTAAAAAATTGGTGTGATGATAATAATACGACGATTTTTGTAAAATGAATCAGTATCAAACATTGTATGTAACAAATAACGAATTGAGTACTAAAATAAAGTTCATTTATAAACTGATAATTTATTATCTAACTTACTACTCATACACTATTCTATTCCCTATTCTTAGAGTCGAGTTGTAATGTAACTGGTCCGTCATTACACAACGTGACTTGCATATCTGCACCAAATATACCTGTAGCAATTTTTTTCTTTAAAACGGCTTGGGCTTCTTTAACAAAAGCCTCGTACAAAGGTATGGCTTGTTCGTGCTTTGCCGCTCGAATATACGAAGGGCGGTTACCTTTTTTTGTCGCTGCCATTAGTGTAAATTGACTAATAACAAGTAGCTCACCGTCAATATCCAACAGTGACTGATTCATTACCCCGCTCAAATCATTAAAAACACGTAGTTGAGTAACTTTTTTAACTAACCATAATACATCTTCAATAGTATCGGCTGTTTCGATTCCAAGTAAAACTAATAGTCCCATATCAATAGAACCTACTACTTGGTTATCTACCTCTACCTTAGCGTTTTTAACTCGCTGAACAACTACACGCATATTTAATTTCTTCTATAAGTGGTGTCTTCTTCTAAAAGCTGCTGATAACTTCTATATCGAGAGCCTGCAATAGTCCCGTTATCAACACCTTCTTTTACAGCACAATTAGGTTCATCTATGTGTAAACAGTTATTAAATTTACAAAAAGGTTTAGCTTTCAAAAATTCAGGAAAATAACCGCTTAACTCTTCAATATTTACATCAACAATACCAAAGCTCTTAACCCCAGGGGTGTCGATTATTCGTGTGTTCTCTCCTAAATCAAACATTTCGGCATAAGTGGTTGTGTGTTGTCCCTGTTGGTGCTGTTCAGATATAACTGCAGTTTTTAGGTCTAAAGTGGGTGATATCGAATTTAGTAATGTCGATTTACCAACCCCGCTACGCCCTACAAACATTGAGGTTTTGTTTTGCATAATTTCAAAAACTAATTTAACATCACTATCATTAAAGCTCGAAATTTGATGGCATGGATACCCTATTTTTTCATAGATGTTTTGCATTGCTTCAATTTCACGTTTTTCTTCGCTAGAATACACATCCATTTTATTAAACAATAAGATTGCTGGAATATGATATGCTTCTGCGGTAACTAAAAAACGGTCAATAAAAGCAAAAAAAGTAGGAGGGTTATTAAGTGTAATCATCAAAAAAACTTGATCGATATTAGAAGCTATTATATGAGTTTGCTTAGATAAATTAACCGACCGACGAATTATATAATTATCACGAGTGCCAATCGAATTAATAATTCCTTGATAATCATCATCTTTCTTGACAAATTCAAAATCTACACGGTCGCCAACCGCAATAGGGTTTGTGCTTTTAATCCCCTGTATCCTAAACTTGCCTTTTATACGACACGTATAAAATTTCCCGTCAACACTCTTAACCAAATAGTTGCTACCTGTTGAGCGATAAACAATTCCTTTATTCAATTAAATGTTTTTGAAAGTTTAAAGATAGGTTAAGAATTTTTAATGCAACAATGTGATGTTGGGATTTGTTATATTTGCAAAAAAATATTTATGTCCCAAAAAACAATTCTAATGATACTTGACGGATGGGGTAAATCTCCAAATCCCTCTGTGTCTGCTGTTGACCAAGCAAATACTCCTTTTATTGATAGTCTATATAAAAACTATTCGCACAGTAATCTCAGAACAGACGGGATTCATGTAGGGCTTCCCGAAGGGCAAATGGGTAATAGTGAAGTTGGTCATGTAAACCTCGGTGCAGGAAGAATTGTTTATCAAGATTTGATGAAAATAAATTTAGCAGTAGAACAAAACACCCTAAAAGATGAGCTCGTTTTAAAAAATGCTATAGCATACGCAAAAGCGGAGAAAAAGAAAATTCACTTAATGGGACTAGTTTCAGATGGAGGAGTTCATTCGCATATTGATCACCTTAAAGCATTGCTTAGAATTTTAGCTGACGAAAAAGTGGACGATGTGTTTTTACATGCATTTACAGACGGTAGAGATGTTGATCCGCAATCGGGCAAAAAATTTATTGAAGATATAGAAGCGACAATGCAATCATCTACAGGGAAAATTGCTTCTGTGATAGGTCGTTATTATGCAATGGATAGAGACGAACGATGGGAACGTGTTCAAAAAGCTTATAATGCTATAGTTAAAGGTAAAGGAACTTTAACAGATGATTTTGCAGGGTCAATTCAACAGTCGTATAATCAAAAAATTACAGATGAATTTATTGAGCCTCTCATTGCAAAAAACGAAAAACAAGAACCACTAGCACCTCTAGGAGATGACGACGTTGTTATTTTCTTCAACTTTAGAACGGATAGAGGACGAGAATTAACGCAAACTCTTTCTCAAAAACCTTTTGAGAATCAGGATATGACCCCTTTGAAATTACACTATGTTACTTTAACCAATTATGATAATACATTCAAAAACGTAAACGTCATTTTTGATAAAGAAAATATTCAAGATACTTTGGGAGAAGTTCTATCGGTTGCAGGAAAAACTCAAATACGGATTGCCGAAACAGAGAAATACCCACATGTAACCTTCTTTTTTAATGGTGGAAGAGAAGAGCCTTTCGTTGGAGAGAAACGTATTTTGTGTCCTTCGCCCAAAGTAGCTACCTACGATTTACAACCCGAAATGAGTGCCTATGAAATTCGAGATGCAATTATTCCAGAAATTCAAAAAGAAACAGCAGATTTTATTTGCTTAAATTTTGCAAACCCCGATATGGTAGGGCATACTGGAGATTTAAATGCGGCAATAAAAGCCTGTGAGACAGTAGATAGTTGTGCGCAATCAATTATTAAAGTTGCCTTAGAACAAAATTATACAACACTTGTAATTGCTGACCATGGGAATTGTGAAACTATGGTTAATCCAGACGGAAGCCCAAATACTGCACACACAACAAATCCTGTTCCAATTATTTTAGTAGATAACCAAAAAAGAAGCATTGCTTCGGGTGTACTTGGAGACCTTGCCCCCACCATACTCGATTTAATGGATATAGAGCAACCAAAAAAAATGACCCAAAAGTCTTTATTACTATGAAAAAGATTTCAATCATATTAATTTCACTATTTATCGCTAGCTGCGGTGGTAGTACTAAAAAAACTGCTAAAAAAGTTGTTGTTGAAAAAATTCCTGACTCATTAATAGGCACTAGCATAGAAGGAGAAAAAATTCTTTTAGGAAAAGTATCTATCCCACAAATTGATTTCTTTGCTCCGTGGTATTCAAAAGAATATGACTTTTATAAACCAAACGCTTTACTATTAAAAGAAATAGAACCCAAACTCAAAGGAACTTCAATTACACTTTTAATGGGAACTTGGTGTACAGACAGTCAACGTGAAGTTCCTGCAATGATTAAAATACTTGATAACGCAGGCTATGAAATCGAAAATATTAAAATTATTGCTGTCAATGACAATAAAATTGTGCCTGCCGATTTAGATGAAAATTATAATCTTATCAATGTGCCTACCTTAATTTTTTCTAAAAATGGAAAAGAAATTAATCGAATAGTAGAATTTCCACTTAAAACACTTGAGCAAGATATTCTAGATATTTTAGATGAGAACGGATATAAAAATGCATATGCACAGTGAGTAAAATTATCTTAAAAACTGCTGAAGAAATCGAGTTAATACGCGAAAGCGCATTAATTGTGTCCAAAACTCTTGGAATGCTTGCGTCTGAAATTAAACCAGGAGTAAGTACGTTGCAATTAGACTTTTTGGCAGAAGACTTTATTCGTGATCACGGAGGTGTACCAGGTTTTTTGGGACTCTATGGTTTTCCTAATACTTTGTGCGTAAGCCCCAACGCGCAAGTCGTTCATGGTATTCCTAATAACAAACCACTTGAAGAAGGCGATATTATCTCAGTTGATTGCGGTGTTTTAAAAAATAATTTTTATGGTGATCATGCCTATACTTTCGCCGTTGGAGAAATCGCTACTGAAACAGCAAAGTTGTTACAAACAACCAAAGAGGCACTTTATACGGGTATCTCCGAATTTCAATTAGGAAAACGCATTGGAGACTTAGCTTCTACCATTCAAAATTATACCGAAAAAGAAGGTTATGGTGTAGTTCGCGAATTAGTAGGACATGGTTTAGGTTCAGATATGCACGAAGGTCCTGAGGTGCCTAACTATGGGCGTAAAGGTTCTGGAAAAAAGTTTCAAGAAGGTATGGTTTTAGCAATAGAGCCTATGATTAATCAAGGTAGTCGTCGCATTAAACAATTAAAAGATGGATGGACTATATTAACTGCAGATGGGCTTCCGAGTGCACACTTTGAACATAATGTAGCTTTGGTAAATGGGAAACCCGAATTGCTTTCCACATTTCAATATATCTATAAATCCCTAGGTATTACAAGTAACGAAGAAGAAGGTTTTAGGAAAGAACCTTTAGTTCTATGAATTGGCTTATCAACTTTATTCCTCGACCATGGCTAATTAAATTAAGTATTTGGTTTCGCCCATTAATAAAATTATATTTTAAAGGCAATCGCTTTACAGACCCTATTGATGGTAGTAGCTACCGAAAGTTTTTACCTTACGGGTATCAAAATTTAAGAGAAAATGCACTCTGCCCAGGAACACTTTCATTAGAGCGACACCGTCTATTATGGCTTTATTTACAAAATGAAACCTCTTTCCTGTCAGATACAATAAGCGTATTACACATAGCCCCAGAACAAGTGTTTTATAAAAAGTTTAAATCTTTTTCTAATTGGCACTATATTACTGTAGACTTACATTCCCCTTTAGCCGATTTGAAAGCTGATATTTGTGACTTGCCCTTTGAAAAAAATTTATTTGATTTAATTTTATGTAACCATGTCTTAGAACATATCCCCAACGATAAAAAAGCAATGGAAGAGCTTTACCGTGTGCTTAAACCCAAAGGAACCGCAATATTACAAGTTCCTTTAGAGCTAAATAGAGAAAAGACTTTTGAAGATAATACTATTAAAAGCCGCAAAGAACGTACCCGTGTTTTTGGGCAATATGACCATGTTCGTATATATGGGCAAGATTATTACGATCGTCTTGAGTCTGCTGGGTTTAAAGCCGCTCCATTAGATTTTTTAAAACGTATATCAGTAAAAGATAAAGAGCGTTTTGCTTTACCTAAAAATGAATATATTCCTGTTGCTGTTAAACAGTAAGTTATTTCCACCCTTTGGAAAAAATCTCTTGTATAGAATCCTTTTCAGAAACAATCCAATAGGCTTCGATATTCTTAAGAGAACTAATTAGTTTTTTACCTTCTTCTAAAGGCATTACCATTAATGCTGTAGCATAGGCATCTGCTGTCATACAATCTGGAGCAATAACCGAAGTACTCAAAACATTAGACCGAACTGGGTAACCAGTTAGTGGATTTATAGAATGTACATAGCGCTCTCCTGTAATAGAATCAATTCTAAATTTTCTGTAATTCCCAGACGTAGCTATAGCTTGATTTTTCAACACCAATGTTTGAGTTAAACTACGCTCTTCTTTCTGAGTAGGGTTGTCAATCGCAATTCGCCAAGGCTTATTAAATTTTGGATTAACTCCCCTTGCTACAATCTCTCCTCCAATTTCAATCAAAAAATCTACTGCTCCTAAACGCATCAAATAATTTCCTAACACATCTACTGTATATCCTTTAGCTAAAGCATTAAAATCTATATAAATATCTAAATACTCTTTTTCGATATTCCCTTTTGAGTTAAGTCTAATTTTATCCCACCCTGTTATAGAGGATAATCGTTCGCGTTCATTTTCAGTAAGTATTTTTAAAGGTTTTTCAGGTCCAAACCCATAAGCATTTACCCATGCTCCGACAGTAGGGTCAAAGTACCCTTTTGTTATACTCCAAACTTCACCTGCTTTTTCAAAAACTTTACTAAAGTGTTCATCAACCACAACCAAAGAATCACCTCTATTAATTTTGCTAATATCAGAATTTGGCAAATAGGTCGACATTGAATTATTAATTCGTGTGAAAATTGAGTCTATCCCTTTTTGAACCTCGTCATGGGTTGACAAAATAGATTCGTATTGAATAGAATAACTCGTCCCTAGTGCATATCCTTGGTGGTGCCTTACTGTTGGTTTTTCACAACCAAGTAATATTAAAACTATAACTATGAGTAAGCTACGCATCTGCTTTTATTTTTTGTAGCCCTTGGAAGTTAATTGCATAAGGAGATGAAATAGTCAAAGGCAAATCATAATCTATAGCATGTGCTAAACCAACTCCTGCATAATAAGTAAGTGCATCAAACTTATTCGCGTGAGTGTAAATTTTATGCATAAAATCTTTATCGTAAATTAAAGGGTTATTTGGATATTGAACGGCTCTTACAATTATAAAATGTAGTTTTTTGTCTTTAAGGCAAACAAATTGAGGGTCTTTTTTAAGTTTTGAATTGACAGTCATAAACTCAAATCCTTCAGTTTCTAGGGTTTTCCCTACTACCTCCATAGCAAGGTTGTGCAATTCTTGTGCTGTCACTTTATTCTTTTATAAAAAGATATCGTTGAAAAACTGCTTTCAATTATTTAGCCACCAAAATCATCAAAACGAACATTCTCTGGAGGAATTCCATAGTCCTCTGCCATACGTTCAACAGCTTGGTTCATTAGTGGAGGTCCACAAAAATAAACCTCTATGTCTTCTGGTGTTTCGTGAGTACTAAGATAATTGTCCATAACTACTTGATGAACAAACCCTTGAAACCCATCACCTTCTCCATCTAAACCGTCTTTTAATTTCCAGTTATCAACTTCTAAAGGTTCAGATAGAGCAACATAAAATTTAAAGTTTGGAAAATCTTTTTCAAGAGCACGGAAATGGTCTAAATAAAATAATTCTCTTTTAGAACGTCCTCCATACCAAAACGTAACTTTTCTTCCTGTTTTAAGTGTGCGAAAAAGTTCGTATAAATGCGATCGCATTGGAGCCATACCAGCACCACCACCTACATAGAGCATTTCCGATTCGGACGGATTAATAAAGAACTCTCCAAAAGGTCCTGAAATTGTTACTTTGTCTCCAGCTTTTCTAGAAAAAATATAAGATGATGCAATACCAGGATTAACATCCATCCATCCATTTTTATTTCTATCCCAAGGTGGTGTAGCAATACGAACATTCAGCATTATTTCGCAACCTTCCGCCGGATAAGAAGCCATAGAATAAGCACGCTCTACAGATTCAGTATTTTTCATTTTTAGGCACCACAGATTAAAACTATCCCACTCTTTCTTAAATTTATCTGGTTCACCAGGGTGTTCATCGGGGTGCGAAGAAATATCAATGTCGCTGTAATCAATTTCACATTCAGGAATTTCAATCTGAATATATCCCCCTGCTTTATAATTCATCGCTTCGGGGATTTCGACTACAAACTCTTTAATAAACGAAGCTACATTCCAATTACGAACTACCGTAGCTTCCCATTTCTTAATTCCAAAAACTTCTTCTGGAACTGTAATAACCATATTTTCTTTAACCTTAACCTGACACCCTAAACGCCATCCCTCTGCAATTTCTTTTCGAGAAAAATGTGGTTTCTCCGTAGGAAGGATTTCCCCACCACCTTCGATAACTTGACATCTACACTGAATACAGGTTCCGCCACCACCGCAAGCAGAAGGTAGAAAAATTTTGTTGTCTCCTAAAGTTGTCAATAAAGTGCTTCCTGAAGAAACCTCAACTTTATTCTCATCGTTAATTAAAAGAGATACTGGTCCCGATGGTATCAGCTTGGCTTTAGTCCCTAATAACATACCTACCAATAAAAATATAATAAGTAAGAAAACAATAATGCTTGCTAAAATAATAGTGAAATCCATATAGCCCAGTTAGTTATATTATAATTTAATTCCCATAAAACTCATAAACCCAATTGCCATTAATCCTGTAATAATAAATGTAATTCCTAATCCTCTAAGAGGTGCAGGAACATTTGAATAAGTTATTTTTTCTCGAATTGTAGCAATTGCAAGAATAGCCAAGAACCAACCAATCCCTGATCCAAGCCCATATACTCCCGACTCTAATACGCCTCCAAAATTCTTTTGTTGCATAAAAAGCGAGCCTCCTAAAATTGCACAATTAACTGCGATTAGTGGTAAAAAAATACCTAAAGCACTATAAAGAGCTGGGGCAAATTTTTCGACAATCATTTCTACCAACTGAACCATTGAAGCAATAACTGCTATGAACATAATAAAACTTAAGAAACTCAAATCAATTGAAGCAAAATCTTGTCCTAACCATGCCAATGCGCCCGATTTAAGTAAGTATGTCTCTAATAAAAAGTTGATAGGAACAGTTATAGATAATACAAATATTACTGCAAAACCTAAACCTACTGCTGTTTTAACAGTTTTCGAAACTGCCAAATAAGAACACATCCCTAAGAAATAGGCGAAAATCATGTTCTCAATAAAAATACTTTTTACAAATAAATTAATATATGTCTCCATACTATTTCTTTTCGATTAGTTTACGGTTTCTCGAACGTTGTATCCAAATAAAAACACCAACTGTTATTAAAGCCATTGGAGACAAAAGCATTAAACCATTATTCTCATATCCCATTTCATATAACACATCTGGAATAACTTGAAAGCCGAGTAATTTTCCTGACCCTAATAATTCTCTAAAAAAAGCAACAGCAATAAGAATAAAACCATACCCCGCTGCATTACCAACTCCATCGAGAAATGATTTCCAAGGTCCATTAGCCAAAGCAAATGCTTCTAATCTCCCCATTACTATACAGTTTGTTATAATTAAACCTATAAAAATGGATAACTGTTTATATACATCGTATGAATATGCTTTTAATATTTGATCTACAAGAACTACCATAGCAGCTACTACAACTAATTGTACAATAATTCGAATACGATTAGGGATTAAATTTCTTAATAAAGAGATAATAACATTAGATGCTGCCATAACTACAACTACAGAAATGCTCATTACAATCGCAGGTTTTAATTGAACCGAAATAGCTAGTGCAGAACAAATTCCTAATACTTGAACAGTTATCGGATTATTATCGTCCATTGGGTCTGAAAGCAGTACCCTGTTCTTTTTTGAAAATAAAGCTTCTTTACTCTTATTTATAAAGAATAAACTTGGTTTTTTAGTGGATACTTTTTTTTGCTTCATAATTCTATATTTAATAAGCAATTATTGTACTGTCGCTTTTTGTTTAAAATAAGGTTTATAATATTCTAAACGCTCTAATATCATTTTAGATACTCCATCTCCAGTAATTGTTGCTCCTGATATAGCATCTACTTCATGGTCGTTCTTATCATTCCCTTCGGGGTCATTATTTGTCTTAGAGACTGTAATTCCAACAAGCGATCCTTGTGCATCAAAAATTGTTTCGCCAACAAAACGATCTTGAAACCACTTTTTTGTAATTTCTGCCCCAAGCCCCGCAGTCTCTCCTTTATGATCGAACACTGCACCTTTAATGGTTTTCATATCACTTTCAAGTGAAATATATCCCCAAATTGCATTCCAAAGACCAGCTCCGCGAAGAGGTATAATATAATACGATTGGGTGTCTACTTCGGCTACATATAAAGGAAACCGTTGTTCTTCAATAGGTTTATTTAGCTCTGTTTCTAATTTAATTTTAAACGCATCTACTTCATCATCAGGAGTGCCATCTAAAGTAAGTGCCAATGTTTTTTTAATATTCTGATTATATAATTTCTCTGCCCCATCTCTATCAATATCAATACCTATTGTAGAAAGGATATTTTGCATTTGCTCTTTACGAACATTCTCATCTTGCTTTTCTTTGAGCAAAGTCGCGGTAAAAGCTAAAGAAGACGCTACTACAAAAACCATAATAGCTGAAAAAAGGAATGTATATGAATTACTATCTCTATTCATACTTAAGTAGTTTTGAGTTGAGCTGCCGCCCAACGTTTTTTTCGTTTAGAAATATTAGCATTTATCACATAGTAATCAATCGTAGGTGCAAAAACATTCAATAATAGAATAGCTAACATAACCCCTTCAGGGTATGCAGGATTAAATACTCTAATTAAAATACAAAAGGCTCCGACTAAAATTCCATAAATCCATTTTCCTTTGTCTGTCTGTGCAGCAGAAACTGGATCGGTTGCCATAAACACAATGCCAAAAGCAAAACCGCCAGCAAACAAATGGTTTATCCATGAAAAACTCATTAGCGCATTTGCACCCCAAAGATTAAATAAAAACCCTACAATTGCTGCTCCTATTATACCTCCAAAAATAATTCTCCAACTTCCTACACCTGTTAATATCAAAATCAAAGCCCCGACACCTATCCATAATGTGGATGTTTCTGCGATTGACCCTGGAATAGATCCCCTAAACATTTCTGCCGTAGAGTAAGTTATTTCGCTACCAGCTGCCAAAAACCCTAAAATTGTTTCGCCCGATATTGCATCTACATTTGTGGCTTCAGAAACCCATACTTTATTCCCCGACATATACGTTGGGTATGCAAAAAATGCAAAAGCCCTAGCCGTAAGAGCTGGGTTTAGAATATTCATCCCTGTGCCTCCAAAAGCTTCTTTTCCAATTATTACTGCAAAAGCAGTAGAAACACCTACCATCCATAACGGAATATCGACAGGCATAATCATAGGAATCAAAAGCCCTGTAACGAGATACCCTTCGTTAACTTCGTGTCCTCTATAAACTGCAAAACCAAACTCTATAGAAAGTCCTACTACATAAGAAACAACAATCATAGGAAGGATTTTCCATAACCCATGAACAAACGCATCTATAGTAGTAAAGTCCTCCCCTGTTTGAATAAAATATTGATACCCTGTATTATAAATTCCATAAAACAAAGCAGGTAATAGCGCTATTATAACTGTTACCATTGTTCTTTTCAAATCAACAGCATCGCGAATATGAGATCCTTTCTCTGTAACATGATTGGGAACAAATAAAAGTGTATCGAACGCATTAGCCGCTGGGGCAAATTTCTCCCACTTTTCACCTCTGTTAAAAGGCTTTCTAAGTCTATCAATCTTTTTTCTTAAAAAATTCATATACAATATTTTTATCCTACTTCTTTTATCATTAATTCAATCCCTTTTTTAATAATTTCTTGTGCTTCTATTTTTGAAGTAGATACATAGTCAATTAAACCAAAGTCTTCGGGGACGACTTCATAAATTCCTAAAGCCTCCATTCGTTCTATATCTTCTACTAGACATGCCTTAATTAACTGCATTGGAAAAATATCCATAGGGAAAACTTTCTCCATTTCGCCAGTAACTACCAATGCACGCTCTTCTCCATTCAAATTTGTAGTAACTTTTCTTTTTTTAGAACTCAACCAAGAAAAAGAAGTTTTCGAAACACTAGGAATATGATTGTCAACAAAAGGCAACCATCCTAGCATACGATAATTATTACCTTCTGGAATAACCGAAATAAGATTATTATAAAACCCTACATATCCTTCTTCAGAGGATGTTGTACCGCTTAAAACATCGCCATTAATTACTCTAACTCTTCCGCCCTTATCAACTTTAGAAGCCTCTAAATAAGGTTTTAAGGATACGCCTATACTTGCTTTATAGTATTGTGGTTTTTTAACAGATGACCCTGCTACACTTAAAGTTCTTTGAGCAGAAAATTGTCCTGTCGAAAATAGTATGCCTATATTAACAACATCTTCAGGGTTAACAACCCATACTTTTTCCCCAAAATTAATTGGGTCAATATGATGTATTTGAACGCCTACATTTCCTGCAGGATGATCTCCAGATACTTCAATAATATTAGCATTATGTATTGCCCCAAAAACACTTTTAAAAGATTTATCAACCCCTAAATTTATATTCCCTGGAATTATTTTATTTAGTACCTCAACTCCCTTCTGAAAGTCTTCTTTATTATTCTTTAATAAAAAATCATAATCTACACCCAACGGAGCTGTAGAGAACGTTGATACAAAAATAGATTTTGGTGTGTCTTCGGGTTGAGCAATTATATTATATGGGCGTTGTCTTATAAATGGCCACGCCCCACTTTGCAATAAAATTTCTTTTACTGCTTCTGCATCGAGAGAATCGAAATTAGAAATCTTATGAGTAACTACCTCGTTCGTCTCGTTTGCAGTAATAACTATTTGAAGAATTTTACGCTTAGCTCCCCTAATAATAGCTGTTACTTCGCCTGAAACAGGGGACACAAAATGAATTCTAGGGTTTTGCTTACAAAAAAATAAAGGTGTTCCCTTTTTGACAGTTTCTCCTTCCTTAACAATTAATTTAGGTAGAATATTAAAAAAATCATCCGGGTTTATTGCAAACGTTTTTGAAGTGGGTGCCTCAACCAAAATTTTATTAGCTTCACCCTCTAAATTGAGCTTCAATCCTTTTCGGATTTGAATGTCTTTGGACATGAAATGAATTATTAAATTCTAAAAATCTACCAAATTTACTAATTAATAAAGATTAGTTAAAATGGTTTTCAAAATATTTTTTATTTATATGGTTTTTTTTAAGCTATTATATTGATAGTGATTAGTAAAATCGCCTTTATATTGTATTTTTAAACGATGAAAACTAAATGCATTTATTTATTCTTTCTTTTTATTATAGTTTCTTTTTTCAGTAAAGCACAGGTAGTAAACGAAATAACAACTTCATCGTTTATAAAAAGTATTTCTTTTAAAGCTGTTAATCACGAAAAAAATCAATTCCCAATTGTTCAAATGGGAGAACCTTTTATTCTTGAGTTTGATGACCTCGCCGCACAAGAGCAAGATTATTATTATATTATAGAATACTTCAATTATGATTGGACTCCTGCTGTTTTATTCAAAAACGAATATTTAAACGGAGTTGATAACCAACGTATTATAAATTATGCTAATTCGTTTGGCACACTACAAAGGTACACTCACTACGCGTTAGAATTACCTAATGAACAAACGCAATTTAAACTTCCTGGTAATTATATGATTTCGATATATAACACTAATGAAGAGCTTATGTTTCGGCGTAAATTTTTAATCTATGACAATTTAGCTACCATTCAAGGAGCAGCATATCGAAGTAGAGCATTAGAAAACTTCAATACTCATCAATCTATACAATTTACAATAAATCCGACTAAACTTCAATTACGAAATCCTAACACTGATCTTCAAATTATAATCTTACAAAACAGTCAATGGGATAATGTAAAAAAACTAACCAAACCACAATATGTAGTTGGTAGTGAGTTACATTATAAATATGACATCCCTTCTCAATTTGAAGGAGGAAACGAGTTTTTACATTTTGATTCGAAAAATAGTCCTCTTGTAAATTCGGGTATAAAATCTATCCGTTTAGAAGATATCTACAATGTATATCTTTTTACCGATAAAGAACGATTAAATTATCCCTATACGTATAACCCAGATATAAATGGTGATTTTGTTATAAATACCGTTCAGGGAAGGAACCCTTCTATTGAGGCTGATTATAATCTTGTTTTTTTTAGTTTAGCAAAGCAATATACACTTAGAGATGAAGAGATTTATGTCTATGGGAAGTTTTCTAACTATGAATTAAAAGAAGAATATAAGCTTACATACAATCCTAATTTCGAAATCTACGAAGGCGTTCTTTTACTTAAACAAGGGTTTTATAATTATAAGTATGTCTGGAAAACAGAAAAAGGGGTAGAAAAAAATAGAATTAGCGGTTCACACGCTACAACCGAAAACCAATATACTATTTTAGTATATACAAGAATTTTAGGAAATCAGTACGATTCACTCATCTCAACTCAAAATATTTCCTCATTTGAAATTGAACGCTAAATTAATTTAATTATTACTAACTTGCATTAAGTATAATCATTGGTAATGACACAAAAAGTAACCAAAGGAATTCGCGTTTCTGTAAAAACTCATTACGAGGGAAGTTTCCTTAGAAATGGTGTTCCTAATTATGCTTTTCGTTATATAATTACTATTGAAAATCAAAGCAAAGATGTTGTCCAATTAATAAAGAGACATTGGAAAATAGTGCAAAGTGGAAAAGAACCTCAATATATAGAGGGGCTTGGCGTAATAGGAAAAAAGCCTATTATTAAATCGGGAGAGACTATAAAATACGAGTCTGGTTCTATTTTAAACTCTCGTTGTGGTGCAATGAAAGGGTTCTATACAATAATAAACCATAGTTCAACTCAAGAATTTAAAGTAGAAATCCCTGCATTTACATTAGACACCCCTTTTTCTTTAAATTAATTATAAAGGGAGATATACAATTTTCTTTGTCTCAAAAAACTCTTCTTCAAAAAAGTCTGATACAGAAAACACTTGTGCTTTTTCAAAATTTTTCAATTCTTCTTTCAAGTCTCCGCCTTTTAAACATAAAACACCATTAGGTAAATTATGCTTATTCTTTTTTGCAATATTTTTTTTTATCCAAGGCACAAGCAATTCTAATCGAGCGACTGCCCTACTAACAACAAAATCAACAGGTTGTTTAAATTCTTGTGCTCTTTGATGGCGTATTTCTACATTTCGCAAATTTAAGGCTTTACTTATCTCTTTAACCACACTGATTTTTTTACCAATACTATCAATCAGATAAAAATTAACTTGAGGGAATAATATAGCTAGCGGAATACCAGGAAAGCCACCACCAGTACCTACATCTAAAATTCGTGTGCCTGGTGCAAATTTAATTAGCCGAGCAATACTCAACGAATGAAGAATATGCCGTTCATGGAGCGCATCGATATCTTTTCGTGAAATAAGGTTTATTTTTTTATTCCAATCTGCATAAAGCAAACCTAATTGTGTAAATTGCTCTTTTTTTATGTCAGAAATTTCTGAGAAATAGCGCTCTATTATATTCAAAACATTAATTTTGCCAAAAATATAATTAGTTATAATCAATAACTATGATATATTCAAATATTCTAAAAAAATATGTCTGTTAAAAACTCCTTATTAAAATTCCCTCGAAACGACCCTAAAAAATTTTTTCAAACACTGAACAAAAGGGTCAATGAGCATTTTCAAAAAATAAATGCTCCCAAAACTGGAAATTGGAAACTCTACTTGAAAACTGTTATAATGTTTAGCATTTTCATAACGCCTTATTTTTTAATCTTATTTACAGATTTTAATCAATGGATTAAATTAGGTTTAGCGATAATAATGGGTATAGGTATTGCTGGGGTCGGAATGAATGTAATGCATGACGGTAACCATGGTTCTTTTTCAAAAATCCCATGGATAAACAAAATTATGGGAGCAAGTATTTATCTCCTTGCTGGTAATGTCTATAATTGGAAAATACAGCACAATATGTTACATCATACATATACTAATATTCAGGGGCATGATGAAGACCTTGATGCTGGGAAAATAATCCGTTTTTCTAAACACAGTGATTGGCTACCTATTCATAGGTTTCAACATATTTACTCTGTGTTTCTTTATGGGTTATTAACCATTAATTGGGCTATAACTTCTGATTTTTTACAAACAAGACGATACCTTAAACGTAAATTAACCTATGAAAAATCTCTTCGCCCTGTCCAAAAATGGACTGTTTTAGCTATAACTAAATTGGCTTATTTAACTATTTGGATTATTATCCCTATATTATTTTTAGAACTAGCTTGGTGGAAAATTATAATTGGTTTTGTTTCTATGCACTATGTTGCAGGAATTATATTGAGTCTAGTTTTTCAGTTAGCTCATATTATTGAAGATGCGGAAATGCCCTTGCCAAATGAAGAAACAGGTACAATGAAAAATACTTGGGCAATACATCAACTAAAAACTACTGTCAATTTTTCAACTAAAAATAGATTTGTAAACTGGTTTACAGGTGGATTAAATCATCAGATTGAACATCATATTTTTCCGCACATTAGCCACATACATTACACGAGTATTTCAAAAATTGTTAAACAAACAGCTAAAGAATTCAATTTGCCATATAATGAATATAGAACTACTAGGAGTGCTATTTTCTCACATTTCAGATTTTTACGGCAAATGGGTCTTCAACCTTCATAAGAATTAAAATAGTATGACTACTTTATCAAAGAGAATTAATAGTTTACCTGTCTCTGCAACCCTAGCTATGGCTGCAAAAGCTCGTGAACTTAAAAATAAGGGGATTGATATAATTGGACTTAGTTTAGGTGAACCAGATTTTGATACTCCAGAGTATATTAAAGAGGCGGCAATTCAAGCAATAAAAGATAATTATAGTTCTTATCCACCTGTCGATGGATACGCAGATTTAAAAGAAGCTATAAGCATAAAGTTTAAACGAGATAATCAGTTAAATTATAATTCGTCTCAAATTGTAGTTTCGACTGGGGCAAAGCAATCTATTGCTAATGTATGTATGGTGCTACTCGACCCAGGAGATGAGGTATTACTCCCTGCTCCTTATTGGGTAAGTTATTCTGCAGTAGCAACCTTAGCTGAAGCTAAATCAATAGTTATCCCTTCTTCCTTTGAAACAGATTATAAAATTACTCCAGAACAACTGGAGAGTGCTATTACCCCAAAGACGAAGTTGATTATATTTAATTCTCCTAATAATCCTAGTGGAACAATATATACAGAAGATGAATATAGAGCCTTGGGAGACGTATTAAAAAAACATCCAAGTATATATATTATATCAGATGAAATATATGAACATATAAATTATGGAACGCCTCATTTTAGTTTGGCGCGCATTCCAGAGTTATACGACCGAACAATAACTATAAACGGAATTGCAAAAGCTTTTGCTATGACAGGGTGGCGAATTGGATATATTGGAGGCCCAGATTGGATTGCCAAAGCATGTAATAAAATGCAAGGACAAATTACCAGTGGCGCAAATTCTATTGCACAAAGAGCTACAATTACTGCTCTTCTAGAGCCTGTGAGCAAAATAAAATATATGGTCGATGAATTTAATAAGCGTCGAGACCTCATTATTGATTTACTATCTAATATTAAAGGATTTAAATTAAATCGTCCCAACGGTGCTTTTTATGTATTCCCCGATATTTCATATTACTTTGGAAAAACAATAGCAGGTACAACAATAAAGAATGCAACAGATTTCGCCCTGTTTTTATTAGATAAAGCACACGTTGCCACAGTAACAGGAGAAGCCTTTGGAAATAATAATTGTATTCGAATATCTTATGCTGCATCTGAAGAAAGTATAAGAGAAGCCGCGGCAAGAATTACTAAAGTATTGAGTTAATTCAAAAGATATTTGCCTAAGAAAGCAAATACTAATAAATTGAATATTATTGAAAAAATAGTAAACTGGAAAGCTATTTCTATTTTAGCTATTATTTTTCTATTCTTTACATTATACTTATTCCCTACATATCAAGCTGAAATAAATAATATCTCAAACTATGACGTTTTATTGTTAGACGGTCGTTTTTCGTACACAAAAATTGAAGTACTAAAAATCTTTGAAATAATGGGAGGTGAAGGGCGGAAGATATACCGCCTTATCGCTGGATTTATAGATATGATTTATCCTATTGTTTATGGGCTTCTGTTTTCTCTTTTACTTATTAAAACAGCTAATAATAATTCTAAATTAAAGCTAGCTTATATTATCCCTTTAATTGCAGTTTTATTTGACTATATAGAAAATATCGGAATTCTAACGATGCTAAACAATTATCCAACACTATCTAGCTCCGAGGTGAACTCTTATGCTCTTGCAACAAGCCTAAAATGGGTTTTTATATTTTTAACGCTATTATTAATTTTCATTTTAAGTGTTTCAAAATTCTTTTCTAAAAAAGGATGAAAATTATGTTTATACTAGCAGCTATTAACTTACAATTTCTTCCTTTTGTTTTTTGTCAAAACCTTGTACCCCCTGAACGGTAGTATATTTTAGTGTAAACTTTTTTTCAGGGTAAATAATTTTATAAGCTGTTTGTACGGCTAATGTTGCTTCATGAAAACCACACAAAATTAATTTTAGTTTTCCTCGATATGTGTTTACATCTCCTATGGCAAAAATACCTTCTCGGTTCGTCTGATAATCAAAAGTATCTACCAGAATAGCATTACTTTTAATTTCTAAGCCCCAGTCAGCAATAGGACCAAGCTTTGGAGATAGTCCAAATAAAGGAAACCAAAAATCTGTTTCTATAGGATAATTTTCTTCTTTATTATTTATAACTACCTTTTTAAGATGATCGTCCCCTATTAATTCTTTTACCTCGGCAAATGTATGTATCTGCATTCTTCCTTCTTCAGCTAGTTCATACACACGAGACACAGAATCTTTATGTGCCCTAAATCGATCGCTGCGATGCACCAAATGTACAAAACTGCCTTTTTCTGCAAAATAAATTGCCCAATCTAAAGCAGAGTCTCCCCCTCCTGAAATTACTATGCTCTTTGCTTTAAAATGATTAGGGTCTTTTATAATATAATGTACGCCTCTATCTTCAAAATCAGCTAGGTTATTAATAAGAGGCCTTCGCGGTTCAAAACTCCCTAGTCCTCCTGCAATCATTACTACGGGTGCATTGTGTTGTGTTCCTTTATTTGTCGTAACAAGAAATGTTCCATCGTTTTGTTTTTCAACTGTTTCAGCACGCTCCCCTAAAGTAAAGCCTGGGTTAAAAGGTGCCGCTTGTTCCAAAAGGTTATCCGCCAAATTTCCAGCTAATACGGATGGAAACCCAGGAATATCATAAATTGGTTTTTTAGGATAAATTTCTACTAACTGTCCTCCAGGTTTCGGCGTTGCATCAATAAGGTGACAGTGCAATTTCATTAATCCTGCCTCGAAAACTGCAAAAAGCCCTACTGGCCCTGCACCAATAATAATAATGTCTGTTTTAATCATTTTTATCTAATAATTTTTCCGTTAAACTATTCATAATTGCAACTTTCTCCTCAAAGTCTCCTTTTAAACGATTCCGATATGTATAAAGTTTATTAAGTAGTTCGTCTGTCTCTTCAGGTAGAAATCCTTCTAACCATTGACGTAGTCGTTTTGCTATAGTAGGCGATTTGCCATTGGTAGAAATAGCTATTTTTAAATTCCCCTTTGTAACTATTCCGCCCATATAAAAATCGCAAAGAGCGGGTGTGTCTGCTACATTAACCAAAATATTCCTTTCTCGACATAAATTATAAATATGCTCATTTACGTCAGGGTAGTTTGTTGTAGCAATAACTATTTGTTTGTTCTTCAAAAACCTTTTTTTAAAAACACTCTCAATATGAGTTATATTTTTATTTGTAATAAAAGCCTTAGTTTCTTCACGAATCATTGGAGTTACCATTGTTACATTTGCATTGGGTGAGGATTTATATAAAAAACATAGTTTCTCCAATGCAACATTACCTCCACCAACAATGAGGACTTGTAATTGCTCTGTTTTTAAAAAAATTGGGTAAAGGGTGTTCATGCATATTGAAATTGGTTCTCCTCTATCCATGTCCCTGTAGGGTCTTCTACCGCAGGCCCTATAAAAATAGAAGCTGGGCTGCTAATTTGGTTTTCTTTAACGCAAAATATAATATCATCAAGAGTTCCTTTTACCCATTTTTCGTTAGAGAGAGTACCATTCTGCACAATAGCTATAGGGTAGTTTTTGGGTTTATATTGACGAAATAGAGTAACTATTTCTTCTAAATGTGTTATACCCATAAGAATAATTACTGTTGATGATGATTGTGCTGCATAAACAATATCTGATGAAGGTTTTCCGTCACAAGTAAAACCAGTGCTTACCCAAATACTTTCATATTGGCAACGACGCGTAAGTGGAATACGATGCGCTGCTGCAATACCAGTGTACGAAGAAATACCAGGTATTAACTTAGGGGAAATACCAAACTTTTGGGCATACGCAATTTCTTCAGCTGCACGCGCAAAAACCGAGACATCGCCACCTTTTAGTCTAACTACTTTTTTTCCTGCTTGCACAAAATCTACAAGCATACTATTTATTTCGTCTTGTTTAAAAGAATGCGCCCCTTTTCGCTTACCCACAAAATAATGTTCTCCTGTTGAATTATATTTAAGTAAATCTCGATTTACCAAGGCATCAAACAATATAACCTCAGCTTGTTTAATAGCTTTTATACCCTTAAGTGTAATTAACTCAGGGTCGCCTGGACCTGCGCCAATAATTGTTAATTGCCCTTTAATTATGTTGTGCATTCCTAACTTTTTTAATCCAATTAAAAACATGAGTTGCTTCATTATAATAGTTTTCTGCAAACTCTTTACTTGGAGACTCCTCATTGAGTAAGCGCGTAATACTACCAAAAGGTTTATTATGAATACTACGATACTCTGAAAAATGTGTTTCAAATGCATCAATAATAGAGTGATGCGAGTTTGTTTTCGCCGATACTGTAGTAAGCAAAGCTTTTGCTGCACGAATTCTCCCTGCATAGCTCAAATAAATACTATTAGCCCATTGACCTTCTTTCAAAGATTCTTTAGCTTTTTCAAGATGCTCCTCTGCATCAAATAATAAAGTCTGAACCAAATCAATAGTTACCCCAGCACATTCTCCAATTCCAATAGCTTTTTCATATGTTTTTGATGCGCCCCAATCTATAAAGTCCTCATCTTTTAGGTTTGTTATTTCTGAATACTGTTTTAAATTTTGATAAAAATAATCGCTGCCTTGACGTAGGTAGTATTGTAAAAAAGTTTCTTTTTGATTTACATTCTTTTCAAAATCCTCTAATAGCCATTGCAATACCTTAGGTGTACGCTTAGCAGGGACTTTAAGAACCTTATCCGCATAGCGTCCTTTGCCATCGCCTAAAACACCTCCACCAAGCAAAACTTGTGTAGCTGGTGCAACTTTGCCTTGTGATTTTAAAGTCATCCCTTGGAAACCAATATCAGCAATAGCATGTTGCCCACAAGCATTCATGCAACCGCTAATTTTAATACTCAAACAATGTTTCTCAATTATATCAGGGTATTTATACTCAATAATATATTGAAGCTCTTTGGCTAAACCCATACTACTAGCAATGCCTAAATTACAGGTGTCTGTACCTGGGCAAGCTACAATATCATTTATTTTATGAAACCCTGGTTTGGCTAATCCTATATTTTGTAACGCCTCATAAAGTGCAGGAAGGTTGTGTCTATTAATCCCTCGTAATAAAATACTCTGCCCTATGGTAAAACGAAAGTCATCGCCACAAAAAGCGTCAACAATTTCGGCAAATGCACGTGCTTTTTCTGAAGAGATATCACCCTGATCTACTACTACTCCTACAGCTACAAAGTCTTTTTGCTTTTGATCAAATACATTGCTTTTTATCCAACGGCTATATTGCTCATCAATAGGTTTTTCTGCTTTAAAATATTCTGTAGATTTTAATATTAAATCAGAAGCAGAAATTTCTAACTTTTTAGGAGATATTGAATGATAAACTTCCTGTACGCGCTCCAAAAAAGTACCGAGCCCTTGTTCTTTAATTAAAAATTTTAAACGGGCTTTATTCCGTCGATTACGCTCTCCATATTGATCAAAAACACGTACTATAGCCTCGCTAAATGGTATAAACTCTTCAACAGAAATAAAATCTTTAATTATATCAGCTACTCTAGGTTGTGCTCCTATTCCGCCGCCTACAAGCATTTTAAAACCACGCTGACCCTTTTGTAAAACGGGGACAAACCCAATATCATGCGTAAAAGTAAGGGCATCATCTTCTTTTGAACTAGAAAAAGCTATCTTAATTTTTCTCCCCATATCTTGACAAATTGGGTTTCGTAAAAAATGCTGAAAAAAAGCATGAGCGTATGGAGTAACATCAAAAGGCTCATTTAGGTCTATACCTGCAAAAGGCGATGCTGTTACGTTACGAATAGTATTCCCACAGGCTTCGCGCATAGTTATATCATCTTGTTCTAGCTTTGCCCATAACTCAGGAGTTTTGTCGAGCGACACAAAATGAATTTGAACATCTTGTCGTGTAGTAACGTGAAGATTACCATTGGAATACTCATCTGCTACTTGTGCAATGCGACGAAGTTGTTTAGCAGAGCACTTCCCATAAGGTATTTTAATACGAACCATTTGTACGCCTTGTTGGCGTTGCCCATAAACGCCTCTTGCTAAACGAAGGCTACGAAACTTTTCTTCATCTATTTCTTCTTTCTTAAATGCAAAAATTTTGCGTTCAAGTTCTAAAATATCTTTTTCAACAATTGGATTTTCTATTTCGGTTCTAAAGCTTTTCATTTAGTTTCTATAAAGCCAACACCAGCGGTATTGAACGTTTGAGGATCAATTAAAATAAAAGAACCCATTGTAGGGTTTTCTTTGTAAGACTGAGCAACTAGTGGCTGAGCAAATATTAGGTTGACTTTTCCTATATCATTAAGTTTCAAATAATCTGATTGACTATATTTAAGAAGATCCAAATCTATTTTCGATTCTATGCTTTTTATTTTTACCATAGTCCGTTGAACACCTAGCTGCAATACATATTTATTTCCTACAGCCAAAGGGGTCTCTTGCATCCAACAACAAGTAGCAGTTATATTTTTTGTTGTTTCGATATTGGTTTGTTCATGTAGAATAGTACTACCCCTAGAAGCATCAACTTCATCGGCAAATAATAACGTACCATTCTCTCCTGCTGTTATGCGGTTTACGGACATACCGTATTTTTCAATCCTTTTTATAGTGCTTTTTCTTTCGGAGGGATAAATGTTAATTACATCGCCTACAGTAAAACTTCCTGAACGTACATTCCCAGCAAAACCTCGATAATCGTGTAATTCTTCTCTTTTAGGTCGAATAACATATTGTATTTGAAAAGCACTATCGTTAATTTGTGGTTCTATGATAGGAAGTGATTCAATTAAAGGAAGTAGTGGCTCCCCAACATGCCATTTTAGTTTTTCGGAGGATTCAATAAGATTATCATTATGCAATGCCGAAATTGGAGTATAATGATAATTAACCCCCTCTAATCCATGTTGTTCAGTTAAAGTTGCTAAAGTAGATTTGATGCTTTCAAAAACATTTTCGCTGTAATCAACCAAGTCCATTTTGTTTATGGCAAAGATAATTTGCTTAATCCCCAGAAGTTGAGTAATAAAGAAATGCCGTTTGGTTTGTTCAACAACTCCTTTTCGGGCATCAATTAAAATAATACTAGCTTTTGCTATTGAAGTTCCTGTTACCATATTTCGGGTATATTCTATATGCCCTGGAGAATCTGCAATAATGAATCGCCTTTTTAAAGACGAAAAGAAAATATGAGACACATCAATAGTAATACCCTGTTCGCGTTCTGAAAGTAGTCCGTCGGTAGCTAAAGAAAAATCGAGATACCCAAACCCACGAGCCATACTCTTTTCTTTAATATGCTCTATTTGGTCCGTTTTCAGTGAGCCTGTTTCGTAAAGCAGTCGCCCTATTAAGGTGCTTTTTCCGTCATCGACGCTTCCTGCAGTAGCAATTTTGAATAATTCCATTTTAAAAGTACCCTATTTTTTTACGTTCTTCCATTGCGCCTTCAGAACGCTTATCGTCCATTCTTGCACCACGCTCTGAAAAATTTGAACTACTAATTTCATTAATTATATTATCTAATTTTGTAGCCTGAGATAGGACAGCTGCAGTACAACTCATGTCTCCAACTGTTCGGAAACGAACAGAAGCAAATTGACGTTCTTCATTGTCTCCAATATTAATGTAACTTGAAACAGGCATCCATTGATTATCACGAAAAAAAACTTCGCGCGAATGCGCATAATAGATAGAAGGGATTTCAAGTTGTTCCTGACGTATATAATGCCAAACATCAATTTCAGTCCAATTACTTATAGGAAATACTCGAACATTTTCTCCATTATGAATCATACCATTGAGCATATCAAAAAGTTCTGGACGCTGTAATTTTTCATTCCATTGCCCAAAATCATCTCTTACAGAAAATACACGCTCTTTTGCTCGAGCCTTTTCTTCATCTCGGCGCGCACCTCCCATACATGCATCAAATTTGTGCTTTTCAATTATATTGAGTAACGTAGTAGTCTGTAAACTATTTCTACTAGCATATTTCCCTTTTTCTTCAATGACATTGCCTAAATCAATATCATCTTGCACTTTGCCTACAATTAACCGTAACCCATGTTGTTTAACCAATTTGTCACGAAGTTCAATGGTTTCGGGAAAATTATGTCCTGTGTCTATATGTACTAAAGGAAAAGGGATAGCACTAGGAGCAAAAGCTTTTTGCGCTAAGTGAAGTAACGTTATTGAATCTTTCCCACCTGAAAACAACAAACAAGGGTTGTTAAATTGTCCTGCCACTTCTCTAATTATGTAAACAGATTCCTCTTCTAATAGTTTTAAAGTACTCATGAATATTTAATATTATGTAATCCACATTCTTTTTTAGTTGTTTCCCACCACCAACGTCCAGCACGAATATCTTCTCCTGGTGTTATAGCACGGGTACATGGAGCACACCCAATACTTATATAATTCTTAGCATGGAGCTTGTTCTGTGGTATATTATGTTTTTCTAAATATGCATTTACCTCGTTTAGCGACCAATATAGTAATGGATTAAACTTGATAATATCAAGGGAAGAATCGTAATTGAAAAAATTTAGGTCAGCTCTATTTTCAGATTGGCTTTGGCGTAGCCCAGTAATCCACACATTTTTCCCCTTTAAAGCACGTTTTAGCGGCTCTATTTTTCTAATTCTACAGCACTCTTTTCGATTCTCAACAGATTCGTAAAAACTGTTTGGTCCCTTCGTCTCAACAAGTTGTTCCACTGCTTTATTATTAGGAACATACAATTTTATATTAGGTTTATATTTCCTCTGAGTAGATGCCAAAACATCATACGTTTCTTGAAACATACGACCAGTATCTATAGTAAATATTTTTACAGGAAATTTGTGTTTTGTTATATAATGTGTAAGCAGCTGATCTTCTTGCCCTAGCGAAGTTGAGAATGTAATCTCTCCTAAATTTTTTGCTATCAAAAAATTAAATAGAGTCTCTAAGTCTGTGGTTGACTCTAATGTATTATTTAGCTTATCTATGCTTATCTTATTCATTTTTACCCCAAGTTATCTTGTTCCACATGCGCTCATGTATAATGTAAAAAATCGTTTTTGTAATAACTTCAATAATACCAATAGAAAAAGCTAGTGTTAGTTTTCCTGTTATTAAATATGAGATAATAATAGTATCGAGTGTGCCAATAATTCGCCAGCTAATGGACTTTAGTAAGGAGCGTGACCAACCTTCTTTCGATACTATTTTATTTCTTTTTTTCGATGAAATTAAATATTGATCTATTATCATAATTATTAATAGTTCACAAATATATAAATACTATATAATATATAGGATATATATGAATATTTTTTTTTACTTTTAAATATGATATCGAACAAATGCAAATATGCCATAAAGGCTTTGACCTACATTGCAAAACATGAAGATGAAAACAAATCTGTTATGACATCTGATATTGCAAGGGACGAAGACATTCCTCGTAAGTTTTTAGAAATTATCTTAAGAGATTTGCGCAACAACCGAATTTTGGAAAGCAGACGAGGTAAAGACGGCGGGTTTCGTTTACTCCGCTCCGCCGAATCAATTAACCTTACTGAAGTTATGCGTATTATGGATGGTCCAATAGCTATGCTCCCTTGCGTTTCTCTTAATTATTATCGGTCATGCGACGGGTGCGAAGAAAAAGTTTGTGAAATTAAAAGTGTCTTCGAACAAGTTAGAGATAAAACGCTTAATGTTTTGAATAATAAGTCTATTAAATCTTTAATACCTAAAGATTAAAATAGACCAAAACATAAGCTTTCCCTTTTTATTGAACAAAAAAAAGAATGCGTTTTGAATTAAATCCTATAACAATCAGTAAAACTCTTATCCGTTAATAACTTTCTCTTGATGATTTATAGATTCTTGATGAATTGCCTTGAATATTTTCAAAATAAATTCTTCGGATAAATTTCGTTCTTGACCTTCTAAAATCATTCTTCCAAGAATTTCATTCCATCGTTTACTTTGAAGTACCGCTACATTTTTCGATTTTTTTAATGCTCCAATCTCTCCAGAAACTTTCATTCGTCCGCCTAAAACATCCAAAATAGTCTGGTCTGCAATATCAATTTGAGCTCTTAAATTATTAAGCTCAGCATTATACGCTTCTTCTTCATTGGTTTTCTTTCGGATTTTTAAATCTTTCATTATTTGAATCAAATTTGCAGGAGTTACTTGCTGGGCAGCATCACTCCACGCATTATCTGGATCCCAATGCGTTTCAACCATTAATCCATCAAAATTAAGATCTAAAGCTCTTTGACAAATATCAAAAATTAAATCACGTCGCCCTGCAATATGAGATGGATCGCAAATTATTGGAAGGTCTGGAAATTTACTTTGAGCTTCTACAGCAATTTGCCACTCCGGTTTATTTCTATATTTTGACTTTTCGTAAGTCGAAAAACCTCTGTGAATTAATCCTAATTTTTTGATGTTTGCTGTATACAAACGCTCTACTCCTCCTAACCAAAGACTCAAATCTGGGTTTACTGGATTTTTAACTAAAACTATTTTATCTGTGCCGTTAAGCGCATCTGCAATTTCTTGCATTATAAAAGGGCTAACCGTTGAGCGAGCACCAATCCATAGAATATCAACATCGTGTTCTATAGCGAGTTTAACATGAGCTGTGTTAGCGACTTCAGTAGCAGTTAATAAACCTGTTTCTTTTTTTGCTCTTTGCAACCATTTAAGCCCAATATCTCCTACGCCTTCGAACATTCCAGGACGGGTTCTAGGTTTCCATATTCCTGCACGAAAAACCGTAACGTCGCTATCTTTTAGTTCGTGTGCTATTTTTAAAACTTGTTCTTCTGTCTCAGCACTACAAGGGCCTCCTATTACAAGAGGGTGAGGAAGGTCAAAGTTATTTAACCATGTTCTCATTTGGGGATTATTTTTCATAAAATTTGAATTTATTTTTTAGTGATTCCGTTTAATATTGATGTCAGTTGATTTGTATTTTTCATTTCTTGAAACAACGCCTTATAATCGTCTTGAATTAATAAATATTTAAAATTTTCTAAATTCTTAATGTACGCGTTTAAACTTTCGATAACATTAGCTTTGTTTTGTTCAAAAATAGGAGTCCACATTGCTGGTGAACTTTTTGCTAGCCTAACCGTTGATTCAAAACCACTACCTGCTAAATCAAAAATATTATTTTCATCTTCTTCTTTCTCTAAGACTGTTTTTCCTAACATAAAAGAACTAATATGAGACAAGTGAGATACATAAGCCATGTGTTCATCATGGTCTTTTGCATCCATAAAACGAAGGTGCATACCAATTTGTCTAAACATTTGCTTTGCCCACATTAAAAGGTCTGGACGCGTTTTATTTACCTCACACAAAATTTGAGGTTTCCCCATAAAGAGACCTCTAAACGCTGCTTTTGGCCCCGAAAACTCTGTTCCTGCAATAGGGTGTGCAGCCAAAAATTGGTCTCGTTTTGGGTGATTAGCTATAAGTTTGCAAAGCTCTTCTTTGGTTGAACCTGTATCCCAAACTAAAGCATCAGAATGTAGTTTATCTAAAAGGGATGGTAATATCTCTAACGACTCTTTTACAGGAATACTCAAAATTACTCTATCTGCTTCTGATATAGTTTCAATTGAACCTATCCTATCAATAATACCCATCTCCAAGGACATTTTTGAATGTCCCGAGTTAATGTCCACTCCTATAATTTCGCAATCATCTAATTCTGCTTTAAAATCTAAAACCATAGATCCGCCTATTAAACCAATTCCGATTACATATATTTTCATGATTTAACTCTATTAATTGCAGTATATATATCTTCGAGTTTAACACAGAGCGAAAAACGAATATATCCTTCTCCTTGGCTACCAAAGACTGTTCCAGGGGTGATAAAAATACCATATTTATGTAGTATAGAATCTATAAAATCTTCAGCCCTAAGATTGGTGTTATTTAGCTTTGCCCATAAAAACAAGCCTCCACTTTTAAAATCAAAATTACTCCCTAAAAGAGTCGCCAATTCAGCTATTGCCTCTTTTCGTTCCGTATAAACCGCATTGAGTTCTTTATACCATGAGCTATCTAATTCAAGAGCCGCTATTGCTCCTTTTTGAATTCCATAGAACATTCCTGAGTCCATATTGCTCTTTACTTTTAGAACTGCTTTTACATTATCTTTATTCCCGCAAAGCATACCTACGCGCCAGCCTGCAAGATTAAACGTCTTACTTAGCGAATTTAACTCTAACGCTACATCAAAAGCCTCAGGTTGGCTAAGTATACTCTTAGGAGCGTCATTCAAAATAAAACTATATGGATTATCATTTATTAATATGATATTATTCTTTTTTGCCAATGTAATTAATTGGGTAAAAGTCTTAGTGTCTGCTTTTGCTCCTGTAGGCATATGCGGATAATTTAACCACATTAATTTCACGCGGCTTAAATCTAGCTTTTCTAATTCATCAAAATCAGGCTGCCAATTATTTTTTTCTTTTAACTCGTATAAAACAGGATCGGCTTCTAATAATCGGGTAACAGAACTATACGTAGGGTAACCTGGATTAGGAATTAAAACTTGATCACCTTTATTTAAAAAAGCCATTGAAATATGCATAATCCCTTCTTTAGACCCCATCAATGGAAGTACTTCATCAGATGAATTTAAAGTTACGCCATAATGTCTATGATAAAAAGAAGCCATCGCATTTCTCAATTCAGGAAGCCCTTGATAACTTTGATACATATGCGCCTTAGGAAAAGTTAAACTGTCTTTTAAAGCAGTAACCACCGAAGGATGAGGAGGCAAATCTGGGCTACCAATACCCATATGAAGTATGTCTTTCCCTGCCTTCTTTAGTTCTTCAACTTCTCTAAGTTTTTTAGAAAAATAATATTCCTTTACGCTCTCAAGTCGCTTTGCGGTTAACATATTCATACTCTTGTGTTTGGGTATTCTCCAAGTATTTTAAATTCTGTCGCCATAATTTTTATTATTGAGCGCGCTTTATCATAATTTTCAAAAGAATCAAAAGTAACGTCCACAAAAAATGCATACTTCCCAGGTTTCTCTATAACAGGTAAAGACTGAATTTTTGTTAAATTCAATTGGCAATCGCTCATAACGTTAAGTACTGCCGCTAAACTTCCCCGCTGATGGTCTAAAACAAATTTCAATGCTGCCTTGCTAATCTTAGTTTTCGGTACTAGAGACCCTCCCTTTTGAACAATTACAAAGCGTGTTATATTATTATTTATAGTTTGAATTGAAGACGCAAAAATCTCTAAATTAAAAAGAGTTGCAGCTTCAACACTACCAATTGCTGCAATTCCTTTCAACTGATTGTTATGTATTCTTTGAGCAATAATTGCGGTATCTTCTGCCTCGACTAAACGAATATGCGGGTAACTACGAAAAAAATATTTACACTGTAAAAGAGCCATTGGGTGTGAGTGGACTTCCTTTAAATCTTCAATGGTTTGACCTTTAAACCCCATTAGATTATGATGAATACTTAAATACGTTTCGCCAACAATTTGCAGATTATAATTATCAACTAAAGCATAATTTGGAAGCAATGATCCTGCTATGGAGTTTTCAATCGCCATAATTCCCTGTGTTGCTTTTTTAGAAATTAAGGCTTCCACAAGTGCATCGAAAGTTAAATGTTCTGATATTATAGTTCCCGAAGAAAAATAATTCAAAGCTGCCTGATGATGAAAAGAGCCTTTAATTCCTTGAATTGCTATTATTGATTGCATCTTACTTTATTGTTCAAAAAAAAAGTCCTGAATAAATCAGGACTTAATATTGTTACAACTAAATGGCATTACAACGTCCCTCCTTATTCCTTATAGAAGAAATAAAAGAAGTAATTGAAATTTATAGTTGTTTTATTCATTTTTATATTAATTCATTGCAAATTTACACTCAAACCTAAATAAAACAAATTTTTAAGCGTTAATTTATTATATATTTAAACAAATATTCATAATATACCTTAATATATGCTACTTCTCGAGCAAATCAAAAAAAAGTATAATACAACAGAAGCCCTCAAAGGAATTTCATTAAAATTTGAAGCTGGGGAAGTTGTCGGTCTTTTAGGTCCTAATGGAGCTGGAAAATCTACTTTAATGAAAATTTTGACTGGATCGATTGATGAATGGGAAGGTAATATAATTTATAAAAACTTAAACCTAAGAAAATCACTTAAAAGCATTCAACAACTAACCGGTTATTTACCAGAAAACAATCCATTATATGGAGAACTATTTGTTATTGAATATCTCGAGTTTGTCGCGTCTCTTTACCGTATAAAAAAACCTCCGATAAAGTTAATATTAGAGCAAGTAGGTTTAACCAATTATATAAATCAAAAAATTGACACCTTATCAAAAGGGTACCAACAAAGAGTAGGGCTAGCTGCAACCTTATTACATAATCCTGAAATTTTAATTTTAGATGAACCTACCACTGGGCTTGATCCAAACCAAGTTATTGAAATTCGTAAACTCATCCGTTCCCTAGGAAAAGAAAGGATAGTAATTTTGTCGAGCCATATTCTGTCAGAAGTAGAAAGTATATGTGACCGTATTATTATAATTAAAGAAGGTGAACTCGTAGCAGACCAAAATATTGACTCCCTAAAAAAAGATCAGCAACAGATAATTCAAGTTGAATTTGATTATCGAGTAGAGATAGAAGCACTTTCACAAATACCTCATGTAGCTAAAGTGGTTAATACTTTTGATTTTACCTATGAATTATACTTGGACACCCAAGAAGATATGCGCTCCAAAGTTTTTGATTTTGCACACGACAATAAGCTCAAAATTTTAGTCTTACAACTTAAAAACGAAAAATTAGAAGAGTTATTTAAAAAATTAACTCAATAGAGTTAATTTTTCTTTTATATATTTCAAAATGATTAAATCCATTCGTCTTAACATAGTACCTCTCAAGGCTTCGGATTGTGAGGATATTCATTATAAAAATTCATTCCCAGAGGTAGCAGAGTTTAACACTATTGGCATTCCAAAAGACATTAAAATTACCCAACGCTTTTTGCAACCGCTTTTTGAACCTCAAAACCCAGAGAAAGAACAACTATTGGGTTGGAGTATTCGTCTAAAAAACAATGATACTTTTATTGGTGAATTAGGGATGCGGGTTTCCTCTCCAAAATATAATAAAGCAGAAATTCATTATAGCTTACTTCCAAAATATTGGAATAAAGGATATGCATCCGAAGCAGTAGAGACTCTAATACAATATGGTTTTACCGTTCTTAACCTCCATAGAATTGAGGCGGGGGTGGCTATTAAAAACGAACGCTCAATTAAATTATTAGAAAAAGTGGGAATGGCACGCGAAGGGCATCACAAAAAGATATTACCCATTAATGGACAATGGATAGATAACTACTCGTACGCTATTCTTAAAGAATAATTAAAAAACTGCTTCTGCAATTGCTTTTATACTATCTGATTTTCCCATAGAATAATAATGTAAAAAAAGTGCTCCATCATCTTTCAGCTCTTTGCTTTGTGCAATACACCACTCTATACCTACTTGGCGTACAGCTTTATTGTCTTTACACTTAATAACGGCTTTTATTAAGTCTTGAGGTAAGTCGATATGAAACCTATGGGGAATAGCGTTTAACTGTTTTAAGGTTGCTAATGGTTTTAACCCTGGTATTATTGGAACATCAATCCCAGCTGCTCGACATTTTTTAACAAAATCAAAGTATTTTTGATTATCAAAAAACATTTGAGTAACAATATAATCTGCTCCTGCCTCAATTTTTTTCTTCAAAAAATGTAAATCACTTTCTAGACTAGGGGCTTCCATATGTTTTTCTGGATAACCCGAAACACCAATACAAAAATCAGTCTTAGACGTATTTAATATTCCGTCATCTAAATAATGTCCATTATTCAAATCTTTAACTTGACTTACTAACTCATTGGCATAGTTGTGCCCATCTTTATTTGCCTTAAAATAAATTTCCGATTTAATAGGGTCTCCTCGCAATGCTACTACATTATCAATTCCTAAAAAATCTAAATCAATTAAAAAATTCTCGGTGTCTTCTTTAGTAAATCCTCCACATAAAATATGGGGAATAGCATCTACACCATATTTGTGTTGAAGTGCAGCACAAATACCTACAGTCCCAGGTCTTTTTCTTATAATATGTTTTTCTAATAATCCATTATCTAGTTCTTTATAAACATATTCTTCACGATGATATGTAACATCAATAAATGGAGGGTTAAATTCCATTAACGGGTCTATTGACTCATAAATAGATTGAATATTCTGCCCTTTAAGTGGAGGAAGTATTTCAAAAGTAAATTGTGTTTTCCCTTTTGCCTGTTTAATATGGTCAGTTACTTTCATAAATTCAATTATTTAATATTAGGGCGAAGCCATTTTTCGGCTTCTTTATAATCTATTTGCTTTCTCTCGCTAAAACTTTGAATCTGATCTTCTGCAATTTTACCTAGTCCAAAATACTTTGCTCCTGGGTGTGCAAAATAATAACCCGAAACAGACGATGCAGGCCACATTGCTAAGCTGTCTGTTAGTTCCACTCCTATTTTTTTCTCTACTTGCAACAATTCCCAAATGGTTTTTTTCTCTAAATGATCGGGACACGCAGGATAACCTGGTGCTGGGCGAATTCCTGTGTAATTTTCTTTAATTAGAGCCTCATTATCTAAGCTTTCATTGTGAGCATATCCCCAAAACGAAGTTCTAATTTTTTTATGTAAATATTCTGCAAAAGCCTCTGCCAAACGGTCAGCAAGTGCCTTTACCATTATAGCATTATAATCATCATTATCATCTTCATATATTTTCGCTAATTCAGTGGTACCAAAACCTGTAGAAACACAAAAGGCTCCAATATAATCTTGTGTTCCACTTTCTTTTGGAGCAATAAAATCTGCTAATGCAATATTGGGTTTACCCTCGCCTTTTTTAAGTTGTTGCCTTAATGTTATAAATTTTGCTTGAACCTTTTCTCTAGTTTCATTTTCATAAACTTCTATATCATCATAATCAACACTATTAGCAGGGAATAATCCAAATATCGCTTTTGCTTTTAATGATTTTTGAGTTATTATTTGAGATAAAATTTCTTGAGCATCATTGAATAATTCACTTGCTTGGCTTCCAACAACAGGGTCTTCTAAAATAGCAGGGTAATGTCCGTGTAAATCCCATGAACGAAAAAAAGGACTCCAATCAATAAAAGAAATTAAATCTTCTAAATTTTGATTATCAATAATATGAATACCCAACTGGTTTGGAGTTTTGGGTGTATAAGAAGACCAGTCTAACTGAAGTTTTCGATTTCTAGCGGTAGCCAAATCAATATATTCTTTACTCTCTTGACGTTCTAAAAACCGAGACCTAAAATCTTCGTATTCTTTTCGAATAGTGTCTTTGTATACTTGCGATATATCTTTATTTAATAAGCTCCCTGCAACAGTTACCGCGCGCGAAGCATCGTTAACATGAACAACAGATGTAGATAATTCAGGTGCAATTTTCACTGCCGTATGAGCTTTAGAAGTTGTAGCTCCGCCAATTAACAACGGAATTTTCAAATCTTTTCGTTTCATTTCCTGAGCTACATAAATCATCTCATCTAAAGAGGGTGTAATTAAACCCGAAAGCCCAATAATATCTACTTGTTCTTCAATAGCCGTATTTATAATTTTTTCTAAGGGTACCATTACCCCTAAGTCTATAATTTCATAATTATTACACCCTAAAACCACACTTACAATATTTTTCCCAATATCGTGTACATCTCCTTTCACAGTTGCCATCAATATTTTCCCTGCGGCTTCTTGCTTGCCTTCTTTTTCAGCTTCGATAAAAGGTAATAAATGAGCAACTGCACGTTTCATTACACGGGCCGACTTAACCACTTGAGGTAAAAACATTTTGCCAGAACCAAATAAATCTCCAACTACATTCATCCCTTTCATCAAATGTCCTTCGATTACTTCAATTGGTCTCGAAACACTTTGCCTAGCTTCTTCAACATCTTCAACAATAAACTCATCAATACCTTTTACCAAAGCATGTGTAATTTTATCTTGAAGCGAATTAAAACGCCATTCTTTAACCTCTACTTTTTTATCACCCGAGTTATTGACTATACTTTCTGAAAAATCTAATAAACGTTCGGTTGCATCTTCTCTTTTATTAAATAATACATCCTCTACTCTAAGTAATAATTCTGGTTCAATAGTATCGTAAACTTCTAGCATTGTAGGGTTAACTATTCCCATATTCATACCGTGTTGAATAGCATGATATAAAAATGCTGAGTGCATAGCTTCGCGAACTTGGTTATTCCCTCTAAATGAGAACGAGACATTGCTTACGCCCCCACTTACATGCGCATGAGGGAGGTTTTCTCTAATCCATTGTGTTGCCTTAAAAAAGTCTATTGCGTTATTCTTATGCTCCTCCATACCAGTAGCTACTGGAAAAATATTAGGGTCAAAAATGATGTCTTCGGGAGGAAAATTGACCTGCTTAGTCAAAATATCATACGACCGTTTACATATTTCTATTCGCCTGTCTAAGGCGTCGGCTTGCCCATCTTCGTCGAACGCCATTACAATAGTAGCAGCGCCATAACGACGAATAGTTTTTGCTTGCTTTATAAAATTATCTTCTCCTTCTTTTAGGCTAATCGAATTTACTACCGATTTTCCTTGTACCACTTTTAGCCCTGCTTCTATTATTTCCCATTTAGAACTATCAATCATAATTGGTATTCGAGAAATATCAGGTTCGGCTATTATTAGGTTAAGAAAAGTGGTCATAGCCTTTACCCCATCAATCATTCCCTCGTCCATGTTGACATCTAGTATTTGGGCGCCTCCTTCAATTTGGTCTCGGGCAACTTCAACTGCAGTATTAAAATCGCCTTGTTCAATTAAACGCAAAAATTTACGTGACCCCGTTACATTAGTCCGTTCTCCTATATTAATAAAGTTAGACTCTGGCGTAACTACTAAAGGCTCTAAACCTGAGAGTTTTAAATATTTTTCTTGCTCTTTCACACTAAACTTGTTTCTATTTTTCGAGGCTTATAATTTTGAACCGCCGAAGCAATTTCTTTAATATGACTAGGGGTTGAACCGCAACATCCTCCCACAATATTGACTAAATTTTCTTCTAAATATTCTCGAATCAAATCGCGCATTTCTTCGGGGGTTTGGTCATAAGCTCCAAAGGCGTTAGGCAAACCTGCGTTGGGGTGTACCGAAGTAAGTGTATCTGTCGCTAATGATAATCGTCTAAGGTATGGGAGTAATTGACTTGCCCCTAAGGCACAATTAAAACCTAAACTCAGCACAGGAATATGCGATACTGAAATTACAAACGCTTCAACTGTTTGCCCCGAAAGCGTTCGCCCACTTGCATCTGTAATTGTACCACTTACCATAACTGGAATATCCCAGTTATGTTGCTCCTTGAGAGCATCTATTGCAAATAAAGCTGCTTTGGCATTGAGCGTATCGAAAATAGTTTCTACCAATAACACATCTGACCCTCCATCTACCAAACCTTTAACTTGCTCGCTATACGACTCCACTAATTCATCAAAAGTAACCGCCCGATACCCTGGGTCGTTTACATCGGGCGACATACTTGCTGTTCGGTTTGTAGGGCCAATAGAACCTGCAACAAAGCGAGGTTTATCGGGGTTTTTATCAGTAAAGGTCCTAGCAACTTCCTTAGCAATTTTAGCCGATTGATAATTCAATTCATACACCCAAGGCTCCATTTGGTAATCACCCATACCAATAGAGGTTGACGAAAATGTATTGGTTTCTATTATGTCTGCACCTACTTCAAGGTATTTTTTATGTATTGTTTTAATCGCCTCAGGCTGAGTTAACGATAATAAATCGTTATTCCCTTGCAACGAACAAGGATGGTTTTTAAATTGTTTGCCTCTAAAATCTTCTTCCTTAAAGTTATATGCTTGCAGCATTGTACCCATAGCCCCGTCTAAAACTAAAATCCTATCCTGTAAAACTTGTTCTATCAATGTCATACTTGATTTATATTAATATTTTTATACTGTAGAGTTTTCTTTGAAATTTTATTATATACAGTCTTTTTTACTCTATTAACTTAAGGTCATATAAGTGTTTTCTAATAATTCCCCCCATATCAGATAATAATTCGTTATTTACATCCATACTTAATTGTCTTGTATGAATTACCATTTTTGAATTATCATTATTCAGATGAATGAAGAACCAATTTCCCCTTGAGTAGCAATACTTACCTTTTTCATCTCCTATGTATTTAACACTGAAAATGTCATCAATTTCACGAATACTATTGTTGTTTTTAATGTAATTAGAACAAGCTAAAACAATAACAGAAAAATCTTTAAGGAAACTAGAGTCTTTAAATAACTCCTTTCTTCCTTTCAAAGAGTTTTTGTCAGCCGTTGCGGTATTTTTATTCGGTGCATCATTTATTTCTGTAGTAAATACCTTCTCAAGAAAATCAATATAATAAGGTTTACTTTTTTTATCATAAATATGATTATAAAGCACTTGATATTTACTCCAAGTATTCTTTCCCCAGCTTTTTTCTTTTCTAAATGGATGATTTTCATCTACTGTATAATTTAGACGCTCACAAGTCTTATTGTCAATGTGCCCTTTCCAGTTAATCGCATTTTTACAGTACCATTCTTCTCCTGAATTATTACTCGAAATAGCAGATTCTTTACCTACAAACAAAATATCTGCATTAGGATTTCCAGTTCCAATAAAATATCTCTCACCGACTCCTTTTTCTACAAATTTTTTAAATTTTTCTGTATAATTTTGTTCTATCGATGTCATAATTATTCTATAATGGCTAAGGCTTGTTCTAAATCGTTTTGAATATCTTCTACATGTTCTAATCCCACCGAAAGGCGAATCATTCCATCTGTAATACCTACTTCAATACGGTCATTCTTCAAAAGTTTACTGTGTGTAGTCGACGCAGGATGCGTTATAATAGTCCGCGAATCACCTAAATTAGCCGAAAGTGAAAGCATTTTAATCGCGTTTAAAAAATTACGCCCAGCATTTAATCCTCCTTTAATTTCAAAGGAAATAATATTCCCGCCTTGGCTCATTTGTTTTTTTGCCAATTTATACTGAGGATGTGATTTTAAAAACGGATATTTTACCCAATTAATTTTATCGTGGTTCTCTAAAAACTCTGCAATCAATAGTGCTGTCTGACAATGTCTGTCAACACGAACAGCAAGGGTTTCTAAGCTTTTCGATAAAACCCAAGCGTTAAAAGGAGATAAAGCCGAACCTGTGTTACGTGTAAAAAGATAAATTTCTCTAATCAAATCTTTACTACCAACCGTAATACCTCCTAAAACTCTTCCTTGCCCGTCTATTAATTTAGTTGCAGAATGAATTACAAGGTCAGCACCAAACTTTATAGGTTGCTGCAAATAAGGCGTTGCAAAACAATTATCAATAACTAAAATTAATTTATGCTTCTTTGCTATCTTATTTAAGTATTCTAAATCTAATATATCTACCCCTGGGTTAGTTGGAGTTTCGGCATATAGAATTTTTGTGTTGGGTTGTATCAATTTTTCAATCGCTTGAGGCTCTTCAACCTTAAAGTAAGACGTCTTAATATTCCATTTTGGAAGATACTTGGTAAATAATGTATGTGTTGAACCAAAAACAGATCGTGCAGAAACAATATGGTCGCCTGCATTTAATAAGGCTGCAAATGTGCTATAAATAGCACCCATACCTGTGGCAAAAGACACACCATCTTCAGCACCTTCCATTTCAGCTACTTTTTGAGTAAGCTCTGAGTTATTAGGGTTAGTAAAGCGACTATAAATATTACGCTCTTTTTCTTCTGCAAAAGAAGCGCGCATATCTTCGGCATCCTCGAACACAAAACTAGATGTTAAATACAAAGGAGTTGAGTGCTCTAAATATTGAGAACGTTCTGTTTGTGTTCGTATAGCCTTTGTCTCTAATCGTTTGCTCATATCTTAACTCCGTTTAAAACAATATTTTGTTTAATAATTATATTAGGGTCAAGGGATTTTGAAACCGAACAATATTTGTCGAAAGAAAGTTGAACCGCTCGTTTTGCTTTTTCGGCAGTAATATTATCGCCTTCTAAAAAAACAGTAACATTAATGCCTGTAAATGGAGACGGAATAGCATTAGGATCTCTAATTCCTTCCACTTCCATTTTAAGAGAAATCGGATTAATCCTTTGCTTATTTAAAATAGCAACCACATCGATGCTACTACAACCTGCAACTCCCATTAGCAAAACTTCCATAGGGCTTATGCCTTCTACTTTACCTTCTTTTTTGGACTTATTATCCATTAACACTTGTAAATTATTTGAACTATTAGCCTCAAATAAATAATTATCATTAATACGTTCTAATACTACTTTCATTTGATCATTAATTAAAAATGGTTTGTAACAACGGATGTAACTTTTCAAACTCTATCAGAAAAGCATCATGCCCAAAATCTGATTCTATAACTTGATGTTTAATATTTACTCCTACGCGCTTAGCTCTCTCAACTGTTTCTAAATCCTCTGACAATGGAAAAAACAAATCGCTATCAATAGAAAAAATATGTATTTCGGATTTAATAGTAGAAATTAACTCTTCAAAACTACTTCCCTCACGAGTAATATCGATGGTTCCTAATAAGTGGTTCATCATTTTATAAGCTGATAAATTGAACCGATTTGCTAGCTTATCTCCATGATGTAATAACCAAGACTCAGCATTGTATAATCCTGATTTTTTATCCCTAGACCTATTAAATCTTAATTTAAGTGCTTTTGGAGTTCTATAACAAAGCATTGCATGCATACGTGCAATTTCAATAGGTTTAGGATTACTATGCAAAATTTGTTTTTGCAAAAATGTATTCGCTATCATCCAATCGGTAGATTTCCAATCTCCTCCTACTGAAATGAAATGCTCTACAAAACTTGGATACTTAGCAATCATTTCCCAACCAATACCAGCACCAATTGAACCCCCAATTACTGCATAGAGTTGGCTTATACCTAGTTGATTTAGTCCATCATAAAATAACTCTGCAACTAATCCTGTATTCCAAGTCTCATAATCTTCTATTATAATACCGTCATACCCATTCCCAGGAATATTAAATCCTATTACCGCATAATTTTCAGTATCTATAGTCTTACCTTTACCTATAAGCTGATTCCACCACCCAGAAGTCCCTGCTACATTTGAGTTTCCTGTGAGCGGATGATTTACTAAAACAACAGGTGCTGTTTTATAAGACTGCCCATAGTGTTGATAGGTCAACTTTATGCCATTTGGTAAAACCAGTTGTTTAATCTCGTCATGTAACGCTTCGGTAATCATTATTAAACCTTAAATGCTTGTTTTAAATCGCTCTTAAGATCTTCTATGTCCTCTAGCCCTATTGACAGTCGAATCAAATCTTGAGTCACTCCTGTAGTTTCTTGATCACTTGCACTCAATTGTTGATGCGTAGTACTTGCAGGGTGGATAATCAAAGATTTAGTATCGCCAATATTCGCTAATAAAGAGAATATTTTGATATTATCTACAGCTTTTTTTGCGGCTTCAAACCCTCCTTTCAAACCAAAAGTAACTATTCCACTCTGTCCTTTAGGGAGATATTGTTTTGCTAGCTTATTGTACTTGCTGGAAGCGAGCCCTGGATAATTTACCCATGTAACTTCGTCTTGTTTTTCTAACCATTCTGCAATTTGTAATCCACTCTCTGAGTGTTGACTCATTCTTACAGAAAGTGTTTCTAAACCTTGTATAATCTGAAAACTATTGAAGGGACTTAATGCGCTTCCAAAATCTCGTAACCCTTCTATACGTACTTTAGCTATAAAAGCTGCTGCTCCTAAAACATCGTGATATACTAACCCATGATACCCTGGCGAGGGTTCTGTAAACTCAGGGAATAATCCGTTTGAATAATCAAAAGTACCTGCGTCTATAATTATACCTCCTAGCGCAGTTCCGTTTCCGTTAATATATTTAGTCAACGAATGAATTACAATATTTGCCCCATGTTCAATAGGGTTTAATAATGCCGGTGTAGCAACTGTATTATCTACAATAAAAGGAACTTTTGCTTGTTTAGCATAGCTTGATATTACTTTTAAGTCTAGTACATCTAATTTAGGATTTCCAAGAGATTCCGCAAAAAATGCACGGGTGTTATCTTGAACTGCTAGTTGAAAATTTTTAGGGTCTTTTGGGTCAACAAAAGTTGTAGTAATCCCTAGCCGTGGTAGTGTTACATTTAACAAATTATATGTACCCCCGTATAAACTATTAGATGCCACAATATGGTCTCCAGACTTCAACAAAACCATTAGAGCTGTTGCTATTGCGGCTGTTCCCGATGCAGTAGAAACCGCAGCTATTCCACCTTCAATACTTGCTAATCGTTTTTCTAAAACATCATTTGTAGGATTGTTAAGTCGAGTATATATATATCCTGTCTCTGCTAGAGAAAATAGATTTGCTGCGTGTTCAGTATCATTGAACACATAGGCTGTTGATTGATAAATTGGTACTGCTCTTGTTCTTTCAGTTTTACTTACGTCATGCCCTGCATGAAGTGATTTAGTTTTAAATTTTAAATCTTGCATTCTATATTATTTTATTTGAAACTCTTTCTTAATTTGGTCGATATAGTCTAGTTTTTCCCAAGTAAACAATTCAACTTCTTGGGTTACTTTCCCACTATATGGGGATTCGAAAGTTTTAGTAATAATTTGAGGCTGGCGCCCCATATGACCATAAGCTGCAGTTTCCGAATAAATAGGTGTTCTAAGTTTTAAACGTTGTTCAATGCCATAAGGTGTTAAATCGAAAATAGATTTTATTTTTTTTGCAATTTCTCCATCTGACAAATCCACATTAGATTTTCCATACGTATTTACTGCTATAGATGTAGGCTCGGCAACACCAATTGCATAACTCAATTGAATTAAAACTTCATCGGTAATACCTGCAGCCACTAAATTTTTGGCAATATGACGAGACGCATAAGCTGCACTTCTGTCAACCTTAGAGGGGTCTTTCCCGCTAAAAGCTCCGCCTCCATGGGCTCCTTTTCCACCATAGGTGTCTACAATAATTTTTCGCCCTGTTAATCCTGTGTCGCCATGAGGTCCTCCAATGACAAACTTACCCGTAGGGTTAATATGATACGTTACATTATCGTCAAAAAGCAATTGAATTCGTTTAGGCAATTTCTCTTTAACTCGTGGAATTAAAATAGAAATTAGGTCATTCTTTATTTTAGACAACATTTCCTCATCATTATCACTAAAAGGATCGTGTTGTGTTGAAATTACAATAGTATCAATTCGAATTGGTACACCTGTATCATCATATTCTAATGTTACTTGTGATTTTGCATCGGGTCTCAAATAATTTATTTCTTTGTTTTCTCTCCTCAGTGTTGCAAGCTCAATCAATAGTTTATGCGATAAATCAAGAGCTAGAGGCATAAGATTATCCGTTTCGTTTGAGGCGTACCCAAACATAATTCCTTGATCACCAGCACCTTGATTTTTTTTGTCACTACGATCAACACCTTGGTTAATGTCTTGAGACTGCTCGTGAATAAGAGAAATAACGCCACAAGAATCTCCACTAAATTGATATTCTCCTTTGGTATACCCAATTTTGTTTATGGTGTCGCGCGCTATTTTTTGTACATCTAAATAGGTGTCGCTTTTAACTTCTCCTGCCAAAACTGCCTGTCCAGTAGTTACTAAAGTTTCGCAAGCAACCTTGCTATTAGGATCAAAAGCTAAAAAATTATCTATTAAAGCGTCGCTAATTTGATCTGCGACTTTATCTGGGTGTCCTTCACTTACAGATTCTGAGGTAAAAAAATATGACATATAAATTTGCTTTCAGGAAGGATTTGAAGATTACTTCTTTTTGCGAAAGCAATTCTGTTTTAGCAATTTTTTAATGAGGTTGCAATCAGATCAAATCCTTCCTCGTTATTATTGGCAAAGATATATACTTTTTTTAAAACGAAAAGAATTTATCAAAAAAATTGATTTGTGCTTTTAAATATACTTTCATTTATCAAAAATTACTATTACTTTGCATTCTTTAAACTCTGATTTATTAAAAATAGATTTTGTCAGTTTCAAAAAAATTAATACCCTTTTATGCATATAGTCATTGCTGGAAATATTGGAGCTGGAAAAACTAGCCTAACAGATTTATTATCTAAGCATTATAAATGGAAAAGTCATTTTGAAGAAATCGCTGACAACCCATATTTAGATGATTTTTATCACCAAATGGAACGTTGGGCTTTTAATCTTCAAATCTACTTTTTGAATAGCCGTTTTAAACAACTTATAGAAATTCAACAAAACGAAACGAATGTAATTCAAGACCGGAGCATTTATGAAGACTCGCATATATTCGCTCCTAACTTGCACGCTATGGGATTACTTTCTCAACGTGATTATCAAAACTATAAATCACTTTTCGAATTAATGGAGCCCCTAGTAAAGGCACCAGATTTAATGATTTATTTACGCTCTAGTATTTCTAACTTAGTTAAGAACATACACAAAAGAGGGCGAAAATTCGAAAATTCTATAAGCATAGATTACCTCAGTCGATTAAATGAACGATACGAGGCTTGGATACATAACTATAGTAAAGGAAAACTTTTAATTATTGATGTTGACCAAGTCAATTTTGTAGATAGCCCCGAAGATTTAGGTTCTATAATTGAATTGATAGACTCCGAAATAAACGGGTTGTTTTAATTGGAATAAAGCTGTTGGATTCAAATCCTTGTTAAGTCTTGATTCAGGATTACTAAATAAAGGTAATTATCTTTTACTCAACTTCTATTTTGACTCTCCCTGTTTTCTATTATTTGTTGAGTTACCAAAATTTGGTATATTTGATTATATCATAATCAAAAATGGGAAAAAACACATCAATATCACTCGGAAATCATTTCGAGGATTTTATTCGCAATGAGGTAGAATCAGGGAAATATAGTTCTACTAGTGAAGTCATTCGTTCTGCTTTAAGGTTATTAGAAAAAGAAGAGGAAAAAGAAAAAGAGTTAATCAAAGCTCTAGAAATAGGAGAACAAAGTGGGCTTGTTGATGACTTCAACCCAAAAGAACATTTAAAAAAGTTGCATCATAATCATTTATGAGTAAAAATAAATACCTCATAAGTAGAAAAGCAATAGAAGATTTAGATAAAATTTGGGTTTTTACACTTAACAAGTGGTCAAAAAAACAAGCAGACAGATATTATGATTTAATAATTGAAGAAATTGAATTTATTGCAAACAATTCTATGACTGGAAAGTCAGTAGAACTAACACGAAAAAATTATCGAGTTACCAAAGTAAAGTCACATCTAATTTTTTACAGAAAAGCAGAAAACAGTACTATTGAAATTGTTAGAATTCTGCATCAAAGAATGGACATTAAAAAGAAATTGAAATAAAGATGTTTTCAATGCACTTATTACTACATAAAAAATTTAAAGCTGTGTTGAGGTAAAATTAATGTTCAATTTCTATTTTAACTCCCTCAATTTTTTTTGCTTCTTTTTCAATTTCAGCTTCGGTTCCTTTAATTACTTTCTTCTCTGTCTTTACTTCTCCTCCTTCAGATGTGGTAGTTGTAATAGTAGCTTCCATAATATCTGAGTTTTCATCCGTAGATTGAACCTCGACCCAAACTTCTTTACTTGTCTCTTTATGCGCCATACTTTCTGTTTCATGTGAACCGATAATAGGTGCAATTACAAGGCCTATTAAACACGTAAGTTTAATTAATATATTCATCGACGGCCCCGAGGTGTCTTTAAACGGGTCTCCAACAGTATCTCCTGTTACTGCTGCCTTATGAGCATCAGAACCTTTATAAGTCATTTCACCATTAATTTCTACACCTGCTTCAAACGATTTTTTAGCATTATCCCAAGCACCTCCTGCATTGTTCTGAAAAATAGCCCACATAACACCGCTTACACAAACTCCAGCCATATAACCTCCTAATGGCTCTGCTCCAAATATTAATCCAATAATAATTGGAAAAAGAATTGTAATTAGCCCAGGTAAAAGCATTTCTCTCAGTGCTGCCTTAGTCGAAATATCTATACATTTTGCATACTCGGGCTTTGCTGTACCTTCCAGTATTCCAGGAATTTCTCTAAACTGCCTACGTACTTCTTCTACCATTTTCATTGCAGCTCTCCCAACTGACTGCATTGCAAGTGCAGAAAAAACAACGGGTATCATTGCTCCTACAAATAGCATTGCTAAAACATCTGCTTTGAAAATATTAATCCCATCAATTCCAGTAAAAGTAACATATGCAGCAAAAAGTGCTAAAGCAGTTAATGCCGCAGAAGCAATAGCAAAGCCTTTACCTACAGCTGCGGTAGTATTCCCTACAGAATCTAAAATATCAGTTCGTTCTCTAACTTCTGGGTTTAATTCGCTCATTTCGGCGACACCTCCTGCGTTATCTGCAATAGGTCCAAAAGCATCAATAGCTAATTGCATTGCCGTGGTTGCCATCATAGCAGAGGCTGCCAAAGCTACTCCATAAAAACCTGCCAAAGTATATGAGCCGTATATAGCGGCAGCAAATAATATAACAGATAAAAATGTAGATTTCATTCCAACGGCAAGACCAGCTATTATGTTTGTTGCTGCTCCTGTTGAGCTATTCTTAACAATATCCATTACTGGTTTTTTGCCTAAACTTGTATAATGAGCCGTAACTATTGAAATTAACGCTCCGACAGATAGTCCAATACAAGCTGCCCAAAACACGTTTAATGAAGAAATAGATTTGTATCCCTCTCCAAAAAATTTCATGTTCATTGTTTCTGGTAACATCCAATCAATTAAAAAATAACTAACGATAAGCGTAATTAAAATAGCAACCCAATTGCCTCTATCTAAAGCAGCTTGTACTTGAGCTTCTTTAACATTGTTCGATGAAATCTTAACTAAAAATGTTCCTAAAGTGGAGGCTAATATTCCAACCCCAGCAATTACTATTGGGAGTAAAATAGGTCCCATATTATTAAACGCATCTACAAATTGTCCATCAATAGACATATCTCGTACCAAATAATTCCCTAGTACCATAGCCGCAAGAACCGTTGCTACATAAGAGCCAAACAAATCGGCACCCATACCTGCTACATCTCCTACATTATCTCCTACATTATCTGCGATTGTAGCTGGGTTACGCGGATCGTCTTCAGGAATTCCTGCTTCTACTTTACCAACCAAATCGGCACCAACATCGGCAGCTTTAGTATAAATACCACCTCCTACTCTAGCAAACAAGGCTATAGACTCTGCCCCAAAAGAAAAACCAGCAAGTGCCTCCAAAACAATTGTCATATTATTGTAAAAAGACCCTTGTTGCCCCATAAATTGAGATATAAAAAAGATGAATAATAATGTTAGCCCAAGAACTGCAAGTCCAGCAACCCCAAGTCCCATTACAGTTCCTCCACCAAACGAAACCTGAAGCGCTTTAGGTAAACTTGTTTTTGCAGCCTCCGCAGTACGAGCATTAGCATCGGTTGCAATACGCATACCAATATTCCCTGCGAGTGCAGAAAAGAATGCTCCAAAAATAAAAGCAGGGACAATCATCCAACTTGTTGTGTCAACAACAATCGAAATCCCATAGAGTGCTACCGAAGCAACCATAACAAACACAAGCAATAAGCGATATTCTGCATTTAAAAAAGCAAGCGCTCCTACTTTAATTGCTTTAGAAATCTCTTGCATCCTCTCACTTCCGGGTGACTGCTTCTTTACCCAATTTGCGCGAATAAACATATAAACAAGCCCTATAATTGATAGCACAAGTGGGAAATAAATAATATTTTGTTCCATAATCGTAATTAAATTGATAAATAGGTAGGGGGTTAAAATCAGTTGATATTTCTTATTTAGAATACAATACCTTTTTTACTGCCTTGATAACATCTTCACTATTAGGTAGCCATTCTTCTAATAATACAGGTGAAAATGGTGCAGGTGTATCTGCAGTATTTATTTTTTCTATAGGGGCATCTAAATAATCTAAAATTTGATTTTGTACTTGGTATGTAATTTCTGTAGCTACGTTTCCAAAAGGCCATGCTTCTTCTAAAATAACTAAGCGATTTGTTTTCTTTACCGAAGTTAAAACAGCATCATAGTCTAATGGGCAAACTGTTCTTAAATCAATTATTTCGCAAGAAATCCCATCTTTTTCAAGAGTTTCTGCTGCGATATAGGCTTCTTTAATTATTTTTCCAAAAGATACAATTGTAACATCGTTTCCTTCTCTCTTAATATCAGCTACTCCAATAGGAATTATATATTCATCATCAGGGACTTCTCCTTTATCGCCATACATTTGTTCAGATTCCATAAAAATCACAGGATCATCATCTCTAATTGCTGCTTTCAAAAGTCCTTTCGCATCATAAGGATTCGAAGGAACAACTACTTTAAGCCCTGGACAATTAGCATACCAACTTTCAAAAGCCTGAGAATGCGTTGCGGCAAGCTGACCAGCTGAAGCTGTAGGCCCTCTAAAAACTATTGGGCAAGGAAATTGTCCGCCAGACATTTGTCTAATTTTAGCAGCATTATTAATTATTTGGTCAATTCCAACTAAAGCAAAGTTAAACGTCATATACTCAATAATAGGTCTGTTCCCTGTCATGGTAGATCCCACACCTATACCTGAGAAACCTAATTCAGAAATTGGAGTGTCAATTACTCGTTTTTCCCCAAATTCATCTAACATTCCTTTTGATGCTTTATATGCTCCATTGTATTCTGCTACCTCTTCGCCCATCAAATAAATAGACTCATCACGGCGCATTTCTTCACTCATTGCTTCGCAAATTGCTTCTCTAAATTGTAATGTCCTCATTGAAACTGTATTACTTTGATTGCAAATTTAACCTTTTTAGAAAAACTTTAGCTATTTCAACAATAAATAACCTTATTAAAGTTTATAAAAAATTAAATTTTTGTAATTGCAAAATTAAAAATATAGTATATTTAAACAAAGTAAATAATATCAATGGTTTTAATAGAACTATCAATTAGTGGTATTTCATATAGTCAATCGCAAACTGGTTCGTATGCACTTATTTTAAGTGAAAATGATGGGGAACGAAAACTGCCAATAGTTATCGGGAGTTTTGAGGCTCAGGCAATTGCAGTATATTTAGAAAAAGACATTGTTACTACACGCCCATCAACACATGATTTATTTATAAGTTGTTTAGAGCGTTTTAAGATTAAAATAAAACAAGTAATTATTCACAAACTTTCTGATGGTGTGTTTTTTTCTAGTTTAATTTGTGAGTGTGATGAGATTGAAGAAATTATTGACTCAAGAACTTCAGATGCTATAGCACTTGCAATTCGATTCAATGCGCCAATTTTTACTTATGAGAATATAATGAAAAAAGCAAGTTTTGTGGAAGGCGCAAAAGTCAATATTTCAGGGAGTGAAGATAAAAATTGGATTAGAAATTTTATTGAAGAAGGGCAAACTAAAAGTACTCCCCCTCAAGACCTTACTAAAGCTTCGATAAACGACCTAAACAAAATACTTGCTAAACTAGTTAAAACCGAAAACTATGAGGCTGCTGCAGAAATACGTGATGAACTTTCGAGAAGAAAAAAGCAGACTTAGTAATTTTTAAACCTGTTTACATTTAGGTTAAAATTAAGCCTATTGATAGTCTCTTTAAACACAAAAAACAAATTAAGGCACAACCCTTAACTGTGTTTAACTATTTGCTATTCAATTAGATATTACATTAAAATTCAAAATAAAAATCTGCCAACTTAATATGGCTTTAAAACTAATAAGAAAAGATTTTTATTACATTTGATAAAATAGTTACTTCATTAATTCAACATGAATTCTTTAAGCTTTCAAAAAAATATATTCTTTAAAGCATTGAACTTAAAGTCAATTAAGCAAATTTTATTAGTTACTACTTGCTTGATTTGCAGTTCTTTTATACAAGCACAAGGAGACTATAATGATGATGACACTAACGATTCCCAAGAACTTGCCCATATAAACCCGCTTAATGACAAAAATTTAATTGGTCAAACAAATTTTGTTAAGGAATTACTTACTCTATCGGGTTATATTATAAAAAAAATAGAAGTATATCAGACTTTACCTAATCATGCCAAAGTGTTTCAGGTAAAACTAGAACCCAATATTGGAGCTTTTATTTTTGTGCGCTGGAGTAAAGAAAAAAAAGAAAATTTTATTGCAAATAAACTAATTGATAGTGAGATTTATTATAACCTAAACGCGTCCAAAGAAATTATGCGAAAGCAAACCGAGCAAGATTCGTTTGGTGTAGAGGATATTGCTCTTCAGGCTCCAGATCAAGAAGAACTTAGTGTTGAAGAAGTTGAAAAATTTAGGCAAGAATTCCAGCTTCAAGAAAAAGAAAAAGAGCTTCAAAAAATAAAAGAAGAAAACAGAGTTGCTAAAAAGAAAAACAAAAAACGTAAAAACTAATTTTTCTAATACATTTCTTAAACACAAAAAATTATGATTGATAAATATCTAATAACCCTTCGGGTAATTTCAAAATTAAAACAGATAAATCTCGATTAACCTCAATTATAAAATCATCGTGTATAGGAATTAATATCATACGCTTTTCTTCATCTATTATTTCAAATAAAGCCTGCGAAGTTTGGTCATTAACAGATTTGACTGTACCGATAATATTACCTGAAAGCTCTTTTACCGTAAAACCAGTTATTTCATGAAAATAAAATTTGTTTCCATCTAAAACAGGTAAAAAACTTAACGGAAGGTATAACTCTTTATTAATCATTAAATCAGCTTCTTTCTCAGAATCAATCTCCTCGAACTTAATCCGAAGCAAATTAGATTTTTGAAGCCGAGCATTTTTTATAAAAAAAGGAATCAATTTCTTACCCTCTAAAACAAGAACCGATTCTAATTGAATATAATCTTGTGGGTTATCCGTGTCTAGCTTAGCTAACAACTCTCCTTTATAACTAAATTTAGAAACGATTGTTCCAAGATAGAAACATTCTTCTTTAGTCATCTATTCAATAAGGTTTTAGATTAAGCTTCTGGCTTCTCTTCCGATGTGGTTTCTTCTTCAGTAGCAGTCCCCTCTTCAGCAGTAGGTTCAACTGTTACCTCTTCAGTAGCTGTTTCTTCTTCAGCAGTTTCTTCAACAAGAGCAGCTTTTGCATCTGCAATACGCTTTTCATTTACTGCTTTCTCAGCAGCTAACGCTTCTGCTTTTGCTTTTGCTTCTTCTTTCGAAAGTCCTTCAGATTTAGCCAAAATAGAAGCTTCTTTTTGCTCTACCCATTCAGCAAATTTTGTGTCTGCTGCGTCTTGAGTTAAAGCCCCTTTACGAACACCTCCCTGTAGGTGATGTTTTAATAAAGCTCCTTTATAAGATAATAATGCACGTGCAGTATCGGTAGGTTGTGCACCATTGCCTAGCCACTTTACAGCAGCATCTACATCTAGGTTTATTGTAGCTGGATTGGTATTAGGATTATAAGTACCTATCTTTTCAAGATAGCGACCATCTCTTTTAGCACGAACATCAGCCGCTACTACCCAATAAAATGGTGATCCTTTTTTTCCGTGTCTTTGTAATCTGATTTTTACTGGCATATCATATTAATTTTTAAGGCGTTCTCGACGCATGGTTATTAATTCAGGGTGCAAATGTACTATTTTATTATAAATTACCTAAAAAGATATTGATAATATTAATTGTTTGTTTGTTCTTAATGATTAATAAAAATCTCTTTTATTTCTATCGCCTCTAAATTTTGTATATTGAGAAGTCCATCTCATATAATAAATATTATTAATGGCTAAAAGCATCATTATAGCTTCGCTTATCTCTATTGTCTTGTTATCAAATTCACAAGCAATTGAAACTCCAAATTATGAAGTTTATCACAAACAAGTAATAGAAGCAGAAAAGCTTATTGCATCGGAAAACTATAACGCTGCCTTAGACATATATATAAAATTATTTGAAGATTATAGTTTTATCTTTTTAAGAGAATATCAGGTAGCCTCTCAACTTGCCTTATATCAAAAAAACAAGCCCCTTGCCAAACAATTTATAAAATATGGCATCCTTTCTGGGTGGTCAATAAAAGCTATAAAAAGAAATGATTTTATAAAGGAAAAACTCAATAGTGAGGATTGGAGTTCAATTAAAGAAGATTACTGCGCCCTTAGAAAACAATATGAATTAAGTCTGAATTGTAATTTGAAACAGCAAATAAGAAAAATGTATTCAAAAGATCAATGGAACGCTTTAAAAGTTTTATTTAGGTTTAGTTCAAAGTCACAAGACAAATATGCTGAGAGAAAATTTGCCCCTCATAGCGAAAAACAAATGGCTAGCCTTTTTAATATTCTGAATGTCTATGGATACCCAGGCGAAAAATTAATCGGGAATAATGAATGGATGTCAATAATATTAAGTCATCATAATTCAATCTCTACAGCATATAACACCAAAGACGAACTATATCCTAACTTAAAGCTAAAATTAAAAGAAGCTTTAAAAAACGGTCAAATTTCACCACCCGAATTTGCATTGATAGATGATTGGTACCTTTCGGTCAAACACAATAGAAAAATAGCTTCTTATGGTTTTCTTAATTTACCCTCCCAATCACAAATCCCGAAGGCTAATAAACTAAGAGAGATTGTTTTTTTAAGATCTATTGAGTTAAGAGACGCATTGTTAAGTATCCAAAATAAAACAGGCATGGACTTTTATTTACCTGCTATATGGTATTAAAACGCAGATTATTTATAGCTGAGATTATTTATTTCTAAATCATTGTTCTTACATCTTGAGCTTACCTAAAAGTATTCGAATTTTAAGTGTTTGCCCAACCCATTTAAAAAGTTTATTTTTGCACCTTAATTTTTTTTGAAAACCCATGCAAATTACACAAACACAACTAGACGACTTAAACAGCACTTTAACAATATCGTTAGAGCAGCAAGATTTTGCAGACAAAGTGCAAAATGTATTAAACGACTATCGCAAAAAAGCAAACATTCCTGGGTTTAGGAAAGGGTTTGTTCCTATGGGGTTAATTAAAAAACAGTATGAAACAGCCGTAACTGTCGATGAAGTAAATAAATTACTTCAAGAAAATCTTAATAAATACATTACCGACGAAAAACTTGAACTACTTGGAAACCCACTCCCAAAAGAACAAGAAGAAATAGATTGGAAATCGGATACACTTAACTTTGAATTTGAAATTGGATTATCTCCAAAAATTGAAGTTGACCTGAAAAAAAATACAAAAGGAGTTGTTTTGTTTCAAATCGAGGCAGATAAAAAGATGATTGACCAACAGGTTTTAAGTATTCAAAAACAATATAGTACATTAAAAACATCTACAGAAATTAACAATGAAGTTGATCTTTTAGTAGATATAAAAAATGAAACAGCTGCTATAAATACTAGTCCTACCATTGAATTTGACCAAATAAAAGGGAAGAAAAACATAGACACTTTTAGTACTTCTAAAGTGGGAGACAGTATAGAGGTAAACACCAAAAATTTATTTAAAGAAGATAGTGTTGCTGCACGTGCTTTTGGCGTTACTATTGAACAACTAAACGAATTACCAAAAACAGTTGCTATTACTATAAAAGAAGTTAACCAACGTATTCTTGCTGATTTAAATCAAGAATTATTTGATAAACTCTATGAAGCTGGAACAGTAACTTCTGTAACTAACCTCAAAGCAAAAATTAAAGAGAATATTGAACAACAATTTGCATCTCAGTCAGAACAAAAACTGATGAATGATATTGCTGAAAGTTTAATTGAAAAAACAAAATTTGATCTTCCAAAAGACTTTTTAATTCGTTGGTTACAAAACTCAGGAGAGAAACCATTAACAGAAGAAGAAGCAAAAAAAGAGTATGAACAGTCAGAAAAAGGTATTCGCCATCAATTAATTGAAGGTAATATTATAAAAGACAATAATCTTACAATTGAATTCGAAGAGCTTCAAAATTTTGCAAAGAATTTAATTAAACAACAAATGGCTCAATATGGACAACCTGCTCCAGAAGATAAAGAGCTCAATGAGATTGCCGCACGAGTTTTTGCTAACCAAGAAGAAACAAAGAAACTATCGGACCAATTGATGAGTAAAAAACTTTTAGAGTTTTATAAAGAAAATGCCGATTTTAAGACTAAAAAAGTAAGCTATGACGATTTTATCAAAGAAGCTTATGGGAAGACACAATAATTTCGCCTATTTTTATTGATTAATATAGAATTTAATATGAATTACGGAAAAGAGTTTAAAAAATACGCAACAAAACACCACAAGGTAAATGCTATGTATTATGATAAAATAATAAGTAGTATGACTCCTTATATCATTGAAGAGCGACAAATGAACGTGGCTCAAATGGATGTGTTTTCTCGGCTAATGATGGATCGTGTTATGTTTTTAGGAACCGCTATAGACGATCATGTTGCAAATATTATTCAAGCCCAACTATTATTTTTACAAAGTGTTGATTCAAAGCGTGACATTCAAATATATATTAATTCTCCAGGGGGAAGCGTTTATGCAGGCTTAGGGATTTATGATACCATGCAATATGTTAGCCCAGATGTTGCTACAATTTGTACTGGCATTTCTGCTTCAATGGGAGCTGTTCTTCTTTGTGCTGGTCAAAAAGGAAAACGTTCTGCACTACCACACGCACGCGTAATGATTCATCAACCTCTAGGTGGGGCTCAAGGTCAAGCTTCTGATATAGAAATTACTGCCAGAGAAATATTAAAACTTAAAACAGAGTTATACGATATTATTGCAAAACATTCGGGGCAAGAGTATGATAAAGTTAGTAATGACAGTGATAGAGATTATTGGATGAAAGCAGAAGAAGCAAAAGAATATGGTATGATTGATGAGGTTTTAATTAAATAATCTTAAAAAATGTGTCTATGGAAGATGAAAAATTGATATGTTCATTTTGTGGAAGGGTAAAAACCCAAACAGAACTACTTATTGCTGGTTTAGATGCACATATTTGTGATAAATGTATTCATCAGGCACACAACATAGTACTAGAGGAAGCTAAAGAAGATAGTAGTGATTCTTCTTATACAAGCCTATTAGAAGTCAAAACCCCTCAGTTAACTAAGGCTTTTCTTGACCAATATATTATTGGGCAAGATACTGCTAAAAGAATTATTTCTGTGGCAGTTTATAATCACTATAAAAGGTTATTATTACCTAATTCGACTACTGGTACTGAAACCATTGAAATTCAAAAAAGTAATATTCTTTTGGTTGGGCAAACTGGTACAGGAAAAACACTATTGGCAGAAACAATTGCTAAAATGTTGAATGTGCCTCTTGCAATAGTCGATGCTACTATTCTTACCGAGGCTGGCTATGTAGGTGAAGACGTAGAAAGCATTTTAACACGCTTACTTCAAGCAGCTGATTATGACGTAAAAAGAGCAGAACAAGGAATTGTTTTTATTGATGAAATTGATAAAATTGCTCGAAAAGGTAGTAATGTTTCCATTACCCGAGATGTTTCGGGTGAAGGCGTACAACAAGCTTTATTAAAACTCCTTGAAGGCACTATTGTAAATGTTCCTCCAAAAGGTGGACGCAAACACCCTGATCAAAAATTTATAGAAATAGATACTTCTAATATATTATTTATTGCAGGAGGTGCTTTTGACGGGATTGAAAATGAAATAAGTAAACGCCTTAATTTACAAGCAATAGGGTATAAAGTTAAAGAACAAGAAGAAGACCTGGACAAAGAAAATATTTTGCAATATATAAACCCTAAAGACATAAGGTCATTTGGGTTAATTCCAGAAATTATTGGTCGCCTACCCGTACTTACATATATGCACCCCCTTGATAAAAAAACGCTCCGATCAATACTTATAGAGCCGAAAAATGCATTAACTAAACAGTATATAAAGTTATTTGAAATTGATGGTGTTGAATTAACTTTTACTCCAGGTGTACTTGATTTTATAGTTGAAAAAGCACTCGAATATAACTTAGGTGCACGAGGTTTACGTTCTCTATGCGAGGCTATACTTACAGATGCAATGTTTGAAATACCTGGAACTAACAAAAAGCAATTAAGAATAACAAAAAGCTACGCCGAAAACAAATTGAGTAAAGCTAAGAAACATACACTAAAAGCGGTCTCTTAATTATTTATATCTAATAATTCGTCTATAAGTTTACGGTCATTAGAAAGACGTGGAACTTTATGTTGCCCTCCTAATTTTTTGTTCTTTGCCAACCAATGATAAAACAGTTTTGGTTTTGCCACTACTACATCGGGCATACGCATTGTTATATCTTTATATCGTTTAGCATCGTAGTCTGAATTAATATCACGTATCGTTTTATCAAGAATTTTTATAAATTGATTGATGTCCCTAGGGGTTTTATCGAATTCGATTAACCATTGGTGAGCTCCTTTATCTTTATCATTCATAAAAATTGGAGCAGCTGTATAATCAATTACATGAACTCCTAGCTCTTTTGCTGCTTTAGAAATAGCAATGTCTGCATTTTCTATCATTAATTCTTCACCAAATGTATTAATATAATGCTTAGTCCTTCCTGCAACTTGAATCCGATAAGGATTTACACAAGTAAATTTAACTACATCTCCAATTTTATATCTCCATAATCCTGCATTAGTGGTTATAACTATAGCATAGTACTTATTTAATTCTACTTTAGACAATGGAATAATATCTTCATCCGAACCTTCAGAAGGTATAAACTCATAAAAAATACCATAGTCTAACATCAATAAGAGTTCATTAGAGTTATTAATATCCTGAATTGCAAAAAAACCTTCTGATGCATTATAAATTTCGTAATACTTTAATCCTGTCCCTGGGAATAACCTACTATATTGGTTTTTGTATGGCTTAAAACTTACTCCCCCATGAAAATACACTTCTACTTCAGGCCAAACTTCAAATATGTTTTGCTTTTGCGTGACCTCAAGAACTTTATTCAACAAAACCATCATCCAAGAAGGTACGCCAGCAAAACTAGTTACATTTTCTCCAATACTTTCATTTAAAATAGCATCTATTTTAGCTTCCCATTCGGGCATTAAAGATACTTTATATGAAGGCGTACTACTTATTTCAGCCCAAAACGGCATGTTATCAATAATAATTGCTGATAAATCGCCAAAATAACTTTTGCTATTGTCATAAAGCTCTTGACTCCCTCCCAAACGTAAACTCTTACCTTTAAAAAGTTGAGACTCTGGGTTATTATTAAAATAAAGAGAGAGCATATCTTTTCCTGCCTTATAATGACATTGTTCAAGTGATTCGGTACTTACTGGTATAAATTTACTTTTATTATCGGTTGTGCCGCTTGATTTTGCAAACCACTTAATTGGTGTAGGCCAAAAAATATTTGTAACACCTTCCCTGCTTCGCTTTATGTCTGATGCTATTTCTTCGTAAGTAACAATAGGTACTCGCTCTTTAAAAGTCTCATAATTTTTTATTGAACTAAATTCATGTTGTAATCCCTTTTCTGTTTTTTCAGAAATTCGGAATAAATCTTGAAGTACTTCTTGTTGAACTTCATGAGGATACTTTATGAAAAGTTCCATTTGATGAATCCTTTTTTTAAGAAACCAAGAGGCTATGGAATTAAATAAAGGAATTGGCATTTTATAATTATCTTTATTCTATAAATATAAAAATCTTCTGCTTATGTTTCACGGTGTTTTAAAAAAAATGAAGTCAGATTTTTCTTCACCAATTAAGTACTACCTAGACTTAGATAGTGACTTTGTTGCTATGCATCAATTCATTGAACAACCTATTACACTTAAAATGTTAGGGTATCAATGTTTAAATTGTAAAAGCTCAGCCCCTATTTATAGACAAGGTTTTTGTAAAAAATGTTTTTTTGAAGCTCCTAGTGTAGGAGATTGGGTTATAAGGCCAGAACTAAGTACTGCGCATTTAGGTAAGGAAGATCGCGACTTGGAGTATGAAAAGAAAATTCAACTTCAACCCCATATTGTTTACCTTGCTCTTTCAAGTCATATTAAAGTTGGGGTAACGCGCAAAACACAAATCCCGACCCGTTGGATTGACCAAGGGGCACACGAAGCCCTAGCTATATTAGAAACTCCTAACCGTTATTTAGCAGGTGTTGCAGAAATTGCTTTAAAAGAATATTTTTATGATAAAACAAATTGGAGAAAAATGCTTCAAAACCAAGCAGAGCCTGTAAGTTGGGATATCGAAAAGAAAAAAGCAGTTGACAATATTCCCGATGAGCTAAAGCCTTATATTATATCTAATAATGACGCTCCACTAAAATTAAATTTCCCTTTAGACTATACACCTCAAAAAGTTAAAAGTTTAAACCTTGTAGAAAAACAAACTTATTCTGGAACCCTAAAAGGAATTAAAGGGCAATACCTCGTTTTTGAAGATGATACCGTATTTAATATTCGTTCAAATGAAGGTTTGGTTATTCGTCTCAACATAGATTAATCTACTACCTTAATAGAAGTAGTAACGAGCCTATTTATTTCGTCAACCTCCGAAGATGTAAGGTGTCTCCACTTTCCAATATCTAAATCTAAATTGATATTCATTATTCTGGTACGCTTTAAGCTGGTTACACGATAATTCAAATATTCACACATTCTTCTTATTTGCCTATTCAACCCTTGAGTAAGAATAATTTTAAATTCTTTTTTGTGTGTTTGCTTCACTTTACATGAGCGTGTAACTGTATCTAGTATAGGAATACCATTTGCCATTCTTTCTATAAAATCTTCTGTTACAGGTTTATTAACCGTAACAACATATTCTTTTTCATGGAAATTTCGTGCACGTAAAATTTTATTTACAATGTCACCATCGTTTGTGAGAAAAATTAAGCCCTCACTCATTTTATCAAGACGTCCGATTGGAAAAATACGAGAAGGAAAATTAATGTAATCTATAATATTGTCTTTTTCAACACGCACATCGGTTGTACATACAATACCCTTGGGTTTATTAAACGCAATATAAATCATTTTCTTATTGGACGTACTACGTATCAACTCTCCGTCCACATGAATAATATCTTCAGGGGTAACTTTAACGCCCTTCTCAATAGCTTCGCCATTGACAATAATACGCCCTTGAGTTATCATTTTATCAGCTTCGCGCCGCGAACAATATCCTATTTCGCTTAGATATTTATTTATTCTTATTAATTTATCCATCACAGTTTAATTTAACTGTATTTCTTCTCCAATAGCCAATTTGAACCTTTTTCTAAATAGGTATACAAAAAAGTAAAGCAAAGGAGTGTCTATTAAAGCCACCAGTATTTTAAATATAAATCCAGATAATAATAATCCAAAGAATAAATTCCAAGGTAAAACCCCAAATAAGCACAACAATAATATAACCGTAAAAGTGTCTAAAAATTGAGATAAAAATGTAGATAAGTTATTTCGTATCCATAAATATTTTCCTTTTGTTAAATTCTTCCAAAAATGATACACACGAATATCTACAAGTTGTGCAAGTAAATATGCTATCATAGAAGCTAAAACCGCCAAGGGGGAGAGCGAGAAAACCTGCGAGAAAATCTTATCGTCAACTGGAGAGTTTGGTATTGCCGGAACTTTCTCAGCAATTAATAAAATCCCTATAGAAAAAAAAGAGGCGAAAATACCTGCTATAACTACCTGATTCGCTTTTTGCCTCCCATAGATTTCTGAAATCAAATCTGTAATTAAAAATGTAATAGGGTACGGTAAAATACCTACAGAAAGCTCAAACAATGAAACTCCAAAAACAGGTGTTTCGAAAAGGTGCCAATAAAAAAATTTTTGAAAAATTAAATTAGATACTACCAAAGACGTTATGAACATTGCCGCCAAATATAAGTATATGCGATTTGCAAACTTCACATCTTTTGAACTCATCTTTATTTGATATCAAATGAAAAGGGAACACGCATCTGTATTTTTGGTTCTTCGCTTTTTTCTAGTTTCATTTCCTTTAAAAAAGTTGTCAATTGTTTTGGTAATGCAGCGTCAATACTTGTTTCAATAGATGAAAAAGGCACTAAAAATGAAAAGACATCTTCAAAATCAGTTTCAACATTAGGGTATGAAACTATATTATATGCTCCGATTTCTGCTAATTTGGCTGCCTCTTCAAGGGCCTCATTTAGTCCGCCAAGTTCGTCAATTAGCCCATTCTCCTTTGCTTGCGTTCCTGTCCAAACTCTACCTTGTGCAATGTCTTCGACTTCATCTAAAGATAAATTTCTACCCTGAGCGACTCTTTGTTTAAATGTATTGTAAACCTCTTCTATTCCTTTAGTTATACTCTTACGAAACCCATCAGAAATAGGTTCAAAAGGGCTATAACCCATTGCATATTTGTGCGACATTACATACTCTGCATTAATACCAATTCCATCTGTAAACTGCTTAACATTAGGCAGCGTAGCGAAAACACCTATAGAACCCGTTATTGTCATAGGGTCTGCAAAAATTTTATCTGCACCACAAGCAATATAATATCCTCCCGAAGCAGCAACATTACCCATAGAAACTACTAGGGGTTTTTCTTTTTTTGCATTTTCTAAAGTTTTCCATAAAATATCCGAAATAAGTGCACTACCACCTGGAGAGTCAACCCGAAGTACAATAGCTTTAATTCGTTTACTTTTAGCAGCACTCTCAATAGCATCAACAAAAACCTCTTCTCCTATTTCAAATTCGTCGCCTTCTCCAAAAAGAATAGGTCCTTGTGCGTATATAATTGCTATTTGATCTCTAACTCCTTTTTTATATGCACTGTTACCCGCTAACAAATCGGTATAATGTACTAATGGTAAATCGTCCTCTTTATACAGTCCAATTTTATGTTTCAATAAATCAACATAATCGTCTTTGTATAAAATCGCATCTAACAATCCTTTAGATACGGCTTCTTTTGGGAGGTTTGCTTGAAGCCCATTTGCTATTGTATCTAATTTTGTAATTGTAATTTGTCGTGCCTCTGCTATTTCCGATCCAATTGTTTGCCAAAACGAATTGACCAGTTCTTGAATTTGCCGGCGATTATCTTCGCTCATAGTTTTAGATAAATAGGGTTCGACTGCACTTTTATATTTTCCGTGTCGAATGACTTCCATTTTAAAACCATATTTATCTTCAAATTCTTTGAAATACAATACTTCTGAGGCTAACCCTTTTAGCTCAACCATGCCCAGAGGGTTAACAAAAATAGAATCTGAAACCGATGCTAAATAATACCCTTTTTGGGTAAAAAAGTCGCCATAAGAGGTTATAAATTTTCCGCTTTCTTTAAAAGACACTAGTGCGTTACGCAGTGTTTTGGTTTGTGCCCACCCTGCTATAACATAATCGCTTCGCAAATGAATTCCTTTTATCTTATCATTAGTTTTAGCTAGATCAATTGCAGTAACAATATCACTGAGCTTTATGCCTTCAGGGTCTAAACCAAAACTTTCTTGAAATTTTTGAGCCTCGGAAACATTATCCATAATAGGTAAATCTAATTTCAATGAAAGTATACTATTATTAGGAATATCAAGTGATACGGCATCATCCATACTAACACTACTTGCTATCCCTGCAATTAACATAAAAAAAAGAATACCGCTAACAAACAAAGCCACTATAGTGCCTAAAAGTGAGGCTAAAAATGTTTTTAAAAAATTCATGTATTTATAAAATTTATAGCAAATATAAGTTAAAAAGTATAATTCAATAATATGGTTTCAAAGTTGAGTTTTTACTTTTTATATTTTTAAATTAGTCGAAAAAACAATGGTTTATATTGCTTTAGGAAGTAACCAAGGAAATCGATTTGATTATATTCAACAAGCAATTTATAAAATAGAATCTAAAATAGGTGTTATAAAAGCAGTCTCTAATATTTATGAAACCCCAGCACAAGGATTTGAAGGTGATTCTTTTTTAAACGCATGTATCGGCGTTAAAACAAGCTTCTCTCCTTTAAAAACTCTTAATTTATTACTTAGTATAGAAAATGAATTTGGTCGCAAACGAAATTCTCAAAATAGATATACAGCACGCCCTTTAGACTTAGATATTATTTTATTTTCAAATAAAATAATAAACCATCCAGAGTTAAAAGTTCCTCATCCTCAAATGGAACTGCGTCAATTTGTTTTAACCCCATTAACAGAAATTGCTGCCAGTATAATAAATCCAAAAAACGGAAAAAGTATTGAACAAATACAAAGAGCATGCGAACGTAATATCCCAATAAAAAAGTGGAGTAAGCAAATACGTTTTAATTCTTCACTTGACTCTTTTTAAACAAAAAGAACTAGCTCTCAAATCTATTTACAAGCCAAAGGCAAAAAATATTATATCCATAATATTAAATAAAAGTCAAAAAGGCATGATTTTTGATATAGTATAAGTGTAATTTTTAAGAATGTTGTTAGATGTTAAGAAGTGGGTGTTAAGGGATTCGAACCCATGACCTCTACCCTGTCAAGGTAGCGCTCTAAACCAACTGAGCTAAACACCCTTCTTATAAATTGTTTTCAAATATACTCAAATTAAAAAAATGATACTAAATAAACAACAACTGTTAAAAAGGACAAATAAAAATAAAATCTCTAATTTATATGGATTTATTTTTTATATTTGTTTTGTGAAATATATCGTAAAATGATTAAACGGAAAGTCATACTATTTCTTGCTTTTATTGTTCTTTCGTGTTCTAAGGATGCGGTAGAAACAACTCCTGTTGCTGTTACTAAGTTTCAGGTTACTGTTAGCACTCAAGATGACAGTAAAGGAACTGTGTCTACTACTGGTGGATCTTTTGAGGCTGGTAGTGATATTACTATCACAGCTACCCCTAAAGATGGGTTTCAGTTTACAGGATGGACAGGTGGAGCGTCAGGAGACACAAACCCTTTAACAGTAAAAGTATCTGAAGATGCTAATATCACTGCCACTTTTGCTGTTATTAAATATACCCTAAAAGTTAATGTAATAGGTAACGGAAAGGTAATTCAAAAAACTACAAAATCCTCTAGAGCTACTGGAACTACTACGGACGAATATAGCACAGGAGATGTCGTTCAACTTAGTGCTGCTGCGGATGACGGTTGGCTGTTTTATACTTGGTCGGGAGCGTCTACTGATACTATTGATCAAATTGATGTAACCATTGACGAATCAAAAACGATAACCGCCACTTTTGAAGAAAAAATAATCAATATTGTTGATCCTAATATTGGGGATGTTTTAAATAATGGGTTTCAAGCTGTTGGAAAATGGAGAATTCGAAGACCTAGAGAAGAAAGTTTTGAAAATAGACCTAGTAATAATGCATTACAATGTGAGGTGTCTGAAGTTGTATTTAGAATCGATGGCACGTTTACGCTTACGTTTAATACTCAAACTATAATCAATGGTATATATAATGCGCAGAGAAGTACTGGAGAAACATATAATGTGTTTTTAACTGTAGGTAATACAAATTTTGGAACATTAGAAGACCTAACTGTAAGTAGTAGTTATATCAAATTCATTTTTAAATCACCTCAATGTGCCACTCCTAAACCTGTTGAAGGCGATAAAGACAAAAGCTATGTTGAAAGTGAAGACCCTAACGCTAACACACCTACAAATAATGCAGCGTGTAGAGTTGCTACATCTCTAGTAGATGGCCCACAAACTCAAACTGTAACGCAGACCAATGCTATTAAAATAGTGTCATATTCTTTTAGTACTACTTGTACTGATTCATTGTCTGCTTCTGTATCTGGTTTACCTCCAGGGGTTACTATGAACTTTAATAGCAACAAAGCTATAATTAGTGGAACCCCCTCAGCTGCTAGCTCGGGAACTTATAACTATGCTATTACTACAAGAAGTAGTACTGCTTCTACTACTATTGCAGGGGTTATTATTGTAAATGAACGGTGTTATCTCTCAGGAATTCTTGCTAGTGGGCCTCAATCACAAGTTGTGTCTCAAACTAGTGCTATTAGCACAGTAACCTATACGTTTAATAGCTGTGGTAATGTGCTTTCTGGATCTGCAACTGGATTGCCTCCAGGGGTTACTATGAACTTTAGTAACAACCAAGCGGTACTTAGTGGAGTGCCTACAAGTAATGCCGTCGGTAACTTTAACTATGTCATTACAGTAAATGATACCTCTACTTCAACTTCGGTTAGGGGGAGTATTAGTGTAAACCCACTTTGTTTAGTCTCTGGATCGCTTACTAGTGGACCTCAGTCGCAAAACGTAACACAAACCAGTGCTATTAGTGCAATTACATATACCTTTAGCTCTGCTTGTAAAAAAACATTATCTGCTTCTGCCTCAGGCTTACCTTCAGGGGTTACATTAGCGTTTAATAATAACCAAGCTATAATTAGCGGAACCACACTGACTGATACAGCAACAGGAACTTATAACTATACTATTAGTGTACAAGACTCCTCTAATGTATCAACTACTGTTAGGGGTATTATTATAGTAACTGATTTGCCTAATTGCTTTATTAATGGAACATTAAGTAATGGTCCAAGTAGCCAAACCGTAACGCAAACTAATGCTATTAATGCTGTTACATATTCGTTCAACAATTGTAATGATCCTTTAATTGCAAATGCTAATGGCTTACCTCCAGGGGTTACTATGTCTTTTAACGCTTTATTTAATCAAGCTGTTATTAGTGGAACGCCTACAACAGCGGCTACGGATGGCGTGTATAACTATAGTATTATAGTAAATGATTCAAGTCAAACATTTACTGTGTCTGGGGTTATCAATGTAATCGCTTGTAAGGTCTCAGGGATGCTAAGTACTGGTGCACAAACACAGACTGCTACACAATCTACTGCTATTAGTCCTATTACATATACGTTTAGTTCTAATTGTAATAAAACATTAACTCATACTTTAAGTGGTAATTTGCCAACAGGAATTACTTCAAGTTTCGCTAATAATCAATTTGTAATTAGTGGAACACCAACAGTAGCTGCTGCTATGGGTACTTATAACTACGGTGTTACAGTAAGCGATGGGAGTACATCTACTACAATATCAGGAACTATCAATGTAGTGGCTTGTAAAGTCTCGGGGATGCTAAGTGCTATCAGTACTGGAGCACAAACACAGACCGTATTGCAATCTTCTCCGATTCCTGTAATTTTCTACGCGTTTAATTCTAATTGTGGAAAATCAATGGCTTTATCTTCTCATGTAAACTTGCCCCCAGGAATCACAGCAACGTATGATATTAATAACAACTTTGTCCAGATAAATGGAACACCAAGCATTGCTGCATCGGGTACTTATAACTACGGTATTACAGTAAGCGATGGGAGTACATCTACTACAATATCAGGAACTATCAATATAATAGCTTGTAAAGTCTCGGGGATGCTAGATAGTGGTGCGCAAACACAGACCGCAACACAATCTACTGCTATTAGTACAGTTACTTATATATTTAGTTCTAATTGTGGAAAACCATTAAACGCTACTGCTACTGGATTACCAACAGGAGTTACTATGAATTTCGATTCTACTCAAAACCAAGCAGTAATTAGTGGAACACCAACAGTAGCTGCTGCCATGGGCACTTATAACTACGGTATTACAGTAAGCGATGGGAGTACATCTACTACAATATCAGGAACTATTAATTTAATTGGCTGTAAAGTCTCGGGGATGCTAAGTACTAGCAGTGCTGGTGCACAAACACAGACTGCTACGCAATCTTCTGCGATTCCTACAATTATCTACGCGTTTAATTCTAATTGTGGGAAGTTAATGGCTTTATCTTCTCAAGAAAACCTGCCCCCAGGAATCTCAGCATCGTATGATACCACTAACGATACTGTCCGTGTATTTGGAACACCAACAACTGCCGCATCGGGTACTTATAACTATAAAATTACAGTAACTGATTTATCTACATCTACTACAATCTCGGGGACTATCAATATAATAGCTTGTAAAGTCTCGGGGATGCTAAGTACTAGCAGTGCTGGTGCACAAACACAGACTGCTACGCAATCTTCTGCTATTAGTCCTATTACATATACGTTTAGTTCTAATTGTGGGAAACCATTAACCGCTCTTGCTACTGGATTACCACCAGGGGTTACTATGAACTTTAATAGCAACCAAGCTGTAATTAGTGGAACGCCTTCTACAACTGCTAATATGGGTACTTATAACTACGGTATTACAGTAAGCGATGGGAGTACATCAACTACAATATCAGGAACTATTAATATAATAGCTTGTAAAGTTTCGGGGGGGATGCTAAGTCCTAACAGTCTTGGTGCACAAATAGAGACCGTAAGACAGTTTACTGCGATTAATAATGTTTTCTACAACTTTAATTCTAATTGTGGAAAAAAATTAACTATATCTTCTTTTGTAAACTTCCCTACAGGAATCTCACCAAGGCTTCGTTCTCTTGATAACTCTGTCGAGATACATGGAATACCAACTGCTGCTGCCGCCCTGGGTACTTATGACTACGGCATTACAGTAAGCGATGGGAGTACATCTACTACAATATCAGGAACTATTATAGTAACTCCATATTGTATAATCTCGGGGATGCTAGATAGCGGCCCACAAACACAGACTGCTACACAAAATACCGCAATTAGTACAGTTACTTATAAATTTAACACAACTTGTGGAAATACCCTAAGTGCTACAAATAGTGGATTACCACCAGGGGTTAATATGAGTTTTGATACTACACAAAACCAAGCAGTACTTAGTGGGCCACCTAGTACTACAGGAACTTATGACTATATCATTACAGTAAGTGATTCTGTTTCACCAACTATTTTTTCAGATACTGTTACAGGGACTATTATAGTAAACTAAAAACGACCATGTGTTAAAGAAAATTGTACTATTTCTTGCTTTTATTGTTCTTTCGTGTTCTAAGGATGCGGTAGAAACAACTCCTGTTGCTGTTACTAAGTTTCAGGTTACTGTTAGCACTCAAGATGATAGCAAAGGAACTGTATCTACTACTGGTGGATCTTTTGAGGCTGGTAGCGATATTACTATCACAGCTACCCCTAAAGATGGGTTTCAGTTTACAGGATGGACAGGTGGAGCGTCAGGAGACACAAACCCTTTAACAGTAAAAGTATCTGAAGATGCTAATATCACTGCCACTTTCGCTGTCATTAAATATACCCTAAAAGTTAATGTAATAGGTAACGGAAAGGTTATTCAAAAAACTACAAAATCCTCTAGAGCTACTGGAACTACTACGGACGAATATAGCACAGGAGATGTCGTTCAACTTAGTGCTGCTGCGGATGACGGTTGGCTGTTTTATACTTGGTCGGGAGCGTCTACTGATACTATTGATCAAATTGATGTAACCATTGACGAATCAAAAACGATAACCGCCACTTTTGAAGAAAAAATAATAAATATTGTTGACCCTAATATTGGGGATGTTTTAAATAATGGGTTTCAAGCTGTTGGAAAATGGAGAATTCGAAGACCTAGAGAAGAAAGTTTTGAAAATAGACCTAGTAGTAATAACGCATTACAATGTGAGGTGTCTGAAGTTGTATTTAGAATCGATGGCACGTTTACGCTTACGTTTAATACTCAAACTATAATCAATGGTATATATAATGCGCAGAAAAGTACTGGAGAAGCATATAATGTGTTTTTAACTGTAGGTAATACAAATTTTGGTGTATTAGAAGACCTAACTGTAAGTAGTAGTTATATCAAATTCATTTTTAAATCGCCTCAATGTGCTACTCCTAAACCTGTTGAAGGGGATAAAGACAAAAGCTATGTTGAAAGTGAAGACCCTAACACTAACACACCTACAAATAATGCAGAGTGTAGAGTTGCTACATCTCTAGTAGATGGTCCACAAACTCAAACTGTAACGCAGACCAATGCTATTAAAATAGTATCATATTCTTTTAGTACTACTTGTACTGATTCATTGTCTGCTTCTGTATCTGGTTTACCTCCAGGGGTTACTATGAACTTTAATAGCAACAAAGCTATAATTAGTGGAACCCCCTCAGCTGCTAGCTCGGGGACTTATAACTATGCTATTACTACAAGAAGTAGTAGCGCTTCTACTACTATTGCAGGGGTTATTATTGTAAATGAACGATGTTATCTCTCAGGAATTCTTGCTAGTGGGCCTCAATCACAAGTTGTGTCTCAAACTAGTGCTATTAGCACAGTAACCTATACATTTAATAGCTGTGGTAATGTGCTTTCTGGATCTGCAACTGGATTACCTCCAGGGGTTACTATGAACTTTAGTAACAACCAAGCGGTACTCAGTGGAGTACCTACAAATAATGCCGTCGGTAACTTTAACTATGTTATTACAGTAAATGATACCTCTACTTCTACTTCGGTTAGGGGGAGTATTAGTGTAAACCCACTTTGTTTAGTCTCTGGATCACTTACTAGTGGACCTCAGTCGCAAAACGTAACACAAACCAGTGCTATTAGTGCAGTTACATATACCTTTAGCTCTGCTTGTAAAAAAACATTATCTGCTTCTGCCTCAGGCTTACCTTCAGGAGTTACATTAGCGTTTAGTAATAACCAAGCTATAATTAGCGGAACCACACTGACTGATACAGCAACAGGAACTTATAACTATACCATTAGTGTACAAGATTCCTCTAATGTATCAATTACTGTTACGGGTATTATTATAGTAACTGATTTACCTAATTGCTTTATTAATGGAACATTAAGTAATGGCCCAAGTAGCCAAACCGTAACGCAAACGAATGCTATTAATGCTGTTACATATTCGTTCAATAATTGTAATGATCCTTTAATTGCAAATGCTAATGGCTTACCTCCAGGGGTTACCATGTCTTTTAACGCTTTATTTAATCAAGCTGTTATTAGTGGAACGCCTACAACAGCGGCTACGGATGGGGTGTATAACTATAGTATTATAGTAAATGATTCAAGTCAAACATTTACTGTGTCTGGAGTTATCAATGTAATCGCTTGTAAAGTCTCGGGGATGTTAAGTACTGGTGCACAAACACAGACTGCTACGCAATCTACTGCTATTAGTCCTATTACCTATACATTTAGTTCATCGTGTGGAAAAACATTAAACGCTACTGCTACTGGATTACCAACAGGAGTTACTATGAATTTTGATTCTACTCAAAACCAAGCAATAATTAGTGGAACACCAACAGTAGCTGCTAATATGGGTACATATAACTACGGTATTACAGTAAGCGATGGAAGTACATCTACTACAATATCAGGAGCTATTAATGTAATTGGCTGTAAAGTCTCGGGGATGCTAAGTACTACCAGTGCTGGTGCACAAACACAGACTGCTACGCAATCTTCTGCTATTAGTCCTATTACCTATACATTTAGTTCATCGTGTGGAAAAACATTAACTCATACTTTAAGTGGTAATTTGCCAACAGGAGTTACTTCAAGTTTCGCTAATAATCAATTTGTAATTAGTGGAACACCAACAGTAGCTGCTGCCATGGGTACCTATAACTACGGTGTTACAGTAAGCGATGGGAGTACATCTACTACAATTTCAGGAACTATTAATTTAATTGGCTGTAAAGTCTCGGGGATGCTAAGTACTACCAGTGCTGGTGCACAAACACAGACTGCTACGCAATCTTCTGCTATTAGTCCTATTACCTATACGTTTAGTTCTAATTGTGGAAAAACATTAACTCATACTTTAAGTGGTAATTTGCCAGCAGGAGTTACTTCAAATTTTGCTAATAATCAATTTGTAATTAGTGGAACACCAACAGTAGCTTCTGCCATGGGTATTTATAACTACGATATTACAGTAAGCGATGGGAGTACATCTACTACAATATCAGGAACTATTAATTTAATTAGCTGTAAAGTCTCGGGGATGCTAAGTCCTAGCAGTGCTGGTGCACAAACACAAACTGCTACACAAAGTACCGCAATTAGCACAGTTACTTATATATTTAGTTCTAATTGTGGAAAACCATTAAACGCTACTGCTACTGGATTACCAACAGGAGTTACTATGAATTTCGATTCTACTCAAAACCAAGCAGTAATTAGTGGAACACCAACAGTAGCTGCTGCCATGGGTACTTATAATTACGGTATTACAGTAAGCGATGGGAGTACATCAACTACAATATCAGGAACCATCAATGTAGTAGCTTGTAAAGTCTCGGGGATGTTAAGTACTACCAGTACTGGTGCACAAACACAGACTGCTACGCAATCTACTGCTATTAGTACAGTTACTTATGCATTTAGTTCTAATTGTAGAAAACCATTAATCGCTATTGCTATTGGATTGCCAACAGGAATCGCTATGAATTTCGACTCTACTCAAAACCAAGCAGTAATTAGCGGAACACCAACAGCTGCCGCATCGGGTACATATAACTACGGTATTACAGTAAGTGATGGGAGCACATCAACTATAATTTCGGGGGCTATTATAGTAAATCCGCCTTGTAAAATCTCGGGGATGCTAAGTGCTGGCAGTGCTGGTGCACAAACACAGACTGTTACGCAATCTAATGCTATTAAAGCTATTAGCTATAATTTTAGTTCTACTAATTGTGGGAAACCATTAAACGCTACTGTTACTGGATTACCTCCAGGGCTTACTATGTATTTTAACCCTATGTTTAATGAAGCTCATATTAGTGGAGCGCCTACAGCAGCGGCTACCATGGGTACTTATATTTACGGTATTACAGTAAGCTATGGGAGTACATCTACTACAGTATCAGGAACTATTAATGTAATAGCTTGTAAAGTCTCGGGGATGCTAAGCGCTGGAGCGCAAACACAGACTGCTACGCAATCTTCTGCTATTAGTCCTATTACATATACGTTTAGTTCATCGTGTGGAAGATCATTAAATGCTACTGCTACTGGATTACCAACAGGGGTAACTATGAGTTTTGATACTACTCAAAACCAAGCAGTAATTAGTGGAACACCAACTACTGCTGCTGCCATGGGTACTTATAACTACGGTATTACAGTAAACGATGGGAGGGGGGTATCAACTACAATATCAGGAACTATTAATGTAATAGCTTGTAAAGTCTCGGGGATGCTAAGTGCTGGTGCACAAACACAGACTGTAAAACAAGGTGGTGTCACAATTAGTCCTATTACTTATACATTTAGTTCTAATTGTGGAAAACCATTAAACGCTCTTGTTACTGGATTACCAACATGGGCTAATATGAGTTTTGATACTACACAAAACCAAGCAGTAATTAGTGGAAAACCAACAATAGATGCTGCCCTGGGCACTTATAACTACGGTATTACAGTAAGCGATGGCAGTACATCTACTACAATTTCGGGCACTATTATAGTAAATCCACTTTGTAAAATGTTAGGGACAGTAGATAACGGTCCACAAACACAGACTGTAAAACAAAATACCGCAATTAGTATAGTTAGATATAGATTTACATCAGATTGTGGAAATCGGAGTTTAACTGCTACAGATAGTGGATTACCCCCAGGGGTTACTATGAGTTTTCTTGATGCTTCATCAGCGTTTAAAGAGGATATTACAGCAAGAATCGATGGAACCCCCACTGCTACAGGAACGTATGACTATATCATTACAGTAAATGTTCCTATTGCACCAACTCTTACTATTACAAGTACTGTTACAGGGACTATTGTAGTAAATTAAATTCTAACCTAGAATCTTATAATTTTAAGATGAGAGTATAGTCAATATGCTTTAAATATTATTATACATAATTTCTTATTCCCTAAAAATTGAAGTACTTTTAATATATAAAATAAGAATTCTAAAAGAACAAAGCGTAAACTTAGTAATTGTATTAACTTGACAAGAACCATATACCAAAATCTTAACCTATGGCATTAGACAAAAATGGTATTGCAAAAAGAATTGCTAAAGAATTAAAAGACGGTTATTTCGTAAACTTAGGTATTGGTATTCCAACCTTGGTTGCCAATTTTATCCCAAACAATATCGAAGTAGAATTTCAAAGCGAAAATGGCGTATTAGGTATGGGTCCTTTTCCATTCGAAGGAGAAGAAGATGCCGATATTATTAATGCAGGGAAACAAACCATAACAGCACTCAAAGGGGCTTCTTTCTTTGACTCGGCAACCAGCTTTGCTATGATTAGAGGGCAACATATTGACCTAACTGTACTAGGAGCCATGGAAGTTTCGCAAAATGGAGATATTGCTAATTGGAAGATACCAGGGAAAATGGTAAAAGGTATGGGAGGGGCTATGGACTTAGTTGCCTCTGCCAAAAATATAATAGTTGCAATGTTACATACCAATAGAGCTGGAGAATCAAAGTTATTAAAACAATGCTCCCTCCCACTAACAGGAACTAAGTGTGTAAAAAAAATTGTCACCAATTTGGCAGTAATCGAAATAGATTCTTCGGGCTTTGTACTAAAAGAAACTGCACCTGGAGTAACAGTAGAAGAGGTTGTTAAAGCTACCGAAGGTAAGCTCACTATCGCAAATGATGTCCGCGAAATGAGCCTTTAAAAACATAAGCAATGTCCCAAGATTTAGTTAATCATCTTATTCGCATTGTGGGCAAATATAATGTCTTACATTCTGGAGCAGAACGCGAACGTTTTACCCATATCTGGAAAACAGACATCCCCCTCGAAGCAGAAGCCGTAGTTTTTCCGACATCAACCCAAGAGGTGTCTCAAATTATGGCGTACTGCCATAAAATAAAACAAGAGGTGGTTATACACGGAGGGCTAACCAATTTGGTTGGAGGCACAGAAACAAATAAAAACCAACTGGTTCTTGCCTTAGATAAAATGAATTCCATTGAAGAAATAGACTCTCAAAGCAGAACTATAACAGCTCAAGCAGGAGCTATTGTAGAAAATCTAATTGATGCCGCAAAAGAAATTAACTTACTACTACCTCTTAGCTTTGGTGCAAAAGGTTCTGCCCAAGTAGGAGGTGTTGTTTCGACAAATGCAGGAGGTTTACGTGTTTTTAAATATGGTATGACACGTCAAATCGTTTTGGGTGTCGAAGCAGTTCTTGCTGATGGTACTATTATCTCTTCTTTAAAAAAAATACTTAAAGATAATTCGGGATATGACCTAAAACAACTATTCATAGGATCAGAAGGCACTTTGGGAATTATAACCAAAGTAATTTTTAGGCTTTTTGAAGCACCTACCACGCGATGCTCTGCTATTGTAGGAATTAATTCGTATAACAACGTAATTCAATTATTAAAATATTTAGAAAAGAATTTAGCGGGTACGCTTAGCAGTTTTGAACTTATGTGGGAAAACACGTATAAAACAATGACTACAAAGCCCTCGCATCTTACGCCGCCTTTACCACACGGATATAACTATTATGTGCTTATAGAACGTCTAGGAAATCAACCCAATACAGATTATAATCAACTAGAAAATTTAATTAGTGAAACCATAGAAATGGAATTAATCGAAGATGGGGTAATGGCGCAATCAGAAAGAGAATTAGCATCAATTTGGCAAATACGAGAAGATGTTTCCATACTAGATGCTCAAACTAATTATAGTCAGCATTTCGATATTAGTATCCCTATCCCATTAATAGGCAGCCTTGTGGATGAAATAACTACAGATTTACAAAAACTCCCTTTTGTAAAATATGTTTTTGCTTTTGGTCATGTTGCCGATGGTAATATCCATTTTATTATCGGAAAAAAAGAAAACACGCCTGAAATAACTGAAGCTATTAATTCAATCATTTACGCTCCTCTTAAGGATGTTGGTGGCTCTGTTTCTGCAGAGCATGGCATTGGGTTGCACAAAAAAAAGTATCTAAATACTAGTCGAACCGATGCAGAAATTGAGTTAATGAAAATACTGAAAAACACTTTTGACCCGCTAAATATCTTAAACCCAAAAAGAATTATTTAAGGGTCGTAATAACCTAGGTATAACCAAATTTCAAAAGGTTAATAAAATATTAAAACAGATACATCGGATTAAACCTTTTTTAAAAAAAATATATCTTGATAAAAAATTTCAAAAAAATATTATGAGAAAAATATTCGCCCTACTATTATTATTTAGTATCCCTGCATTAACTCTTGCCCAAGACCAAGATAAAAAATTGAGTCCTGAGAAAAAAGCAACATTACAGTCAAAAAAACTAAGTCTAAAACTTGGTCTTTCTGAAGAACAAGAGCATAAGGTTCTAAAATTAATTTTGGCAAACCAACCCAAAAAAGATGCGGCAAAATCTATGAAAGACCTAAGTCAAGATGAAAAATATAACTTGAAAATAAAAAAACTTGACGCTCAAAAAAAGTTTCAAAATAAATTGAAAGAAATTTTAACTGAAAAACAATTCGAACGTTGGTTAGAAATGCCCAAAAGGCAAATGCATACAAAAACAAGAACTCACAAAAAACATAGAGAGCATAGTAAAAACGGAAAAACTAATAAAAAGTCTTAACTCTAAATATTAGTTCATAATTTTCCTACTACCTGTTCAAACGCATCTAAAGTAAAGTCAATATCTTCATTGGAAAGAGCATCGTTTAAAAAATAGCTTTCAAAAGCGCTAGGTGGTAAATAAACGCCCTTATTTAACATCCCATGGAAATACGCTTTGAAATATTCGTTATTCCCTTTTTCAGCTGTTGAAAAATCAACTACTGGAGTATTCGAAAAATGTAACGATATCATAGACCCAAAGCGATTGATTTGATAAGGGATGTTTTTATTTTTAATTCGCTCCTCCATACCCATATGTAGTCGTTCTGTTTTCTTGTCTAAACGAGCGTATATTTCTTTATCGTCTTTCAATGCTGTTAGTGTTGCTAAGCCTGCGGACATAGCAAGTGGATTACCACTCAAAGTACCTGCCTGATAAACGGGTCCATCGGGGGCAAGATGGCTCATAATTTCATTTGAAGCTGCAAAAGCTCCCACGGGTAATCCGCCTCCAATTACTTTCCCATAAGTAGCAATATCTGCTTTTACATTAAAATATTCTTGTGCACCTCCTGCTGCTAAACGAAAACCTGTCATTACCTCGTCAAAAATTAGTAAGGCACCATAGGTATCGCATAATTTTCTTAATCCTTCTAAAAACCCTTTTTGGGGAGGAATACAACCCATATTACCTGCAACAGGTTCTATTATAATTGCGGCTATTTGTTGTTTATGTTGCTCAAATATTACTTCTACACTCTCTAGACTATTATAATCTGCTAATAAAGTATCTTGTGCGGTGCCCTTTGTTACACCAGGACTATTAGGTGACCCAAAAGTAACTGCTCCACTCCCAGCTTGAATTAAAAAAGCGTCTGCATGTCCATGGTAACATCCTGCGAATTTTATTATCTTTTCTCTTCCCGTAAATCCACGGGCTAACCTAATTGCGCTCATACAAGCTTCGGTACCTGAATTAACAAAACGAATTTTATCCATATTAGGAATCATCGCAATTGCCATTTGAGCAATTTCAGTTTCTAATTCTGTAGGTATTCCAAAAGACGTACCCTTTTTAGTGCATTCGATAATCGCTTCTTGAATAGGAGTTAACGCATGACCTAAAATCATAGGGCCCCAACTAGCAATATAATCTATAAACCTATTCCCGTCCACATCATAGAGATAGGCACCTTTAGCTTTTTCAACAAAAATGGGGTTACCTCCTACAGATTTAAATGCACGCACAGGGGAATTTACCCCACCAGGGATAACTTTTTTTGCTTCTCTAAACAAAGAGCTGCTACGTTGATATTGCATTGTTATAATTTTGGAATGATTAATTCTTGTCCTATATAAATAGTATTGCTATCTAGGTTATTCTCTTTTTTAAGTTGCTCTACAGAAATACGATATTTCCGAGAAATAGAATATAGAGTATCGCCTTTATCCACTCGATATACACTCTTCTTACCCTTTGGCGTAGTAATCCTAGGTTTAGTTTTTTTAACAGGAACATCAACTACTTTGATATACTTTCCTTTCTTAGAATCGAATCGGTATAATTTATATTGTTCTATAACTGCGATTAGCTTTTGAGGATACTTAGGATCAGTTGCATAGCCTGCTTTTTTAAGTCCCCTTGCCCACGCTTTGTAGTCTCTTCTGTGCATATCAAATAAAAAGGCGTAGCGTTGTCGTCCACTCAAAAATATAGAGTGGTCTCTATATGATTCTTTAGAATTTTTATAAACCCTAAAACATTCGTCTTTTGCATCATCATCATGATATATTTTACCGCCATTCCACCCCCGGTGACATTTAATACCAAAATGATTATTGCCTTCTCTTGCCAAACGACTATACCCTGCACCAGATTCTACAATTCCTTGTGCAAGAGTTATACTTGCTGGAATTTTATAACGTTTCATCTCTTCTTGTGCTATTGCAGCAAAATCATTAATATAAGCCTCTACTTTTTCTTCTTTCGTAAGTCGTCTGGGAATTTTAGTGGACGCTTTTATTTTAGAAGTTGGAATGTTCGCTCTACTTATTGTAGATTTTTTAATAGGTTGGCTTTTAGGACGACTCTTAGAACGAAATGATTTTGTAAGGCTACAACCAAGTAACGTGCTTACAATGACTAATAAAAAAATTCTTTTTAGCATTTAATAATTGCTTTTCCCTGTTGAATTAAACGTTGATTCATTCCTTCTATCCCTTGAAGTCCACCTGTGTGAATTATTAAAATGTTTTTCCCCCAACGCCATTTTTTATCCCTTAAAAGTGTAAAAATACCAAAAACCATTTTGCCAGTATATAATGGATCTAAAAGAATTTTATGTTTTCTATGAAAATCATTAATAAACTCAATTAAATCTGAAGAAACTCTACCATAGCTGCCACAATTATAAGTATATACTAGCTCCCAGTTTATCGATTTAGGAGCATACTTATTTATTGTTTTCTCTATGCTTGAATCTTTAACTACTGGAAAACCTAAAAACTCTTGCTCTGTGTTATTCTGTAATAGCCCTGCCAAAGTCCCTCCAGTTCCTACTGCACAACAAATAGTCGAAAAATCTTTATCTTTAGGTTGCATTATCTCTGCACATCCCCGAATTGCAAGTTCATTGGTTCCTCCTTCGGGAATTAAATAAACATTAGGGTTATTCTTCAAAAAAACATTAACCATAGATGCTTTTTCCTTTAATTGGTATTCTTTTCTTGGCATAAAATATAATAGCATCCCATGTGCCTCACAAAATTCTAAGGTGGGGTTTCGTGCCTTGTGCTCTAACTCCTCGCCTCGAACAAAACCATAAGTTTGAACATTAAGTTGCTTACCTATCGCTGCTACCGCTGCAAGATGATTAGAATATGCGCCTCCAAAAGTTACTATCCCCGTAGCTTTCTGTTTAATCAATTCTTGAACATTATACTTTAGTTTGCGAAATTTGTTACCTGATATCTTTGAGTGAATACGATCTTCTCTTTTAATGGTAATCGAAAACTCATCTATTTGTGTAAGAAATTGGTTAGGAACATTGGGGAAAGATTTAAAAAACATAGTTAGATTTCTTAAGCTAAATTACTTTATTTATATTCAACACTCCAAAGGAAAATTATGCTGAAAGGAGAAAAGTTAGAAGACGGCGATTATTATTTGTCTGCCGAAGGCTATAAGGTTTTTACTGAGCAGTATCATCTAAAAAGAGGATCGTGTTGTCTTAGTGGCTGTAGGCATTGTCCATACGATTATAACCATTCTAAACAATGAAAAGGCATGATTTTTGATGTTATTTAAAAAAAGAAATTATGAAAAAAATCTCTGTTTTATTCATTAGTTTACTTTTTGTCAGTTGTAGTAGTATTCGTGTAATGAGTGACTATGATACAACAATAAATTTCGATGACTACACAACCTATGCGTTTTTTAAGCCTGGGATTGATGAAGTCGAAATCTCTGATTTAGATAAAAAAAGAATCCTCCTTGCAATTGAAAAAGAAATGGAGGAAAAGCAATTTACAAAATCTGAAAATCCTGAACTACTTATAAATATAGCCGTTAAATCTTCTAACGACGTATATGTTAATAGCAATATTGCGTTTGGTCTTGGATGGGGTTGGAATGCTTGGGGATGGAATGCTTGGGGAGGACCACAGCTCAATGCTGTTACAATAAACTCTCAAACCAATGGCTTATTATTAATTGATATTATTGATACTAAAACTAAAAAACTCATTTGGCAAGGAAAAGGAAAAGGCTACATTAGTGAGTTTACTAGAAATCGAGACGAACGAATTCAATGCTTTGTAACCGAAATATTGAAAAATTACCCTCCAGAGAAAGAATAAATTAATCTTACCCGAAGTTTTATTTTAAATAATGTTCTTCAAAAAGAAAGAAGTATATTTGCGCCTTTGCAAAAAATCCTCTTTTGAAAAAACTTCTTAATAATTTTAGTATAAACCCAAAAAACGATATTCTTTCTGGGTTAACAGTAGCCTTAGCTTTAGTCCCCGAAGCTGTTGCCTTTGCTTTTATCGCTGGGGTTGATCCACTTGTCGGGTTATATGGTGCCTTTATGATGGGAATTATAACCTCAATTTTTGGGGGCAGACCTGGAATGATTTCTGGTGCTACAGGTGCAATGGCAGTCGTTATGGTGCATATGATTCAACAAGGAAATGAAGTAGGCGAAACTTTAGCTCAACCTATTGAAAATTTAGGATTATACTGGCTTTTTATTACACTATTAATTGTAGGCGTTATACAAGCTGCTGCTGGCTTTTTTAAACTAGGAAAATTTGTCCGTTTAATTCCGCATTCGGTAATGATGGGGTTTGTTAATGGCTTAGCAATTGTAATTTTTCTTTCGCAATTAAACTTATTTCAAAAAACAACCTCTTCGGGTTGGTCAACTTGGCTTGAAGGATCAGATCTATATATTATGCTTGCATTAGTAACTGCAACTATGCTTATTATGTATTTTCTTCCTAAGCTAACAACCAAAATTCCAGCAGCTTTGGTAGCCATTGTTAGTGTTGCTCTAATAACTATTTTAGGTGGGATTGAAGTTTCGACTGTAGGTTCTTTTATTCGTGATGGTGGTGGCGAAGGGCTTCAAGGAGGATTACCTGTCTTTCAAAGTCAAATTTTTGAATTATTATATACGCTTGATGGACATTGGAATATCATTTTGCCTACTGCTTTTTTATTAGCTTCAGTCGGGCTTATAGAGTCTTTGATGACACTTAACTTGATAGATGAAATTACACAAAGCCGCGGGAGTGGAAATAAGGAGTGCCTAGCCCAAGGAGGTGCTAATTTTATCAACGGGCTTTTTGGAGGAATGGGTGGATGTGCTATGATTGGGCAGTCAATTATAAACGTAAACTCTGGTGGTAGAGGTCGACTTTCGGGAATTGTAGCTTCTGTATCGTTGTTAGTTTTCATTCTTTTTGGCTCTAGTATTATTGAGCAAATTCCTATAGCCGCCCTTGTAGGTGTTATGTTTATGGTAGTAATTGGTACTTTTGCTTGGAGTAGCTTTAGGATTCTTCATAAAATTCCTAAGTCAGATGCTTTTGTTCTTATTACAGTCTCGGCTATTACCGTTTGGCAAGACTTGGCTATTGCCGTTCTTGTAGGGGTTCTTATTTCAGCTCTTGTATTCGCATGGAAAAACGCTACTATGATTCGCGCTCGAAAACGCATGAAAGAAGACGGCACTAAAATATATGAAATTTGGGGACCTTTATTCTTTGGGTCTATACAAAATTTTAATTCAAAATTCGATGTGCAAAATGATCCTAAAAAAGTTCAAATTGATTTTATCGAATCGCGTGTGAGCGATCATTCGGGTATTGAAGCTATTCAAAATTTAATTGAAAAATATATAAACGTAGGCAAAGAAATAAAACTTACGCACCTAAGTCCCGAATGCAAAATACTATTACTAAAAGCGAACCCAAATATTGAGCGTCATATCGAAATTTCTGTAGATGACCCCCGCTATTATGTAGTTACCGATTTGATTGATAAAGAGATATAAAACTATTTGGTTGCTATTATACCTTTTCTTATGTTTTTATATTGAATATGCTATAAATATTAGTCTCATAAAGCATAAAGAAGAAACTCTAAAAAAATAATTATCAGAGTTTTAAAAAAGCCATTACATTTTTATCCATGAAAAACATCAAACGATGTATCCATATATTTAAACACAATTGGTCTTGCTAAATACAATTTGCTTTTAACTATAATCTTAGCATTCAACCCTTCTTTATTGCTTGCTCTTAAATAATTTTTTATCCCTCGTTGCGGTATTTTCAAAATTGTTGATTTACGCCCTTCTCTAGTTTCTTCAATTATCTCTATCAACTGCGTTTGAGTTGATGCGTTTACCAAAAACAACTCGTACGAGTAATCCGCTAAAAGGTCATGTTGCAAATGGTATTCTTTTGTTTTCCAACTCCAATTTGCAAGCAGGTATTCTTTATCTTCATATTGAGCGATTGCATCTAAATTACCATGTATATAACTTTTTATTGGACCTATATTTTTATTCTCAAAACCTATATAACCCCGTTCAGCCATAAAACTATTTTGCTCTGTTAACCAAGTCGTATGCTTTTGATGAAAAACTGCAAAAATCCCATCCGTAATAATATTTAATTGTTTGGTTATTTTTCCAATATCTAGCGTTTCTCTTAAATTATTTGAAGAAAGAACTTGATGATTTGAAAGGAATTTTCCGTTTATATCGTAAAACTTTAGCTCAATAGTATAAGGTGTTTCGCTTTTGGCTTCTGGGCTTAACATATGAGGAACATTCAAAAGTTCGAAATACGTATTCCAATTATTCTCTATTTTATATGGGAATAAATCACTTATATTCGCTTCCTTTTCCTTAGGAATTTTAGTAATCATAATTCCTTGTGAAGTAAAAAGTTCTATAAATTTTGAAGGTATGTTTTCTTTAACCCACAATTTTAATTTTTGCTTCATAAACATCATTTTAATTTTAAAATACTAAACCAATGTTCCTTAATTTTCTTTTGAACCATAAACCGCTGCCCATGAACAGCAAAACTTGCTGGAGGATGCGTATGCTCTAATGATAGCATTGGAGCTTCAGCGTTTATGCCAAAACCAAAAGGGATTCCTGCCATAGATCTGCATACAAATACAGGTAAATCTTGAGCGGTAAAGTTATATATATCTAATGGTATAACATTAGTACTATTATTTCTCACTTCCACCGTGTCAATCAACTTCAACGTCCTTGCATTATAAATCTCTAACAATGCTGTTCTATATATTGGGTTTTGTTCTATATTAATAAAAGCGAAATAATTATTAATCTCATTATATTGAATAAACGGATGAAATGTTAACAGCGAAGCTTTTGGTGGAAAGGGATTAATCTCCCCTTGATAACTAGTTTGAGTAGTACCAAGAGAAAAACCCACGGTCGATCTCCATTCTGGTGCGGTTGTAAATGCAAATTCTTGAGAAGGTAAACTATCTAGTCTTTCAGGTAAATTAGTTCTCCGAAACTGTAAAGCAATTAAAGGCGAAATATTAGCCATTGTGGGTAACCCGAAATCTTCGTAGTGAATGGTCTTCGAATCTCCAACTTCTATCGATTCAAGTTTCTTTGTCATCCAATGGTTACCATCAGAATAAATTGCCCATAAAGTTTTTATGTTAGCTTCTGTGTTCTGCCAGTTATTAGGAGTATAATTATGTACCGTACAAAATCCTTTGGTATCTAAAATATTACTAAGCGGGAAAAAAGGCATAAGCTCATTTCTTAAAAAGAACCCTCAACCACCACGATGGCTCTGATTGTTCCATATGAGCATCAAAACTAACCAAAGCATTAGTTTCTAATGTACTTAATCCTATTTTTTTTAACTTTCTCTTTTGAGGATGATAATAAGTAATCCCTTTTCTAAAAAGAAACCTCCTTAATTGTTTAAAAAATTTTGAAATAGGGTTATTTAATTGTCGTATTCTAGTCCCATAATAACTCACTTTTAATGGAACCATTTCAAGTCTTTTAAGTAGTTCATACATAGGCTTTTTATCAAAAAACAATAAATGAGGTTCAATCATATCTTTGTGTTGCCAATCATTGCAGGGTATCTCAACAAACACGTGCCCATTGTGTTTTAACATTTTGAGATAGTAATTGAGAAACGAAAATGGATCTATGACATGCTCTAAAACATGAGACATAACTATAAAATCAGCAGTTTCTTTATAACTTTTAATGTCAGAAGGGTTTATTAAAGTAACACCTAAATTTTTAAGGGCTTCATGACAAGAAACATCAGTTTCAATAGCATAATAGGTAGAATTAGGGAAACGTTTTAGCCAAACAGCAGCAAATGCTCCGGGTCCAGGACCAATTTCAATTAAAGTATATTTATTCTCTTTACTTAAAGAAATGTTTTGTTCTATAAAGTGTAATCTTGTTCGGGCTATTCCGCTAAAAAAAGCTTGCGCTTTTATATCTCTTTCTTGTCCACCATGAGCACTATCATGATAACTATTATTATATGCCTCCAATTCTTCTTCGCTAGGCATTGGTGATACAAATTGAAAACTACAAGAAGTACATAATACGCGTTTCATCCCTTGAAAACAAATGTGCGTATTTCTATAAGGACTTTGTTCTATAATATTAATCGAAAAACAAATTGGGCAGTTCATATTAAAGTTTTATTATATTAAAGAATCATAAACTTTACAATATCCTTTGGTTGTTAAAACCCTTTTGATAGGGGAAAGTATAAAGTAATTTTTCACAAGAAATTTTAAACTCTATGAGAATTATGATTGTTCTATATGAGTATCAAAATTAACCAAAGCATTAGTTTCTAATGTGCTTAATCCTATTTTTTTAATTTCTTTTTTAATCTTTTAAAGAATAAAACTCCCCGAAGCTTCTATAGCTTTTTTTATTCCTTCGGGATTTTTACCCCCAGCGGTTGCAAAAAAAGATTGCCCACCCCCACTACCTTCGATATGTTTCCCAAGGTCTTTAACAATTTGCCCTGCATGGAGCGAACGTTCTTCAACTAGTTTTTTGGATATGTAACAACTAATCAAAGGTTTACCTCCTTTTTGAGTTGCCAACACCAAAAACAAATTGTCTTTCCCTTGACCCATTTCAAATGCCAGATCTTTTATTGCAGCTGGAGTCAAATCTACTTCGGCTGCCAAAAAATCAACGCCTCCTTTTTGTTCAATTTGTGAATCTAAATCTTTCTTTATCGCTTGAACTTTTAACTTCAATAAAACTTCAATCTCTTTCTTTAAACTTATATTTTCTTCTTGTAAACTGCGAATTGCTTTAATAGAATTTTGCGGATATTTAAGGCTTTCATTAATGTCATTTAATGCAACCGTTTGGTTTTGAAAAAAGTCTTGAACTGCATCGCCTGTAATAGCTTCAATTCTTCTAATGCCAGAAGCAACAGCGCTTTCAGAAACAATTTTAAAATACCATATGTCTGCGGTATTTTTTACATGGGTTCCTCCACAAAGTTCTATAGAATCTCCAAAACGAATAGTACGTACCTTATCTCCATACTTTTCTCCAAACAAAGCCATTGCACCTGATTTCATTGCTTCGGCTACAGGAATACTTCTGTTTTCTTCTAAATTAATTTTTTCATTAATTCGAGCGTTAACAAAGTCCTCTACTTCTTTAAGCTCTTTGGGAGTTACTTTTGCATAGTGCGAAAAATCAAAACGAAGGTTACTCCCCTGCACCATAGACCCTTTTTGCTCTACATGGGTACCCAAAATATTACGAAGAGCTTGATGCATTAAGTGTGTAGCGGAGTGGTTACACTCTGAACGAAAACGTTCTAAAGCATCTACCTTTGCTGTAAATACATCTGCAATATTTTGAGGGAGTGTTTTTGCAAAATGTATGATTAAATTATTCTCTTTCTTGGTATTTTCAATAATTATGGTTTCCCCACCCGATGTTATTAAGGTTCCTTTATCACCAACCTGACCTCCTCCTTCAGGATAAAATGGGGTTTTATTAAACACCAGTTGATATCGTGTTCCTAATTTTGGTAAATTAATCTTACGGTAACGTATAATTTGCACTGACGTTTCAAGAGTATCATAACCAATAAAACCCTCTATTGATAATTTATTAACTTCTACCCAATCTTCTGTGTTTGATGCTGAAGCTGTTCGAGAACGGCTTTTTTGAGCATCCATAGCTTTTTCAAACCCTACTTCATCTACCTCAAAACCGTTCTCACGTGCAATCAAAGCGGTTAAATCTAAAGGGAAACCATAAGTGTCGTATAACTCAAACACTTGATCTCCTGCTAAAGTTTTTCCCTTAGTTTTTGCCATCAAATCATCTAACCTTAAAAGCCCTTGATCTAGAGTTTTGAGAAATGACATCTCTTCTTCGCGAATAACATTTTTTGTTAGATCTTTTTGTTTAATCAATTCTGGGAACACCTCTCCCATTTGATTTTCTAGACTATCTACTAAGCTATAGATAAAAGGTTTTTTAAGATTAAGAAATGTATATCCATAACGGATAGCCCTTCTTAAAATCCTTCTAATAACATATCCTGCTCCTGTGTTACTTGGCAGTTGCCCATCTGCAATAGCAAAATAAACCGTTCTTATATGGTCTACTATTACACGCATTGCACGGTCGGTAGTTTCCTCTACTTTATAGGCTATACCTGTTTTATGTTCTATTTCTCGAATTAAAGGCATAAAAACATCTGTATCATAGTTTGATGTTTTATTTTGTAATACCATACAGAGGCGTTCAAAACCCATTCCTGTATCAATATGTTGAGTAGGTAGCTTTTCTAAACTCCCATTTGCCTTTCTATTAAACTCAATAAATACTAAATTCCAAACCTCTATAACCTGAGGATGATCCATATTAACCAAAGAAGCCCCAGAGACTTCTTTTTTTTCTTTCTCGGTTCTTATGTCTATATGAATTTCTGAACAGGGACCACAAGGACCTTGATCACCCATCTCCCAAAAATTATCTTTCTTACTTCCCAAAAGGATTCTGTCTTCGGGTAATATTTTTTTCCAAAAATTATATGCCTCTTCATCTTTTGCTAAACGATCACTTTGGTCTCCTTCAAATATTGTGACATATAAAATAGAAGGGTCTATTTTATAAACATCGGTTAGTAATTCCCAAGCCCACATAATGGCTTCTTCTTTAAAATAATCGCCAAAACTCCAATTACCAAGCATTTCAAAAAAAGTATGGTGATATGTATCTATACCTACTTCTTCTAAATCGTTATGTTTCCCCGACACGCGAAGACATTTTTGAGTATCGGCTATACGTAAATTATCGGGTATATTATTCCCTAAAAAATATTCTTTAAACTGATTCATCCCTGCATTCGTAAACATTAATGTAGGGTCATTCTTCACAACCATTGGAGCGGAGGATACAATTTTATGAGCTTTAGATGCAAAAAAATCTAGAAAATGTTGACGTACTTCTACTGATTTCATCAGAGCTATAATTTTATAGTGTTATAAACAAAGTATAAATTTTATTATATTTGTCGAAATAATTTTTATTTCATTATGCAAAAGAAATGAAAATTTATAAGAAATTTGTTTATGGTTAAATATTATTACGATTCGGACACCTTATCTTATCGTCCTATACGACCTAGCAAGAAACTTAAAATTTCTAATTTATTCTTGTTTTTAATTTCAGCTTTTTTATTCGGAATTATAGGGCTATTTATTTTACTAAACACTAATTTTTTAAACACCCCTCAAGAGCTTTTGCAACAGCGAGAACTAAAAAACTACGAGCTTCAATTTGATATTCTTAATCAGAGAGTTAATCAAATGCAAAATGTACTTAGCAATATTGAAGAGCGTGATAATGATATTTATCGTATTTATTTTGAAGCGAGCCCAATTCCTAAAGAGCAAAGAAGAGCTGGTTTTGGCGGTGTTAACCGATATAAAGTTCTCGAAGGGTTTAATAATTCTGAATTGATTATCAACACTACTGAAAAAATAGATATTCTTTCTAAAATGATGATTGTTCAGTCTAAGTCATTAAACGAAATTCAAGAGCTTGCCGAGCGTAAAGAAGAACTTTTGGCAGCTATCCCTTCTATACAACCTGTTCGATCGAAAGATCTAAAGCGAATGGCTTCTGGTTTTGGATGGAGAACAGACCCGTTTACTAAAACTAGAAAAAAACATTATGGAATGGATTTTTCTGCAAAACAAGGAACGCCTATTTATGCAACTGGTGACGGGAAAATTATACGTGCAGATAATCGTGCTGCTGGCTATGGAAATCATATTCGAATAGACCATGGTTTTGGTTATATAAGCCTATATGCGCATTTGAGTAAATATAACGTTAGACGTGGAAATAAAGTAAAACGTGGAGACATTATCGGTTATGTAGGAAACACAGGGCGTTCTGTTGCACCTCACCTACACTATGAGATTTTTAAAGACAGAAAAAAAATAAATCCGCTAAACTTTTATTACGGTAATCTTAGCCCTTCAGAATTTGAAGCACTTATTATTCAGGCGTCTCAAGAAAATCAGTCTTTTGATTAAGTCATGAAACTTAATTTACCCGAGAAAAGGTATTATACTATTGGCGAGGTTGCAACACATTTCAAAGTAAATACGTCTCTTTTACGTTATTGGGAAAAAGAATTTAAAGAAATTCAACCTCAAAAAAAAACAAAAGGCTTTAGAAAGTACACTCCTAAAGACATCGAAAATATTCGGCTTATTTATCACTTGCTCAAAGAAAAAGGGATGACAATCGAAGGAGCAAAAAACCAATTAAAAATCTCTAAAAAGAAAATAGAAGATAAGCTTGTTGTTCTCAAAAAACTCAAAGACATTAAAAAAGAATTAGAGGCTCTTCGCGATAATATCTAAGGCTTTACTTTTTTCTAAAAAACAAGGTTATTGGTACACCTCTAAAATTAAAAATACCTCGCATTTTATTTTCTAAAAAACGCTTATATGGATCTTTTACATATTGAGGTAAATTGCAAAAAAATGCAAACTGAGGATGATTTGTAGGTAACTGTGTGCAAAATTTAATTTTAACTTGCTTTCCTTTATACGCAGGTGGAGGTGTAGCCTCCATAATTGGCAATAGAGTGTCGTTTAGTTTTCTAGTAGGTACTCGATTACTTCGGTTTTTATAAACTTCAACCGCAGTTTCTATAGCTTTAAAAATTCGTTGTTTTGAAATAGAAGAAATAAAAACAATTGGAACATCAATAAAAGGAGCTATTTTAGAGTAAATTTCTTTTTCAAACATTTTAGTTATATTCTGTCCTTTCTCAACCAAGTCCCATTTATTAACTACAATAACAATCCCCTTTTGATTTCGGTGAGCTAACCAAAAAATGTTCTGTACTTGCCCGTCAAAACCACGAGTAGCATCAACAACTAAAATGCAAACATCCGAATACTCTATAGCCCGAACAGAGCGCATAACAGAATAAAACTCAATGTCTTCCTTAACTTTTGCCTTACGTCTAATCCCAGCAGTATCAACTAGGTCAAATTCAAATCCAAAACGGTTATAACGTGTGTCAATACTATCGCGCGTAGTTCCTGGTATATCAGTTACAATATATCGGTTTTTACCTATCAACGCATTTATAAACGATGATTTTCCTGCATTAGGTCTTCCTACAACCGCAAAGCGTGGAACCTCCTCATCATTATCTACTCTTTCGGGTAATGACTTGACCAAATCATCGAGAAGTTCTCCGGATCCTGCTCCATTATTCCCCGATATAGGATATATTTTTTCATAACCTAAACCAAAAAATTCTGCTGCATCTACTTGGCGCATAGCATTATCAACTTTGTTTACCGCAAGGAAAACAGGTTTTTTAGAACGCCGAAGTAGCTGAGCTACTTCTTTATCTAACCCTATAATCCCACTTTCCACATCTACCATAAAAATTATTGCATCTGCTTCTTCAATAGCCAACTCTACTTGTTTATCTATTTCTTTTTCAAAAACATCATCGCTACCTACTACGTAACCTCCTGTATCAATTAATGAAAATTCTTTACCATTCCAATCCGTTTTCCCATAATGGCGATCTCGGGTAACACCACTTACAGCATCTACAATTGCTTCTCTTTTTTGAATCATACGATTAAAAAAAGTAGATTTTCCAACGTTAGGTCTCCCTACTATAGCAACAATTGCATTCATTTTACAGTGATTTTGAGTTGCAAAAATAAGTTTTTAAAAAGACTAAAAACGTATGCGTATTAGTTTATTGTTTATATCCGAAGCGTTTAAGCTGATTTACGTCGCTTCTCCAGTCTTTATTGACTTTTACATACAGTTCTAAATGTATTCTTTTTCCAAAAAAAGTTTCAAGTGTTTTTCGTGCTGCTACCCCTACCCGCTTTAAAGCAGCTCCTTTATGTCCAATGATTATTCCTTTTTGTGTTTTACGTTCTACCATAATAATAGAACGAATTTTAATAATATTTTTTTCTTCCAAAAAATCCTCAGTATCTACCTCTACTGCATACGGAATTTCCTTAGAATAAAATTGAAGTATTTGTTCGCGAATGGCTTCGTTTACAAAAAAGCGTTGCGATTTATCTGTTAATTGATCTTTTGGAAAATATGCAGGACCCTCTGGTAATTTTTCGATAATATAATTTAAAACTTCCTTAACTGAGAAATCTGTGATTACCGATATAGGAAAAACCTCCGCCATAGGTAGTTGTTCTTTCCAGAAATCAATAGTAGCCAGTAACATTTTTTCATCGGCTATATCAATCTTATTAATCAATAATAAAACAGGGGTTTTTATAGCTTTTATTTTATCTAGCAAAAAAGTGTCTTTTATTTCTTTCTCTCCAACTTCAACCATATAGATTAAAATATCAGTATCCTCTAATGTCCCTTTCACGAAGTCCATCATTGAAGACTGCATTTCATAACTAGGTTTTATTATCCCTGGGGTATCCGAGAGAATCATTTGATAATCATCCCCATTAATTATTCCTAAAATACGATGCCGTGTGGTTTGTGCTTTTGGAGTAACTATAGAAAGACGCTCATTTACCCAAGCATTCATTAGGGTTGATTTCCCTACATTGGGATTACCTATAATAGTAACAAAACCGGATCTATACTTTTCCATATACTCAATAAGAGCTATAATAATTTATGTTTGCTGCTGAATGTCAGTAAATTGTAAAATCAGAAAAACGAGACACAACTTTGAAACAAAGTACGAGAAAATTATAGACGTATTAAATAAAATAGAATACTATTTAATATAACTATTCTTACTGTCATTCAATAAATTATTAATTATTGCTACTTTTCATATAAGTCGAGTTACACCACTAAAAAGAAACTACTTTAAACCTAAAATCATTTATAAAAGAAGTAGTTTTGCAAAAAAAATGTAATGAACATTAACGGAAAAGAAATTTTTACAGCAGGGATGGTTCTTTTTGCTGTTATTGATATAATTGGAAACGTTCCTATTATTATCTCACTAAGGAAAAAAGTAGGTCATATTCAATCTGAAAAAGCCGCTTTGGTGTCTTGTGTTATCATGATAAGTTTTTTGTTTCTTGGAGAGCAGATTCTAAATTTAATTGGTATTGATGTTAACTCCTTTGCTGTTGCTGGTTCTTTTATTATTTTTTTCTTAGCACTTGAAATGGTTTTAGGGATTAGCCTTTATAAAAACGATGCCCCCGAAACTGCTTCTGTAGTACCTATAGCTTTTCCTATGATTGCTGGAGCAGGTACTATGACTTCTATAATCTCGCTTCGGGCAGAATTTCAGCTTATAAATATTATTATTGCTATTATAATCAATATTATAATTGTTTATATTATTCTAAAGTCTTCAAAAAAAATAGAATCTATCTTAGGTACTAGCGGGCTTAATATTATTCGTAAGATTTTTGGGGTAATTCTTTTGGCAATCGCAGTAAAACTATTTGCTTCAAATATTAGTCAGATTATATAAGTTGGATGTTCCTTATTATTTAACAATAATAAAAACTAGACTTTAAATTTAATACATTATACCATAAGTCTTTTTACCTCAAAACGTCTTTAATCAGTTGATGTGTTAAGGCTTCTCTACTCCAATTGTTTAAATTAGGAAAGCTATTTTTTAATGCGCCTTTACCTTCAATAACCTGTTTAATAAACGTTTTAATTTTATTTTTTTGACTTGGCTCTAACATTACTCCACAAGTGCCTTGTGCTATAAACTTTCCTGCCTCCGAATTGGGGTCACCCAAAGAAAGTATAGGGGCTTCAGTTGCTATATATTCTAATAGCTTCCCTGAAATCATTTGGGTTTGAGCGCCTATAAAAATAAAATTAAGTAATAAATCTGCGCTTTTTGTTAATGTAATTGCTTCTCTATGCGAAAGATAGCCGTGGTTAATTACCTCAACTTGAGGTAATTCCTGTTTAATTTCTTCAATGATTTCAGAAGGAATATTCCCTGCTAATGAAAATCGAATTGATATTTCTTTTTGAAAAAAAGACAGTGCATCCACCACAGCATTATATTCTTGATTATGGGTTAGTAAACCCGTATAAACTACATGAAAAGGGCTTACTGAAGTTGTCTTTATATCCTTTATTAAATCAGCATCATAACCATTAAAAATAGTTGCAAATTTTTGCTTGGGGGCTTTGGCTTTTAGGCTTTCTTGTAATGTTCCTCCAATGGTAGTAATCACTCCGTCAGCTGCTTTTAAAACCTGTGTTTCTAATTGACTGTCTCTTGCCTTAGCTTTTGAGGTTCTATATAATTGCTTATTATAAAATAAATCGCTCCAAGGGTCTCTAAAGTCTGCCCACCATTTAAGGTTCAATTGTTGCTTTAAGCGAAGCCCAACCAAGTGCGTAGAGTGTGGAGGTCCTGTTGTAATAACACAAGATATTTCTTCTTTAGCCAAAATATTTTTTGCAGCCTTTAAGGCAAAAGGTACCCACCCTTTTCGGGCATCGGGAATAAAATAATTTCCGCGAATATAAGCTGCAATTTTATCGAAAAAACGCTTTTGCTTTACTTGCCCCTGCGGAATGCCTTTCTGCTTTGATCTGCTAATAAGCCAAGAATACCACCGTAAAGGTTCTCGGGTAGCCGTTCGAATAACTCGAATATTTTCAACTTCCTTATTTAAACTACTATCAAATGTAGCGTACGATGCTTGTCGCTCATCAACTGTTATTATAATAGGCTCCCACCCTAGTTGCTTCAAATGTTTTGCAAAGTACATCCACCGCTGTACACCCGACCCCCCAGACGGAGGCCAATAATACGTTATAATTAATACTTTATTCGACAGCATATAAACGTTATAATAAGCTAAATCAACCTACTACTCATTTTAAGTTAAGATAGCTACTAAAATCTATCGCTTAAAAAGAGGAACCGAAGAACATGCTTCTCCATAAAACAGACTCTTTACGACAGGTTGCAATTTTTGAATTAATTGAATATAGGCATCTTCAGAAATTTCTTTTTCAGCACATCCTTTTACTATTACGGGTTTTCCTATAAAAGGAGTTAAATCAATATTTTCAATAGCTTCTAATAATAATTTATTTTCGAGTGCGGTCAAAGAACCCCAAACAATTCGTTTTGCAACTTGACAAAGTTGAGTCGTAACTAACAAACTTGCCCATGCCGGTAAAATAGCCTCGGTAGAACAAAAAAGAGCAATGTACTGCTCTTTGTAAGCAGACCAGTCATGTTTTTTTATAGCTTCTCTAAATTCTTTTTCTCGTAAAATAAACCCTTGGTCTAGCCACTGGCTTATATCAATTTCTGTATATATCCCCTGTGGAAAAAGGTCTTCTAAGTCGAACGTGATTAAAGGGCTTTTTGCTACTCTATTGATTATTTCATCAGACATAAAAACATCAATTATAATAAACCTAATTCTAGTTTAGCTTCTTCGCTCATCAAATCTTGAGTCCAAGGTGGGTCGAAAGTAATTTCGACCTTGGCATCTTTTACCTCATCGAGCGACTTTACTTTTTCTTCTACCTCTACGGGTAAGGTTTCTGCAACTGGGCAATTTGGTGTAGTAAGGGTCATTAAAATCTTAACATCTCTATCCTCATTTACAAAAACATCATAAATCAATCCCAATTCATATATATCAACTGGAATTTCGGGGTCATAAATAGTTTTGAGAACTTTTACTATTTTCTCTCCTAGCCCTTGAATATCAATCGTACTTTCTGACATAATTATTTGAGTTGAGTTTGAAACGCTATAGCGTATAATTTTATTTGTTTAACCATAGAAACTAAACCATTAGCTCGTGTGGGAGATAAATGTTCTTTTAAACCAATTTGGTCAATAAAATTGGTGTTGGCATCCAAAATATCTTTAGGATATTGATTAGAAAAAACCCGAATTAAAATAGCGACAATACCTTTAGTAATAATTGCATCGCTATCGGCAGTGAATTTTAGTTTCCCCTCTTCAAGCTCCGCATGAAGCCATACTTTGCTTTGACATCCTTTAATAGTATTATTGTCCGTTTTATATTCTGCATCTATCAAAGGTAATGACTTTCCAAGCTCAATCATATGCTCGTACCGTTCCATCCAATCTTCGAAGATTGCAAACTCGTCAATAATTTCTTCTTGTATTTCTTGTATAGTCATATTTCAAAGATAACTATATTTTATTGCAGCATCTTAATTGCACGTTTTAGTGCCGAAATCATAATATCAATTTCTTCTTTAGTATTATAAAACAGAAAAGAAGCGCGTATCGTCCCTGCTATTTTATAATAGTCCATAATAGGTTGAGCACAATGATGTCCTGTTCGTACGGCAATCCCCATCTTATCTAAAATACTTCCAATATCATAAGGGTGAACGCCTTTTATATTAAACGAAATTACTGCTGTTTTTTCTGGAGCCTCTCCATAAATTTGAATATCCTCAATTTGCTTAAACTTTGCGGTTGCATATAATAATAGTTCTTGCTCATACGCCGCTATCGCTTCAAATCCAATTTTATTCATATAATCTAGCGCTGCACCAAAAGCAATTGCACCAGCAATATTAGGGGTTCCTGCTTCAAATTTATGCGGTAAACCTGCATAAGTCGTTTTTTCAAAACGAACTTCTTCAATCATTTCTCCTCCACCTTGATACGGTGAAAGCAAATTAAGTAGTTCTTCTTTTCCATATAATATCCCTACACCTGTAGGCCCACACATTTTATGTGCGGAAGCAACATAAAAATCTACATCTAACGCTTGTACATCTGCTTTAATATGAGGTGCTGCCTGAGCTCCATCTACAAGTACTTTTGCACCTACTTGATGCGCCAAGCTAATAATTTCGCTTATCGGATTTACTGTCCCCAAAGCATTCGAAACATGATTTACAAAGACCAATTTAGTTTTCTCTGAGAGTAAGTCTCGGTATATATCTAACTCTAATACTCCTGTTTTGCTTATAGGAATTACTTTTAAAGTAGCTCCTGTACGTTCGCAAAGCATTTGCCAAGGCACAATATTAGAATGATGCTCCATTGCAGAAACAATCAATTCATCTTTTGGTTTAAGAAATTCTGTATAACCCAAAGCAATAATATTGATGCTATGAGTAGCGCCCGAAGTCAATATAATTTCATAGGCGTGTTTTGCATTAAAATGATGTTGTATTTTTTGACGCGCTTCTTCATAAGCATCTGTAGCCTCTTGGCTCAACGCATGGACTCCTCGATGGATGTTTGCATTAAAATTTTTGTAATAATTTGAAATCGTATCAACTACTTGATTAGGTGTTTGTGAAGTAGCAGCATTATCAAAATACACTAACGGTTGACCGTTAACTGTTCGATCAAGTATAGGAAAGTCTTTTCTTATAGCGTTTACATCCAACATCTTTTATAAGTCATAACCTAAGTTAATTCCCAACTTCTGTGCAATCAATTTATTAATTCGAGTTTTTATAGCCTGAATTTTAACACTTTCTAAAACATTATTTGCAAACCCATAGGTTAGCAATCCTCTTGCTTCTTTCTTTGGAATTCCACGAGACCTCAAATAAAATAGTGCGTCTTCATCTAGTTGTCCAATAGTACATCCGTGCGAACATTTTACATCGTCTGCAAAAATCTCTAATTGTGGTTTGGTGTTGATGGTCGCCGTATCATCTAGTAAAATATTATTATTCTGCTGAAAGGCGTTTGTTTTTTGAGCAGCTCGGTTTACATAAATTTTACCATTGAAAACGCCAACAGATTTGTCTGCATAAATACCTTTATAATCTTGATGACTCTCACAGTTGGGCTGTGCATGATCTACCAAAGTAAAGTGATCTACATGTTGCTTGTCTCCAATAATAGTAATCCCTTTCATAGTGGACTCTATATGCTCTCCTTTTTGATAAAAATTAAGGTTGTTTCGAGTTAAATTACCTCCAAAGGAAAATGTATGAACACTTACATTACTTCTTTCTTTTTGACTAATATAAGTATTGTCAATCAAAGAGGCTTCGTCCAAATCGTTTTGAACTTTATAATAATCTACCAACGCATTTTTCTCTGCAAAGATTTCAGTAACCGAGTTAGTCAATACCTTATGAGATACTAAACTTTGATGCCGCTCAAGTATTTGCACTTGTGCATTCTCTTCAACTACAATTAGGTTTCGAGGTTGCAACAATATAGGACCTTGCTCCCCTGTAGCAAAATGAAGAATTTGAATTGGTTTTTCGGGTATAACCGACTTTGAAATATAAATATATGCGCCTTCTTTAATAAAAGACGTGTTTAGTGCCGTAAGGCTATCATCCTTTTTTGCAATAGAATTGAAATACGTATTAATAACTTTTTCGTACTTCGGTTTAGATATAGCTGCTGACATCAAGCAAACATCAATGCCATCGTGTGTCGTCTCAGATAAAAATGGACTATATACGCCATCAATAAACACAATTTTATATGTGTCAATATCATATAAAAAATACTTCTTTACGTCTTTTATTTCAATGTGGGTTTCCTTTTTAGGAAAAATAGAATAATCGTTTTTAAGTAATTTTGCTAAAGAGGTATATTTCCAAGCTTCTTCTTTTCTAGTAGGGAAGCCCTCTTTTTCAAATTGATTTAAACTCTTAGACCGAACCTCATGAATAGGTAAAGATAAATCCACGTCTTCTTCAAAAGCCAAAAAAGAAGATACTAACTTTTCTTTGAGTTCCATATTACTCTGCTAGCTGTTTAATCCAGTCATATCCTTTTGCCTCTAGCTCATAGGCTAGTTCTTTGCCTCCAGTTTTTACAATTTTTCCGTCGTAAAGTACATGAACATAGTCAGGGATAATATAATCTAACAAACGTTGATAATGTGTAATGACTACCACTGCATTATCTTTGCTTCTTAATTTGTTTACACCATTAGCTACAATTTTAAGCGCGTCAATATCTAATCCAGAATCGGTTTCATCTAAAAACGCAAGTTTAGGTTCTAACATTGCCATTTGAAAAATCTCATTACGCTTTTTTTCTCCTCCAGAGAACCCTTCATTCAAAGAACGCGAAAGGAATTTAGAATCAATTCCTAGCATTTTCGCCTTTTCTCTAATGCTCTTCAACATATCTTTAGCAGGCATATCCTCTAACCCTTTTGCTTTTCGGATAGCATTAATAGCTGTTTTAATAAAATTAGTTACCGTAACTCCTGGTATTTCAACAGGGTATTGAAACGACATAAAAATACCTCTATGTGCACGTTCTTCAGCACTTAATTCAGATAAATCTTCTTCATTAAAAAAAACATCTCCTTTCTCAACTTCGTAATCTTCATTCCCTGAAATTACTGAAGAAAGTGTGCTTTTCCCAGATCCATTAGGACCCATTATTGCATGCACTTCCCCAAAATTAACTTGGAGATTAACCCCTTTCAAAATTTCTTTCCCCTCTATACTTGCGTGGAGATTTTTAATTGTTAGCATAGTTATATAATAATCTTATCCCACCGACCCTTCGAGGGAAATTTCTAATAATTTTTGTGCCTCTACGGCAAATTCCATCGGAAGTTTATTCAAAACTTCTTTACTAAATCCATTTACAATTAAAGCAATTGCTTTTTCAGTATCAATACCTCGCTGATTACAATAAAAAATTTGGTCTTCACCTATTTTACTTGTAGTTGCTTCGTGCTCAATTTGAGCAGAATTATTTTTAGCTTCTATATAAGGAAATGTATGTGCTCCACATAAGTCACCCATCAGCAAAGAATCGCACTGAGAAAAATTACGTGCATCAGCTGCTTTGGGATTTATTTGTACTAAACCTCGATAACTGTTTTGTGAACGCCCCGCAGATATTCCCTTAGAAATAATAGTACTACGCGTGTTTTTACCTAAATGCACCATTTTCGTTCCCGTATCGGCTTGTTGAAAATTATTAGTTACAGCTATCGAATAAAATTCTCCTATTGAGTTATCGCCTTTCAAAATACACGAAGGATATTTCCATGTTACGGCAGAACCTGTTTCGACTTGCGTCCAAGAAATCTTGGAATTAGTATGGCAAATTCCCCTTTTGGTTACAAAGTTAAAAACCCCACCTTTCCCCTCTTTATTACCAGGGAACCAATTTTGAACTGTTGAATATTTAATTTCAGCAGCATCCAATGCTATAAGCTCTACAACCGCTGCATGTAATTGGTTTTCGTCTCTCGAAGGTGCTGTACAGCCTTCTAAATAACTCACATAACTAGACTCATCTGCAATTACTAGAGTACGCTCGAACTGACCTGTCCCTGCTTGATTAATTCTAAAGTAAGTTGACAATTCCATAGGGCAACGTACGCCTTTGGGGATATAACAAAAAGAGCCGTCCGAAAAAACTGCAGAGTTCAATGCAGCATAAAAGTTATCTCTTGGAGGAACTACTGTTCCTATATATTTTTTTACGAGTTCGGGGTAGTCTTTAATAGCATCTGAAATGGAACAAAAAATAATTCCTTTTTCAGCTAAAGTTTCTCGGAAAGTCGTTGCTACCGAAACTGAATCCATTACAATATCCACGGCTACTCCTGCCAATTTCTTTTGCTCTTCCAACGAAATCCCCAATTTCTCAAACGTTTCGAGTAATTCTGGATCTACTTCATCTAAACTTTTGTATTTATCTTTCTTCTTAGGTGCAGAGTAATACGATATAGCCTGAAAATCTGGTTTTGTATAATGTACATTCGCCCAATCTGGTTCAGTCATTTCTACCCAAGACCTATACGCTGCTAACCTCCATTCGGTCATCCATTCGGGTTCTTCTTTTCGTTTTGAAATAGCACGAACAATATCTTCATTTAAACCTATAGGGAATGTATCCGAATCTATATCGGTATAAAAACCATATTCGTATTCTTTAGTTTCTAATTCTTTTTTAAGTTCTTCTTCTGTATATGCCATTGCATTATATTAATTAGAGTGAAAAACTTTCGCCGCAGCCACAAGTTCTATTTGCATTTGGGTTATTAAATACAAATCCTTTTCCATTTAATCCTCCTGAATATTCTAAGGTTGTACCTACTAAGTATAAAAGGCTTTTTTTATCTACCACTATCTTTACATTGTTATCTTCAAAAAGGCGGTCGCTTTCTTGTTTGCTTTTATCAAAATTCAAATCATAGGATAGACCCGAACATCCTCCGCTTTTTACGCCTACTCGAACAAAATCGGTAATAGGATCAAAGCCTTCTTCTTGCATTAAAACGGATACTTTACTTTTTGCTGATTCAGATACTTTAATCATAACATTATACTATGTTTATAACAAACGCAAATATAACGTATTTGATTTAGAAACTTCTAATTTAGAATAGATATAAACTATCACTAAATATATATAATTAATTCCATTGCGCTATTAGAATATCCTTCCCTCCTTTATTTCCATCAAAAGGAGCATTGGTGCTTTCGGTTTCACCGACAACAATTACTTTACCCGAAGATAATTCAATTATATCATGGGCTATATCTAAAGCCGAACCTCCTAACGAAAAACTATCTAAAAGTAATCGGTTAGAGTTTAAACGCATCACTAAAACATCATTACCCCCTCGATTATTAGAGACATCCCCATCGCTACTTAAAGAGTGTCCTGCTAACCATAAAACGCCTTCTTTACCAACTGCTAAACCACGCCCCAAGTCAAAGGAAGACCCACCTAAAGAGATTTCTGAAATAAGGTTACCCGATACATCTAAGGTTGCTAGCCAAAAGTCCGAACTACCTTTCGAATAACTTATATCGCCATCGGTACTAAAGCTATTACCAAGAATAGCAAGATTGCCATTAGACTCTTGAATAATTGCATTTGCACCTTCTGTTGCGGCACCTCCCAATGATTTCTCCCATAAAATTTCTCCTTGAGGGTTTACCATAACGACCCAAATATCGTATCCTCCTTTTGGGTTTTTCACATCCACATCTGTACTTTCGGTAGTTCCTAGCAAAACAATATTCCCTTCGGTGGTTTCTACAGCATCATAAGATCTATCGTTACTAGTGCCTCCATAATAATTTCGCCATTCAATCTTCCCTTCAGAAGTCATTTTGTGGCACCAAATTTCACCTACTCCATGAGAAAAAGAAGAAGAACGAGAACGTCCTTGTAGCGTACTCCCTGCTCCATTCGATGCAGTAACATCTAAAAAGCCATTGAATAGAACGCCACCATCTTTTGTCTTAATAATATTATACGCATGGTCATGCCCCGAATATCCAAAACTTTTTTCCCACAATAGTTTCCCAGTAGCATCTATACGAAGTACCCAATTGTCATGTTGCCCTTCATTATTACTTCCATCCCCATCTGAACTTCTACTATATCCCAATAAAAAATACCCTCCGTCATCCATCTGTACCAATGAATGCCCTCTATCATCATCAGAACCTCCATAGGTTTTGGTCCATTCTAGGTTAGCTTCTGAATCGAATTTTATAAAAAGTATATCGCTTACTTCAACAGATTTGTCTGTAATATCTCCATCAATACTCTTAGTATTTCCAATAACAGCAAAGCCACCATCGGCAGTTTCGATTATGGCGTGTGCTATATCTTCGTTACTACCTCCAAACGTTTTTACCCAAGAAAGTTTACCCTCAAAGTTAGATGACGATGAAATTGCTGTACTAAAAATATCGCGCTCACAACTACATATACAAAAACTTAGAAGTACTAATAAAGCTTTACGCATTGCGACTTAACATTATTTACTAGCTTTTACTAAAAATAAGCCAGAATTTGAATCACTTATAAGAATAATACCGCTTTCAAAATATGGATATACATTCCAAACTCCACCAAAAGAGGTTGCATCATTTGCAGGAAACGTATCAAAAAAAGCAATCTCTTTCATCTCTTTTGAGCCAATATTCTGAATGTCTATTTCGCGAAAACCAGCAGTGTAATTTGCCAAGAAAAGAGAGTTTCCTTTCGTATAGCCATTATGGTCAATAGCCGCGGTAGGTCCTAAATATGTATAGTGTAAAAGAGGTTTATCTAAGTCTGTTAAATCAAATACAAGTGTTTTAGTGTTATTCCCAAGTTTTTCCTCATCGAGTTCGTCTCCCAAATAAAAATAACGATGATTTTCATCTAACCAGCCTTGGTGTGTATAACCTCCATTACTATACGTCGCTTGTGAAATTAGCTTAGGTGCAGCTTTATCAGTTACATCTACTATAACCATTTGATTATTTAGTCCGTCAATACTATTGCTACCAATAAAAATTTCTTTGCTTTGATAATCAGCGTCCGGTCCTTTATACGTTACAATTTGTGCATCATGCGTATATCCTTCATCTGCAAAGCCCCCTTCTATTTTTGGGTTTATAGGATCTTGGATATTAATAAAAACAGGTCCTCCTTTTTGTAAACTACTCCCAATAACATAAGCATAACCACTTGTTTCGTTAACAGCAATATTATGAGCACGACCAAAGTCTTTTAATTCTTTTGTAACAGTAAATGTTTGTTTTGATGTTACACCCCGTAAATTTGTTAAATCGAATATTTGCAATCCGTGGTCTTTTGCCTCACTCACAATAAAAGCATAGTTTTTATATACTTTAACATCTCTCCAACTACTAGCAACCGTAGCAGTAGGCAATTTTCCTAAATAAATTGGTTTATCGGGGGTGCTAATATCTACAAAAACAGTTCCATCATCTACCCCCATAATTGCATATTCTTTTTGAGTTTGAGGGTCTGTCCAACCCCAGCTATCATTCGCCATTTTTGCTTCCATTGTAGTTAAAGGTATATGCGCATATAAATCATATCCCAAACACGGGTAAACTCCTGCTTTACCTCCAGTACATGCAACGAACCCAGATGTTGTCGTAGTTGAAGTAGAAGTAGTTGAAGTTGAAGTAGTTGAAGTTGTCGTTGATGAAGTTGGTGGTGGTGGAGTTATAGTTGGTGAAGCTGTCGTAGTTGGTGGTGTCAGAGTTGGCTCAGCTACTTCTGATTTAGAACAGCTGAAAATCATTGTTACTGCCAGTGCTAATATTATAATACCCTTTTTCATAATTTTTTATTTAATATTTTACAGAGACCTCATTTTTTTAAAGCTAATCTTTTTACCCTAGGTAAACAAATATACATTTAAACTTTTATTTTTGTACAATGCTAGAAGATAAAAACATTGCAAAAACACCTATAAATAAACTGGGAGAGTTTACACTTATAAACACAATAACTAAACATTTTAAAGTTAAAGAAGATTCTACTAAGTATGGTATTGGGGATGATGCTGCTATAATTCAACACGGAAAAGACGAAACCTTAATCTCAACCGATCTTTTAGTTGAAGGTATTCATTTCGATTTGAGTTATGTGCCTCTAAAGCATTTGGGCTATAAGGCTGTAATGGTTAACCTTTCCGATATTGCTGCAATGAATGCAATTGCCACCCAAATTACAGTTTCGATAGCTGTTTCTAACCGTTTTCCATTAGAAGCTATTGAAGAACTATACTCAGGCATACACTTAGCTTGCACAAACTATAAAGTAGATTTAATAGGAGGGGATACCAGTAGCTCTACAAAAGGGTTAATAATTTCGGTAACAGCAATCGGAAAAGCACCAAAAAAAGAAATTACATATAGAAAAGGAGCAAAAAAAGATGATCTTTTAGTTGTTACAGGCGACTTAGGAGCTGCTTATATAGGCTTACAAGTTTTAGAACGCGAAAAAGCAGTTTTTCAGGTAAATCCAAATTCGCAACCCGACCTTTCGGAATATAGCTATTGCATTGAACGGCAGTTAAAACCCGAAGCTCGATTAGATATTAAAGCACTATTAAGTGAACTAGATGTTAAACCAACGTCAATGATTGATATTAGCGATGGTCTATCTTCTGAAATAATGCATTTATCGAAAGCGTCTAAACTAGGTTGCCAAATCTATGAAGATAAAATTCCTATTGACCCTGAGGTTACAAAAACTTGCGAAGAATTTAAAATTAATAATGTAACCGCCGCACTTAATGGCGGTGAAGATTATGAACTTCTTTTTACCGTCGCACAAAAGGACTACGAAAAAATCAAAGGGCATCCACACCTAAGTGTTATTGGGCATATGGTTGACGAAAACTTAGGGTATAACTTAATTACAGGTTTAGGTCAACAAATTGAGTTAACTGCTCAGGGCTGGAATGCAACCGAATAAAAAAAGCTACGCATTGTGACTTAGCGTTATTTACTAGCTTTCACTAAAAATAAACCAGAATCTGAATCACTTATAACAATAACACCGCTAGCAAAATATGGATATACACCCCAAACTCCACTAAAAGAGTTCCCATCATTTGCAGGATATGTATCAAAAAAAGCAATCTCTTTCATTTCTTTTGAGCCAATATTCTGAATATCTATTTCGCGAAAACCAGCCGTGTAATTTGCCAAGAAAAGAGAGTTCCCTTTCGTATAGCCATTATGGTCAATAGCTGCGGTAGGCCCTAAATATGTATAGTGCAAAAGAGGTTTATCTAAGTCTGTTAAATCAAATACAAGTGTTTTAGTTTTATTCCCAAATCTTTGCTCATCGAGTTCGTCTCCCAAATAAAAATAACTATGATTTTCATCTAACCAGCCTTGATGTGCATAAGCTCCATTACTATACCTCGCTTGTGAAATTAGCTTAGGTGCAGCTTTATCAGTTACATCTACTATAACTATTTGATTGTTTACTCCGTTAATGCTATTGCTACCAATAAAAATTTCTCTACCTTGATAATCAGCGTCTGGTCCTTTATACGTTACAATTTGTGCATCATGTGTATATCCTTGATCTGGAAAAGCCCCTTCTACTTTTAGGTTTATAGGATCTTGAATATTAATAAAAATAGGGCCTCCTCTTTGTGATACACTCCCAATAACATAAGCATAACCACTTGTTTCGTTAATAGCAATATTATGAGCACTACCAAAGCTTTTTAATTCTTTTGTAACAGTAAATGTTTGTTTTGAAGTTACACCTCGTAACTTTGTTAAATCGAACATTTGCAATCCGTGGCCTCTTGCTTCACTCACAATAAAAGCATAGTTTTTATATACTTTAATATCTCTCCAATTACTAGCTTCCGTAGCAGTAGGCAGTTTTCCTAAATAAACAGGGTTATCGGGCGTGCTAATATCTACAAAAACAGTTCCATCATCTACCCCCATAATTGCATATTCTTTTTGAGTTTGAGGGTCTGTCCAGCCCCAGCTATCATTTCCTGAAACTGCTTCCATTGTAGTTAAAGGTATATAAGCATATAAATCATATCCTAAGCACGGGTAAACTCCTGCTTTACCTCCAGTACATGCAACGAACCCAGAAGTTGGATCAGTAATTTCTGATTTAGAACAGCTAAAAATCACTACAACTGCCAATACTAATATTACACTAACCTTTTTCATGATTTTTTATTTAATGTTTTTAAAGATATCGCATTTTTTTAAAATTAACCTTTCTACCCTACGCAAACAAACATACATTTAAACTTTATTTTTGCACAATACTAGTAGGTAAAAAACATTGATGAGAGCTTAAGGTATAACTTAATTACAAGTTTAGGTCAGCAAATTGAGTTAACTGCTCAGAGCTGGAATACACCCGAATAAAAGAAAGCTACCTAGCCTAAGGCTACATCCAAACACATCATTACTATAAACCCGCCAATAAATCCAAGGGTTGCAATATCAGTATATTTATCTTGCTGTGTTTCGGGTATTACTTCTTCTACTACAACAAATATCATTGCTCCAGCAGCAAACGCCAAAGCATAAGGAAGGATAGGTGTAAAAAAAGTAACCGCAACCGCTCCTATAACTGCTGCTATAGGCTCGACAACTGCAGAAAGCTGACCGTACCAAAAACTTTTAAAACGACTTACACCTTGCCGCCTTAGAGGCATTGAAACTGCAACTCCTTCGGGGAAATTTTGAATTCCAATTCCTATTGCTAAAGCTACAGCACCAGCAATTGACGCTTCTGGTAGCCCAGCTGCAACTCCTCCAAAAAGAACGCCAACAGCTAAACCTTCGGGTATATTGTGCATCGTAATCGCCAAAACTAATAACGTTGTTTTATGCCATGGGGTTTTAACGCCCTCGCTTTCCTTAAAATTAATATGGATATGCGGAAGTACTTTGTCTAATCCAAAAATAAATAAAGCCCCAAGCCCAAATCCAATAGCTGCAGGCATAACTTTCACAAAACCTTCCCCTGGGCTCATTTCAATTCCAGGAGCTAAAAGACTCCAAAAGCTAGCCGCTACCATTACTCCTCCAGTAAAACCTAACATACCATCTAATAAAGCACGGTTCATTGTTTTAAAAAAAAACACAAAAGACGCACCTAAAGCAGTTAAACCCCAAGTAAAAATTGTAGCATATAACGCACCAAGTATAGGGTCTGTTCTTTCAAAAAAAGCAATTATCGTTTCCATTACTATTGTATTATTCTAAAAAGGAAAATATCCATTTTCAGTTGATAAAAATACTCATAAAAAAATTAACGCAAATTTGAAAAATACGATGGAATAATCAAATAATTTGTGCACCGTATAATTCTAAAAACAACTATCTCTTCTATCACTATTTTACTATTGTAGTATTTAAAAAAATATGCCTCAATTTAAAACACCTTTATTGATTAACTTATATTCGTACTCAATTCAAATCTCTATTTTTAAATTCCTACATGAAAAAAGAGCCCTCTTTTGATTATATTATTTGTGGTGGCGGTGCCTCGGGATTACTACTAACCCAAGCTCTTGTTAATGATTCTTTCTTTATTGATAAAAAAATCCTCTTAATAGAAAAAGAACACAAAACTACTAATGATAGGACTTGGTGTTTTTGGGAAAAAGAAAAAACAAACTGGGATTTAATTACACATAAAAAATGGAGTACTGCCAAATTTAATTCAAGTAAACTCTCAAAGTCTCTAGACTTATTCCCTTTTCAATATAAAATGCTTAGAGGTATTGATTTTTATAATACGCTTTATAAAGAATTAGCCGATAAACTTAACCTTATAATAACTCAAGACAAAGTTTTATCTATCAACGATAAAAAAACCGAGGTCCAAGTTATTGGTAACAACACAAACTATTTAGCAAAAAAAGTGTTTTCAAGTATCCCAGTGGACACAAACTATTTGGTTCAAAAAAAATACCCTGTGCTACAACAACACTTTATTGGTTGGATTGTGCAAACTGAATTTCCAATTTTTGACCCAACCAGTTTTCATTTTATGGATTTTAATTTGCCTCAAAAAGGGAATACTCGTTTTATGTATATTCTCCCTTTTTCTAAAAATAAAGCCTTAGTTGAATACACTTTGTTTTCTGCTGACCTCCTAAAAAAAGAAGAATATGAAACAGCTATTACCGAATATTTAAACGTAAAGAATGCCGGAGAACTAACCATTCTTGAAAAAGAACAAGGGAATATTCCTATGACGTGTTATCCATTTTGGAAAAATAATACTCAAAATATTATGTACATAGGAACAGCTGGCGGTTGGACTAAAGCTAGTACAGGATTTACATTCCAAAAAACACAACAACAAATACAAAAACTAATTCCCTTCATTAAACAAAATAAACCGCTAAATAAATTCAAACAAAAAAATCGCTTTTGGTTTTATGACCTCCTGTTTTTAGATGTCCTAAGCAGGCACAATGAAAAAGGGGGTGCAATGTTTTCGGCAATGTTTAGGAAAAATAGTGCGAATCAAATTTTTAAATTCCTTGGAGAGGAAACTACGTTTTTAAATGAAGTGAAAATACTCTTTAGCTTCCCTATAAGTTTATTTTTAAAAGCACTTTGGAAACGTATATTCAAACTATAACTTTCGTTCCATTAACTGTTTCGAAAAAGCCCTAAAAATATCTTTCTTTGCTTGATTTACAGGAAACAGCTCTATCTTTTGTAATGCTTTTTGAGTATATTCTTCAATCCTTTTTTTTATTCCAATAACTGCTCCCGATTTCTCGAAAAGAGTTTTTACTTGAACTATTTTAGCTTCGTTATCGCTTGAGGTTGTTGAAAAAAGCGTGTCTAAAGCCAACCTGTCTTCGGGCGTGCTTAACTCCCTTGCTAACAAAAACAGCATTGTTTTCTTATTTTCAATTATATCGCCCCCTGTTTTCTTTCCAAAAGTTTCTGAATTTCCAAAGGCATCTAAATAATCATCTTGCAACTGAAAAGCCATTCCTAATTCAATTCCAAAATCGTAAAACGGTTGGCTTTCGGTCTTTGTTACTCCTCCAACCATCGCTCCCATTTGCAAAGCACAACCCAATAAAACTGCTGTTTTATATTGAATCATATGAAGATACTCTTCTTGCGAAACATTGCTTTGTTTAGGGAAATCCATATCGTACTGCTGCCCTTCGCATACCTGCCGTGCAGTAGTGCTAAACAAACCCGTTAGGTCTTTAAATAGCGTAGCCGGATAAACGTTTAAGCATTCATAAGCCCAAACCAACATAACATCTCCCGAAAGAATAGCTCTATTTATATCCCAATGTTTATGCACTGTTGTTTTACCTCTTCTTAAAGAAGCTTGATCCATAATATCATCGTGAACTAAAGTGAAGTTATGAAAAACTTCTATAGCCAAAGCTGCTGGTAAAGCATTCTCAAAAGTATCAGAAACAGCATCTGCTGCTAATAGCGATAACACAGGGCGAATTCTCTTACCTCCTAATTTCATCATATAAGAGACGGGCTCGTACAATCCTTGAGGAGGATGTTTAGGTATTTGCTCATTCAAATAATCTAGGAAAGCAGTTTGGTAGTGTGTTAGCACAATATATTTTTCACAAAAATAATCAATTTAATTGCTTTTCAAATTTTTATCAAAAACTAGAGAAACTTTTTTGGTTTTTAAAGTTTCCTTATGTATCTTTGCAATCAGATATATAATATTTATCTCTAATAGAATGAAAAAGGTGATCGTTGAAAAAGCTGCTGAACTTTTCCTTAACCTAGGATTTAAAAGCGTTACTATGGACGATCTAGCCGTATCAATGGGGGTGTCTAAAAAAACAATTTACCAACATTTCGAAAATAAGCATCAACTCGTTAAAGAAGCCGTTTTTACTATTTTTAAAAGCATCACGGCTGAAATCAAAAAAATTAAGCAGCATAATTCAAATCCTATTGAAGAGTTGCATTGCTTAAAAATGATAGCTTTGAAATATTTAGGAAACGAAAAAACCTCTCCTAATTATCAGTTACAAAAATACTATCCCAAAATCTACCAAGATTTAAAAAGCAAAGAATATCAATATTTTGGAGATATGGTTAAAGATAGTCTCAAGCTAGGTGTCGAATCTGGTTTATTTCGTGATGAAATTGATATTGAATTTGTTTCAAGATTATATATTAATGGAATGAGAGGTATTAAAGACATTGAAATATTTCCAATCGAGCAATTTAAAATTGAAACCTTATTTGAAAACTATATAGATTATCACCTCAGAGCGATTGTTACAGACAAAGGACTAAAATCACTAACTCTTTTCAAATCTACTATCTAAAGTTATTATGAAAAAAATTTCTTTCCTCTTATTATTACTCAGTTGGAATATTCCAACGCTTTATGCACAAGAAACTCCTAAATCTATTAGTCTTCAAGAAGCTATTGAGTGGGGGATGCAATACAACCGAACACTACAAAACGCAAACCTTGAGCTTCAAAAAGCACACAAGCAAAAATGGGTAATACTTTCTGCTGGGTTTCCACAAATAAATGCTAATCTCAGTTATTTAAATAATTTAGAGTTACCCGTTTCCTTAATTCCAGCAGAAATATTTGGTGGGAATGCTGGCGAATTCTCTGAAGTAACTTTTGGCACCAAACATATTGCCACAGGGATGGTCGAATTGAACCAACTTATATTTGACGGTTCTTATTTAATTGGTGTGATAGGGATAAAACACTTTATTAAAACTAACGAAAACATACTTGAAAAAACAGAACTAGAAATTGAGAAATTAATTACTGAATCGTATTTGAATGCAATTACTGTAGATGCTAATATCGAAGTTTTAAAAAACAATATTGCTGTAGTCTCTAAAAACCTAGAAGAAACAGAACAACTCTTTAGTAATGGTTTTGAAGAAGAAGAAAGCATAGAGCAACTTAGATTAACCCTTTCTTCTTTAAAAGACCAGTTAGACTATTCTAAAAACATAGGGCAATTAACTTATAAAGCTCTAAACTTAATGTTAGGGTTAGAACTAGATGCGTCTTTAGAATTAACGAATACTTTAGGCGAGCTAACTCTTACACATCTTGTGTTAGACAACCCAGATTCAGAAATTCAAAACAATATTGACCTTCGGCTTGCTGAAGGTGAGATTACTTCAAAAAAATTGTTGTATGATTTAGAACGTTCTAAAGCACTACCTACACTTTCGGCATTTATCAATGGTGGTTACACAGGGAATAACAATAGTTTTGAGTTTACTGGTACAGATCAAAAATGGTTTGGTTCTTCAGCCTTTGGTTTGCGTGTAAAAGTTCCTATTTTTAGTTCTCTTGGAAGAACTGCAACCACTCAAAAAGCTAAAATAACTTTGAAGCAAGCAAAGACTTCTTTTGAAGAAGCTCAGAACAAAATCCAATTAGAATATGACCGCGCAAAGAACAATTACACTTTAGCTATTAAAGCATATAATAATGCAAAAGACCAATTAGACTTGGCGCAACGCATTGAAGAAAAGAATAGGACTAAATTTTTTGAAGGACTCACCGGAAGTTTTGAGTTACGGCAAGCACAACTACAGCTATACGCTTCTCAGCAAAAATATATCCAATCTATGAAAGATGTAATATCACAAAAAACCGCTCTTAATATAATTATAAACAACCCTCAATAGTATATCATGAAAAAATTCATTTTAACCCTTACTACGTTAGCATTTATTCAATGTGGACCTTCTAATGAACAAAAAAGCATACCAGAGATTGTTTCACAAGGTACTTTAGAAGAAATTCAATTACAAAAAACAAAACATGTAAAAACCATTAATCAATTACAAGACGAGCTTGTTTTATTGAACGAGGCAATTACTGATAAAGGCGAACAGCAAAAGTTTTCGTTAGTAAGTTCTGTTGAAATCAAGGAAGAAAATTTTCAACACTTCGTTTCTTTTCAAGGGTCACTCGAAACCGATAAAAACATTGTTCTATTTCCAGAAATTGCTGGGCTGTTAAAACACGTTTATGTTACCGAAGGGCAAAAAGTAAAAAAAGGAACTGTCCTTGCAGAAATTTCAGATAGCGGACTAAAAGACCAATTAGAGCAACTTAAACTCCAATTAGAATTAGCCAAAACTACGTTCGAAAGACAAGAGCGTTTATGGGATAAGAAAATAGGCTCTGAAATTAATTTCCTGCAAGCTAAAACACAATACTTGAGCTTAAAAAAGAGTGTGTCTCAAATGAAAGATCAAGTTATTAAAACAAAAATTATAGCACCTTTTAATGGTATTGTAGATCACATTATGGCAGACCAAGGGAGTAATGTAAGCCCTGGTATGACTCCCATTATACGTATTATAAATCTACACGTAATGAAAGTAACTGCCGAAATCCCAGAAGTACACCTCCCTAATATTAAAGTAAATACGCCTGCAACAGTATCTATTCCTGTTTTAAATACACTTTTTGAGGAACACGTAAGTGCAGTAGGCAATTTTATCAATCCTAACAATCGTTCTTTTCGAATAGAAATAACGATGAAAAATAAAAAGGGAAATCTTAAGCCAAATATGACGACTAAAATAGCTGTAAACGATTACCAAAACCCAACAGCAATTCTTGTGTCTGTCAAAAATATTTTAGAAAATCAAAACGGTGAAAGTTATGTGTATCGCCTTATTCCAGAAAACGATACTCAAGATACTTTTAAGGTTGTCAAAACGTTTGTAACTCTAGGAAAATCTTCTAACAGTAAAGTTGAAGTTATTGAAGGGCTTCAAGTTGGCGACCGTATTGTTGAAGATGGAATTCGTTTGGTTAAAGACCAACAGATTGTAAAAAATATTCAAGCGTAAAAAGAATTAACTATGAAAAAATCAACCCAATTAAAAGAGTTTTTACCTTCATCATGGGCAATTGATCACAGCACTATAGTTTATGTGCTTATAGCTTTGTTCTTTTTTCTTGGTGTTTCTTCTTATATAAGTATGCCGCGGGAGAATTTCCCTGAAATTAATTCGAATGAGGTGTTTGTCAGTTCGTTGTTCCCTGGGAATACAGCCGAAGACATAGAACGCTTAATTACCGACCCTTTAGAAGAAGAACTAAAAGGGGTTCCTAACCTAGTAGAAATTACGTCAACTTCTCTAGAAAATTTTTCTATCATAACCGTAGAGTTCGATGAAAACATTTCTAAAGAAAGTGCCAAAATAAAAGTTCAAGATAAAATTGATGCCGTAACCTCTAGTGCAGATTGGCCCACATTTAACAATGCAAAAGTAGAACCAACTGCTTTTGAATTTAGTCTCTCCGAAGAAATTCCAATTCTCAATATTGGTTTAAGTGGCGATTTGCCTGCCGAAGAAATAAAATATTACGGAGAGCTTTTGCAAGATAAAATTGAGGACATGCCCGAAATAAAGGAAGTAGTAATTCGCGGTATTCAAGATTTTGAAGTAGAAGTTTCCCTTGACCTTATAAAAATGAATGCTGCGACAGTTTCGTTCAATGATGTTTTTAGCGCTATTAATAGAGGAAATAGTACTATCTCTGCTGGTAATATAGAACAAGACGGTCTTAGAAGAAATATTCGTGTATTAGGAGAAATTGAGTCTCCCGAAGAACTCGAAAACTTTGTTGTTAAAACACAAGATGGTGTTCTATATCTCGGTGATATTGCTACAATTTCTTTTAAACAAAAAGAAAAAAACTCTTATGCGCGTTTAGACAGAAAATCTGCTTTAGTTCTTGATGTTAAAAAAAGAAGTGGAAAAAATCTAATTGAATCTGTTGAAAAAATAAAGACACTTGTCGATAACGTAATAGCAAATGATTTCCCTTCTACCATTGAAGTTAAAGTTTCGAACGACCAATCTAACATAACCAAGAATACTATAAACGACTTAGCTAATAATATTGTTTTTGGAGTTATTTTGGTAATTACTGTCCTTATGTTTTTCCTAGGCTTTAGAAATGCATTATTCGTGGGATTTGCTATTCCAATGTCTATGCTTATATCTTTTATGATTCTAAACTTTTTAGGGCAAACAACCAATACTATGGTTCTTTTTGGTCTTATTATGGGCTTAGGAATGCTGGTTGACAACGGTATTGTTGTAGTAGAAAACGCATATCGTTTAATGGAAAAAGAAGGGATGACAGCAGTCCAAGCTGCCAAAAAAGGTATTGGAGAAATTGCCTATCCTATAATCATTTCAACAGCGACTACTATTGCTGCCTTTATTCCACTTGGCTTTTGGCCTGGTCTTATAGGAGAGTTTATGATTTTCTTCCCAATAACCTTATCAATCGTTTTAGGGTCTTCACTCGTTGTGGCTATTTTCTTTAACTCTATGTTAGTTTCTAAATTTATGGACATAGAAGAACGCGAAATAAGTCAAAAGAGTTTATGGCGTATGACTATTATTTTAGGAGGGTTAGGGCTTATTCTTATTTTCAATGAAGGTGCTATTCGTGGTGTTGGTACCATAATGCTATCAGCAACTATTTTAGTTTGGTCATATAAGTTTTTCATCAAAAAATGGGCAGCTTATTTCCAAAATGTTATTCTTGTAAATTTAGAAAAAATATATACCAAAGTACTCCGTTTTGCACTTACTGGAGCAAAGCCTTACATTTTCTTGTTATCAACCATAGGGCTTTTGTTTTCTTCTTTTGTGATACTTGGATTAGCTTCGCCCAAAGTTGAGTTTTTCCCAGAAAATGAACCTCAGCAAATTTTTGTCTATATAGAATATCCCGAAGGTACTGCTATTGACAAAACTAATGCAACAACCAAATTAATTGAAACCGATGTTTTAGAAGTTATCTCTCAGGATAAATATATGGAGGGAGACAATAACTTTATGATTGAATCTAATGTTGCAATGGTGGGTGCTGGGGCTCAAAACCCAAACACCGACAGAGGAGGCGACCAAGATATGCCTCACAAAGCCAAAGTAACCTTAACCATGGCAGAGTTTAAATTTCGCAAAGGACTTTCTAGTGAAAATTTAAGAAAAGAGATTCAAACTAAATTGCAAAATAGATATGCAGGTATTTCAATATCTGTTGAAAAAGAGGCTGCTGGTCCACCAGTAGGTTATCCTGTTAATATCGAAATTAGAGGAAAAGACTACAACGAATTAATTTCAATTGCCGAAAAAATGAAATCGTACTTAGGTAATGAAAATATCCTTGGTGTCGAAGAAATTAAAATTGATGTCAATAAAAGTAAACCTGGAATAGAAGCTATAATTGACCGTAAAAAGGCAGGTAGCCTTGGCATATCTGGAGGGCAAATTGGACAGCAATTGCGACAATCTATTTTTGGTGAAAAAGCAGGAATTTACAAGCAAGACGGAGAAGATTATGATATCAATGTGCGGTTCAACGAAAGTGATCGTAACAACAAAGGAGCACTACTAAACCAACATATTGTGTTTAGAGACCAAGCTAGTGGTAAGATAAAAAAAATACCCATGAGCGCAATCATTGACATGAAAAACTCTGTTTCTTTTAGTGCCATAAAGCATAAAAATTTACGCCGTGTAGTTACTGTTTATTCTGATGTACTTGCGGGTTTTAATGCCAATGAAGTTGTAGATCATGTTAAAGAAAGTATTAGCGGTTTCAATGAAATACCTAATGATGTAGAAGTTGCTTTTACTGGGGAAATAGCTGAGCAAGAAGCTAATATGTCATTTTTGTTGGGCGCATTGGCTTCAGCACTAGGGCTTATTTTATTCTTATTGGTAATACAGTTCAACTCAATTTCAAACCCGTTAATTATATTGCTATCTATTTTCTTAAGTTTTACTGGAGTACTCTACGGAATTAGTCTTTTTGGAATGCCTTTTGTAATTATGATGACTATGATGGGAATTATTTCGTTATCTGGAATTGTAGTGAATAATGGTGTCGTACTCATAGACTATACCCAGCTCCTCATTGCGCGTAAAAAAGAAAGTAGTGAAATACCTCTAAATGAAATGTTACCTGCTTTAGATGCTAAAGAAGCTATTATTGCAGGAGGTACTGCAAGGCTTCGCCCTGTGTTATTAACTGCAATTACTACTATTTTAGGTCTTATTCCACTTGCTACAGGGTTTAACATTAATTTTGCTTCCCTAATAACAAATTGGAATCCAGATATTTATATTGGAGGCGATAATGTTATCTTTTGGGGACCTCTAGCATGGACGGTTATTTTTGGTTTAACCTTTGCTACGTTCTTAACTTTGATAATAGTACCAGCATGTTTTTATTTAATTTATCGATTAAAATTGACAATTAAACGTATTCGAAATTCATAAAAAAGAATAAACTTAGCATCTTTGTAAAGAATTTTGATACTAAGCTATGCTAAGAACAAATAATTGTGGTGAACTCACAATTAACCATGTGGGTAATGATGTAACTCTTTCGGGTTGGGTTCAAAAAATAAGAAATAAAGGATTTATAATTTGGGTAGATCTACGCGACAGGTATGGAATTACCCAAATTGTCTTTGATGAAAAAAGAACAAATGCGGAAACATTAGAGGTTGCCCAAAACTTAGGTCGCGAATTTGTTATTCAAGTTAGTGGGACAGTCATTGAGCGTGTATCAAAAAACCCAAACATTTCAACAGGAGAAATTGAAATTGTAGCATCCTCTCTTACCATTTTAAATAAATCGGAAACACCGCCTTTTACAATAGAAAATGAAACTGATGGCGGCGAGGAATTGCGAATGCAATATCGCTATTTAGACATACGAAGAACACCTGTTCGCGAGAATTTAATTTTTCGCTCCCAAGTAACTTTAGCTATTCGAAATTACTTAGCCTCAAACGGGTTTATTGATGTCGAAACCCCATATCTAATTAAATCTACCCCTGAAGGAGCTCGCGACTTTGTTGTCCCTTCGCGCATGAATTCGGGTGAGTTCTACGCACTCCCGCAATCGCCCCAAACCTTCAAACAGTTATTAATGGTTGGCGGAATGGACAAGTATTTTCAAATTGTTAAATGCTTTAGAGACGAAGATTTACGTGCAGACAGGCAACCTGAATTTACACAAATTGATTGTGAAATGGCTTTTGTAAATCAAGAAGATATTTTAAATCAATTTGAAGGTCTATTAAAGTATCTATTAAAAGAAACTAAAGGAATAGATGTTGGTGATTTCCCTCGTATAACGTATTCGGAGGCAATAAAAAAGTATGGGAGCGATAAACCCGATATTCGTTTTGGAATGGAGTTTGCCGAACTCAACACATTGGCAAAAGGCAAAGGATTTCAAGTTTTTGATGCGCAAGAATTAATTGTCGGAATTGCTGTCCCGTCTTCAGCAAATTACACTCGAAAACAAATTGATGCTTTAATTGACTGGGTTAAAAGACCTCAAATTGGAGCCAACGGTTTGGTTTGGGTGAAATGCAATGATGATGGCAGTTTTAAATCATCTGTTGATAAATTCTATGCTCAAGAAGACCTCAAAGAATGGGCAAATGCGACTAAAGCAAAAGCTGGAGACCTAATTTTGGTTATGGCAGGCGATACCTCAAAAACACGAACACAATTATCAGCACTACGAATGGAATTGGCAGAACAACTAGGTCTGCGAGATCCCAAAACCTTTGCTCCGCTATGGGTAGTAGATTTTCCATTATTAGAATATGATGAAAGCACTAACCAATATCATGCTATGCATCACCCCTTTACGGCACCAAAACCAGAGCATTTAGATTTATTACATTCAAACCCAAAAGAAGTTAATGCTAATGCTTACGATTTGGTTCTAAACGGGAACGAAATCGGAGGAGGTTCTATCCGCATCCATGATGCTACAGTTCAAAAAAAGATGTTCGAGCTTTTAGGTTTCACAGAAGAAGACGCTCAATCTCAATTCGGATTTCTTATAAATGCGTTTCGATATGGTGCTCCCCCTCACGGTGGTATTGCTTTGGGGCTAGACCGATTGGTGGCACTTTTAAACGGTCAAGAAACCATTAGAGATTTTATTGCATTTCCTAAAAATAATAGCGGTCGTGATTTAATGATTAATGCGCCTTCTGCTATTGATAAAACCTCATTAGACGAACTAAATATTGTTTTAAAAACACAAGGATAGTGAAGCTACATCCTGTCATAGCGCGTTTACAAAAGAATTTGACATTTAAAAAATTTCTTGTGTGGCGAGTTAAACATATTCCTAATAAACATTTCATTCATTTTGTAAGCATTCTTGTTGGTATTTTATCTGGGCTGTTAGCTGCAGCAATGAAAAATGTAACGTTCTACTTTAAAGATTTTATTACTAATACTAATTTCTCTTATCGATTTATTCCCTACTTAATCTTCCCTATTATAGGCGTTATTCTCACTCGTTTAGTAGTTCTTTATATTATTAGAAAACCTGTTAACCACGGGATTCCTGTTGTTTTATATGCGCTTTCTAAACGTAAAGGGTTTATGCCTGCCTATCAAATGTTTTCATCTATACTTACTGCACCTATAACAATTGGTTTTGGAGGGTCAGCAGGGCTAGAAGGACCCACAGTATCTGGCGGAGCAAGTATTGCGTCTAACCTTTCGCGTTTATTACATTTGAATCAAGCTACGCGTAATCTTTTAATTGGTTGTGCTGCAGCCGGAGCCATGTCTTCTATTTTCAAAGCCCCCATAGCTGCAATTATTTTTGCTATCGAGGTTTTTAGTTTAGACTTAACTTTAATATCCTTACTCCCTTTATTGTTTGCCTCAGTTTCTTCATTATTAACAACCTATTTCTTTTTTGGTTCAACAATGGTTATCCCTTTTGAATTTAAAAATTCATTTAATCTCGATCATATAACCCTTTATATGCTTTTGGGAGTTGTTGGAGGATTAGGGTCTGTATATTTTACCAAAGTTTATCTTTGGATAGAAAAGTTTTTTGAAGTAAAACTAAAATCCGTTCAGCGCGTTATTTTTGGAAGCCTATCTTTAGGGTTATTAATTCTTACTGTCCCTGCTTTATACGGAGAAGGTTTCGAAACAACTAATAGTTTACTTCGCGAAGATCATATGGCAGTTATTAGCAATTCCTTTTTGCTTACAAATGTTAATAATATTTGGGCTATTATTTTTATGCTATTAGGACTTGTGTTTTTAAAAGTTATTGCTACTAGCCTTACCTTCGGGAGTGGTGGAAAAGGAGGTGTTTTTTCACCTGCACTGTTTATGGGAAGTGTTTTAGGTTATGTTTTCGGGAAAATAATTAACCTATTTAATATTACAGAAACTCCTGTTACTGTTAGTAATTTTACTTTAGTAGGAATGGCAGGAATGATTTCGGGTATATTACATGCACCACTCACAGCAATATTTCTTATTGCAGAACTCACAGGCGGATATACTCTTTTTCTCCCTTTAATGCTTACGGCTTCCCTCTCTTTTGCTATATCCAAATACTATATTCCCACCACTGTTTATACTACTGATCTTGCCCGAAGAGATGCTCTACCAACGCACGATAAAGATGATACAGTACTAACATTAATGAAGCTAGATAATTTAATTGAAAAAAACTTTAGCATCCTTAATCCTTCGATGAGTTTAGGTACTATGCTGAAAGAAGGTGTTGCAAAATCAAAACGAAATTTATTCCCTGTATTAAACGAAAAAAACGCTCTATTAGGCATTATATTACTAGATGATGTTCGAGAGTTTATGTTCGATACTGCGCTCCACGAAACAATTTTTGTGCGTTCACTAATGCATAGCCCTCCTGATGTTATACACTATAAAAAAGATAATATGAAAGTTATTATGCGCAAATTTCAAAATTCGAACGCTTGGAATTTACCTGTCCTTATAGATGGAACGTTTCTTGGGTTTGTATCCAAATCTAAATTACTATCAGTCTACCGAAAGGAATTAATTAGAGTTAGCGAACCTATTTAAAAAAATAATGAAACTAATATCACGTCTTCTTTTTATAATTCTTTTAAGTATTTTAGGAGTAGGTTTTTATATCAAAGAATTTGTAAACTACTCGGATGGTGAAAAGGTTATCGGTTTGGGGGTACTTTGGGGGGCATTTATTTTTTTACCTGTATTTTTATATCATCGGTGGAAGGGCAAAGACATCTCAAATTATATGTTTACGTCTAAAAACATAAAAAAAATGGCTGAAGAGAAAAAGGAAAGTACTGAAAATCAATAATTTTTTTAAAATATACTCGTTTTATAAAAACAAATATCGTACCTTTGTACATTATTTAATAATTATTATGATAGGTACAGTAAAATTTTTTAATGTTTCTAAGGGCTATGGGTTCATAGTCAACGATGAAACAGGTGAGGACATTTTTGTCCACGTAACGTCTCTTGATGGGATTAATCTCAACGAGGGGGATAAAGTAGAATATATTGAAGAAGAAAGCAAAAAAGGAAAAGTAGCAGGACAAATCAAGGTTATATAAACTACATTATAAATTTTTTAGAGAAAAAAAGCACTTATTCTTAAGTGCTTTTTTTTCTTTTATTTTTAAAGAAATCCTCCAATATCTGAGACGTTTCTTTTTCTAAAATTCCACCTTTGATTTTTGTTTTAGGGTGCGATAGTACACCTTTAGTTCTAAACCCTCTTTTAGGGTCAGATGCACCAAAAACAATTCTATCTAACTGACTCCAATACAGGGCTCCCATACACATTACACAAGGTTCAAGTGTAACGTACAGTGTACACCCTTTTAAATATTTCCCGTTTAAAAAATTAGATGCAGATGTAATAGCTTGCATTTCAGCGTGTGCTGTCACATCTTTTAGTCGCTCTGTCAAATTATGTACTCGTGCTATAATTCTTTGATTAATCACTACAACAGCTCCAACCGGAACTTCATCTATTTCAAATGCATACTTAGCCTCTTCAAAAGCTTTTTGCATAAAATATGTATCATCTAATTCCATATTTAAAAGTAAACATTTCATAATTCATAATCTTCAATTTACTCCTAACTTTGTAAAGTGAAACAACAAACAATTTTATCGCAAATTAATTCTCCAAAAGACTTACGCTTACTCCCACAAGAAAAGCTAACTATTTTGGCAAGTGAATTACGAGACGAAATAATTAATGTTGTCGCTAGTAAAGAAGGACATTTGGGTGCTAGTTTAGGCGTTATAGAATTAACAATTGCTATTCATTATATTTTCAATACTCCAGTAGATCAACTTATATGGGATGTAGGGCACCAAGCCTATGGACACAAAATATTGACCGAAAGACGAAAAAGATTTTATACCAACAGGCAATGGAAAGGATTAAGCGGGTTTCCTAGCCGAGAAGAAAGCCCTTATGATTCTTTTGGAACTGGTCATGCTTCAACTTCTATCTCTGCTGCTTTAGGAATGGCTTTGGCAAATTATCAAAAGAAAGACCCAAGAACACATATTGCAGTTATTGGCGATGCATCTATCGCTGGAGGAATGGCACTAGAAGCTCTAAACCACGCAGGAGTTAGCAAGGCTAATCTTTTGATTATTCTAAATGATAATGCTATTGGAATTGACTCGAGTGTGGGCGCATTAAAACATTATTTCGAAAAAGTTAAAAAAAAATCTAAAGCAGAAAATATTTTTCAAGCACTAAATATACCTTACACTGGTCCTATCGATGGGCATAATATTAATCTGCTTATTGATAAACTGCAACATCTTAAAAATCAGCAAGGTCCTCGCCTAATACATATAGTAACAGTAAAAGGGAAAGGATTGCCTCCTGCCGAAATGGATCAAGTTACGTATCATGCACCTGGGAAGTTTGATAGAAAAACTGGAATTCTTATTCCAAAAACGGCTCAACCAACATCCAAATACCAAGATGTTTTCGGAAAAACCTTAGTTGAATTAGCGCATCAAAATAAAACTATTGTAGGAATAACACCTGCTATGCCAACAGGCAGTTCTATGAAGTTAATGATGGAGGCTTTCCCCGAAAGAACATATGACGTAGGGATTGCAGAACAACACGCCGTTACTCTAGCCGCCGGAATAGCAACAACAGGCCTATTACCTTTTTGTGCCATTTATTCTACGTTCTTACAACGTGCTTATGACCAAATTATTCATGATGTAACACTTCAAAATTTAAATGTGATTTTTTGTTTAGACCGCTCTGGTTTAGTCGGAGAAGACGGACCTACACATCATGGTGTGTTTGACATTGCTATGCTACGAGGTATTCCAAATTTACATATACTTGCTCCTCGAAACGAAATTCAATTACGTAATACGTTATATACGCTTCAACTCGAAATAACTAATCCTGTGGTTATACGCTATCCTAGAGGCTACGGGAAATTATCAAAATGGCAGCTACCCTTTAAAAAAATTGATTTGAACAAAGGAAGTTGCATCCAAGAAGGAACGCAAATTGCAATACTGACAGTCGGAACTATAGCAGATAATGTAACCGAGGCTTTAAAACGTGTTTCTAATTATTGTACGCCCGCTCATTATGATTTAGCTAGTATTAAGCCTTTAGATGAAGTGCTTTTACATAATGTATTTCGTTCTTTCCCTAAAATTATTACTATAGAAGATGGGGTATTAGCAGGAGGTGTAGGTAGTGCAATTTTAGAATGGGCTTCTGAAAATGGGTATTCTAATCAAATTAAAAGAATAGGAATCCCAGATCGTTTTATCCCGCATGGAAACATAAACCAGCTACAAAAAGAACTTGGACTAGACGCTACAGGAATTGCAAAAGTAATTTTAACTCTCGCGAAAGAAAACTTCTAATTTGAAATTACTATAGAATTTCCACTTACTCGAGCTTGGTAAAACAAAAGTGAATACAATTTTGTGGTATCTTTTGGAGGGTTTAATACCTGTCCTGTAGCCAAACTATATTGATAATCTTCGCAGGAGCACTCTGCCAAAACGCCGTTAATTTTTAACTGTGAACAACTACTAGGAGCATGATTAGGGCAACTTGCATCCCATGCAAAAAAACTACTCCCATTGAGGTTAAAAACAAGAACACCTTTATTACCCAATTGGGGTATCAAAACTGAACCTCCGGCAAACCTCAAGTTATCGTATTGGGGTAAATTCAAATTAATTTGATATTGAATCTGTATATTAGCTAGGTAAGGATTACGCTCTATATCTGTAGTTGAACAAGACAGAAAGAAAAAATAAAAAAGTACTTTGCCACAGAACTTATTTCTCAAAAGTAGGTTTAATTTATGCAAATCCTTATCTTTGTTTATAGAACCCTTCATTTATCGAGGGGTTTTTTGTTGGTAATAAAACTAAATAAAAAATGAGTAAAACTTCATACTATACCGAAGAAGGTTTAAAAAAATTACGCGAAGAACTTGATCATTTAAAAAGTGTTGAACGCCCAAAGGCATCACAAGCTATTGCTGAAGCCCGAGACAAGGGAGACTTAAGTGAAAATGCCGAATACGATGCCGCAAAAGAAGCACAGGGTTTATTAGAAATGCGTATCTCTAAAATGGAAGAAACACTATCGAATGCTCGCCTTATTGATGAATCGCAACTAGATGTTTCGAAAGTATTAGTGCTTTCTACCGTTGAATTAAAAAATAAAACTAACGGAATGAAAATGGTTTACACTTTAGTTGCTCAAAGTGAAGCGGATTTAAGCACAGGGAAAATTTCGGTAAACTCTCCTATTGGACAAGGGCTACTTGGCAAAAAAGTTGGAGAAATGGCAGAAATAAAAGTCCCTAACGGAACCATTGAACTGGAAATAACCAAAATAACTAGAAATTAATGCCTAGTATTTTCACTAAAATAATTGCTGGAGAAATTCCTTGTTACAAAGTTTTCGAAGACGAACATCATATCGCTTTCTTAGACATTAACCCCAATGCTAAAGGGCATACACTTTGTGTCCCCAAAAAAGAAACAAATAAACTTTTTGACCTTGATGCCCAAGCTTATACATTATTAATGGATTTTTCGAGAAAAGTTGCTCTAGGGTTACGCAACGTAGTTCCATGTAATCGTATTGGAATGACAGTTATTGGGCTAGAAGTTCCTCATGTACATATACATCTTATTCCACTAAATAAAATGGAAGACATTAGGTTTGAAAAAAAGGTACACCTTAGCCCCGATGAAATGGAAGCGCTTGCCAAAGCAATTGCTCAGCAAATCATTTAACCCAATATATTATTTTTTAAATTGAATTTCAAACGTAGTTCCTTGGTTTACTGCTGTTTTGATAACTTCAATACTACCCTTATGGTAATCTACTATAATTCTTTTAACAAGCGATAGCCCAAAACCCCAACCGGTTTTTTTGGTAGTAAACCCAGCTCTAAAAATATGTTTTACGTTTTTCGATACAATTCCTTGTCCACTATCAGACACTTGTATCGAAACCTTTTTTTCGAGCTCTACTAGTCGAATTGAAATGTTTCCTACACCTTTCATAGCGTCAATACCATTCTTAATCAGGTTTTCCATAACCCAATTATATAAAGATAAGTTTAACGGAATTTGAATTTCTTTTTCAGGAATATCCCACTCCCAGCTAATCTGGTCCGAACTTCTATTCTTAAGATAATATATTGCTTGCATAGTAGCCTGCACCACGTCTTGTTTTTTAAGCTCTGGTGAAGACCCTATATTAGAAAAACGATCCGTTATTACTGTCAGCCGTTCAATGTCTTTTTCTATTTCTTTTACCGAGTCTAACGCTATTTTTTGCTCTTTGAACAAGGCAGTCCACCCCATAAGAGAACTTAGGGGTGTTGCAATTTGGTGGGCAGTCTCTTTTGCCATGCTTACCCAAAGTCTATTTTGGTCTGATACCCTAGATGTTTGAAAAAAGAAAAAAAACACGGCCACAAACAATCCTATTATTAAAAGGAGGGCTAAAGGATAATACTGCAGCTTTTTTAATAATGCAGAATCTCCATAATAGAGTTTTTGATTAACAATTTGCTTATATTGAATATGTATTGGTTTATTCTCTGTCTTCAATTGTGTCAATAAGTTATAAAGCTTAATGGAGTCTTTATCTTCATTCTTATCCCAATCAATATTCTTAAAATCCTTTACATTGCCCAAAGAATTTGTCAATATCATAGGGGTATCGTCTGTTTTTTGAAGCACGTCTAAAACCAATGCACCATAGTCTCTACTTAAATCAGAATTTTCAATTAGCTCTTGTTGAGCTGTCGCCCAAAGTTCCATTTTGGTGCGTTCTTCTTGTTTTAAAACTCGAAAAAGAATATTTGTATTCCACAAAATCAAAGCAACGATAATAAACAGGCTAAGAAAAATCCAAGGTTTAATTTTGCTTTGATTAAAAAACGAATGCATAAGACAGTATTTTATACCACTAAGATACTCCAAAAAGGAAAAAGATAAATGCACAGTTCACTATCTAAAGTTTTTATATTTTTGTTACTCATTAAAAATAATCCTTATGGAAGTATCAGGTAAAATAAAATGGTTAGATGAAACCAAAACATACGGCTCTAATGGCTTTAGAAAGCGCGAAGTTGTCGTAACCACAGAAGAGCAATATCCTCAGCATATTTTAGTAGAATTTATTCAAGATAGGTGCGACTTATTAGACGCTTATAATGTGGGGCAGGCCGTAAAAATTGGAATTAACTTAAAAGGTAGGGAATGGGTAAACCCTCAGGGAGAAACTAAGTATTTTAATTCTATACAAGGGTGGCGTATAGAAGGTGTAAGCGCAGAAGCACCTGCAGAAGCAAACCCTACTGCACCTATTGATTCGTTTGAGCCGCCAGAAGAAACAACTGAAACAACAGAAGAAGATCTTCCGTTTTAAATAATTGTATTATATTTTTTTAAACAAAAAGAACGTCTGTTTTATTGTTCGAAATATAATAATATAGTATATTTGCAGCCCTTATTATTAAGGTAATTATACGGACAAAACTATATATTGTGAATACATCAAGTTATAAAACCATATCTGCAAATAGCAATACTGTTGATAAACAATGGGTTGTAGTGGATGTTGCAGGGATGACACTGGGACGAATGGCCTCTGAAGTTGCCAAAATAATTCGTGGAAAAAACAAACCTAATTATACGCCTCATGTAGATTGTGGAGATAATGTAATTGTTGTTAACTCGGATCAAATTCAACTTTCGGGGAATAAATGGAAGCAAAAAGAATATATCCGACATACTGGATACCCAGGAGGGCAACGCAAACTAACTGCCGAGCAATTATATAAAAAAGGGTCAACCCGCTTAGTCGAAAACGCTGTTCGTGGTATGCTACCTAAAAATAAGTTAGGAGCCGCATTATATCGAAATTTAAAAGTATTTAGCGGTTCGGAACACACACACGGAGGGTTAAACCCAAAAACGATAACGCTAAGTAAATTCAAATAATGGAAGTAATACACACAATTGGACGCCGTAAAACTTCAGTAGCACGCATTTTTATTTCCGAAGGAAAAGGAACTATAACTGTAAACAAAAAAGACTATTCAGTATATTTCCCTACACTAGCTTTGCAGTATAAGGTTAGTCAACCTTTTTCTCTTACAGGAACTGAAGGAAATTATAATGTAAAAATCACTGTTACAGGTGGTGGAGTTAATGGGCAAGCAGAAGCTATACGCCTAGCTATTTCGCGTGCCTTATGTCAAATTAATGAAGAGAACCGTGAGGCTCTTAAACCAGAAGGTTTGTTAACTCGCGATCCTCGTATGGTTGAACGTAAAAAGTTCGGTCAGAAAAAAGCAAGAAAGAAATTTCAATTTTCTAAACGTTAATATTTTTGCCCTTTTTATAAAAAGGGTTTGTTCATATTTTTTATCAACCCCGTTGCCCGTTCGCCTAGGCGAAAATTAGTTTAGCATCTAAATGGTAAAGGCCTAAAAAAAAGCCACTTTACTATTGCTAACTACGGAACGTAAACTAAACACAATGGCAAACACAAATGTAAAAGACCTGTTAAATTCAGGCGTACACTTTGGTCACTTGACCCAAAAATGGAATCCCAACATGGCACCATATATATATATGGAACGCAACGGAATCCACATTATCAATCTTTACAAAACTGCATCGAAGCTCGACGAGGCTACTGTTGCTATTAAGAAAATTGCAGCTTCTGGTCGAAAAATTTTGTTTGTTGCTACTAAAAAGCAAGCAAAAGATATTGTTGCAAAAAAATCTGCAGATGTTAAAATGCCTTATATTACCGAGCGTTGGCCCGGTGGAATGCTAACAAACTTTGTTACTATTCGTAAGGCGGTTAAAAAAATGTCGTCGATTGACCGTATTAAAAAAGATGGTACATTCGAAACGCTCTCTAAAAGAGAAAAACTACAAATAAACCGTTTACGCACAAAACTTGAGAAAAACTTAGGTTCTATTACCGAGATGACACGCCTCCCTGGAGCTTTGTTTATCGTTGATATTAAACGTGAGCAAATTGCTGTTAAAGAAGCTCAGAAATTGAAAATTCCTATTTTTGCAATGGTCGATACCAACTCGGACCCAAGGGATATTAATTTTGTGATTCCTTCTAATGATGATGCTTCGAAATCGATTGACAAAATATTAAGTATCGTTACCGAAGCCGTAGGCGATGGACTGAAAGAACGCCTAGCAGAGAAAAACGCAACGGAAAAAGAAGAGGCAGAAAAAAACAGCCCTGCTGTTGAAGAGAAAACCACGCCCAATGACGTTGTTGCTACAGACGAAAAAAAGGTAGTAGAAACACCTGCTTCCGAGGAAAGCTCTAAAGAAGAAACCACAAGCGAATCTTAAAATTAACTTTAAAACTAACCCTATAAATAGTAAGTTAACTCTTGCTTATTTGATATATAATTTAGTACGTATATGAAAATTACTGCATCAGAAGTAAATAAACTCCGTCAGGCCACAGGAGCTGGAATGATGGATTGTAAAAAAGCACTTGTAGAGGCCGAAGGCGATTTTGAATTAGCTGTTGAAAACCTTAGAAAAAAAGGACAAAAAGTAGCCGCAAATCGTGCTGACCGCGACTCTACCGAGGGCGTTGTCTTAGCCAAAGTAAATGCCGACAGTACTATTGCTGTGGTTGTTTCGGTAAACTGCGAAACAGATTTTGTAGCTAAAAACAACGACTACCTTACTTTTGCTAATGCTATTTTGGATATCGCTATAAACCATGAGTCTTTAGAAAGCCTTTTGAGTGCCGATATGGATGGTGTAACCGTAGCAGAAAAACTAACCCAACAAACGGGTATTATTGGCGAAAAAATTGAAATTGGTGGATTTAAACGAATTAGCAGTTCTTTTGTGGGGCACTACATTCATGCGGGTAACAGAATTGCAACTGCCGTTGGGCTTTCTGCTAATATTGCACACGCCAATGAAGCAGCAAAAAACGTTGCTATGCAAGTAGCCGCTATGAACCCTATTGCCTTGAACGAAGATGGTGTGGATGCCTCTGTTATTGAAAAAGAAATAGAAATTGCAAAAGACCAACTTAGACAAGAAGGAAAGCCCGAAGCCATGCTAGACAACATTGCCAAAGGTAAAATTAAACGTTTCTTTAAAGACAATACGCTTGTTAACCAAGACTATATAAAGGACGGAAAACAAAGTGTGGCACAATACGTAAAATCTATTGATGCAAACCTTACCGTAACGCATTTTGCACGTTTGTCTTTAGACTAACGTTGTTGTTGCTATAGATAATATTAAAATCGCTCTTTTCGGAGCGATTTTTTTTATATAAAACCTAAAACCTATAGCCTACTGCTATTCTTCCGGTTATAAGTTTGCCGCCTAATATTTCGCCTGGGAGTTTAGGGTAGCTAATCATTGTTTCTTGAGTCACGTCATAACCGTTGCGGCTATATGAATTGTCGTACTCAAATGTGTCGGGTAGTGTTGCAATAATACCAATTCCTGCTTCGCCCTTTACGTATAAACGTCCGCCAGTTTGGTACCCTATACTTGTATTAAACGTAGTAATAAACTGCTTTTGACTAAATGTCTTTTTCTCAATATTATTGAGTTCGTCTATAAAAGGAGCGTTCAAAAAATCGAACTCGGCATTCATAAAATCTAAGCCCATATTTAAGTAAAGACCATGCCCTTTCGAAGAAAAAAATATAAGTGTACCTACTTCTAAGGTAGATGATTTGAATATAATTTCAATATCGGTATTCATTCCATTGTGGAGTGCAAGGTTTGAGCATGATATATCTACAGCTACATTATTAACTTCGAATTTGGTAACGTTGTTCGAAAAATTGCTGGGGTCTAACCCAAGTTGAAGAATACCATAGGCGACATAAGGTCGAATTCGATTACTTAAAAATGGTGTATGATAATTTAGCGCTATCCCTAAACCAATAGGCGAGCCTATATGCAATTCTATCATAAAAGGAGATCCTTCATCGTCTGAGCCAAAAGACGGGCTTCCTGATCTTTTATTCCATCTATTTTGTTGACCACTAAGTATGCCTGAACACAAAAAAGCGAATACACAAAATAGCACAAACCTCATAAAAAATTATAATATCACAAAAGTTGCCCTTTGCTGTCTATATATCAAATTATAATAACAAGATAAAAATAAAGATAATAATCAACAAATCTTATGAGGCAAGTACTCTATGCGCTATAAAACAGTTTTTTTTGAAGTTCTCTACTTCTCTTCGAGGGCTTTTACGCGTTTTAGCAAATCGTCGAGTGCTGTGCGCAACTGTTTATTTTCTGCTTCGAGTGTTTTGCTCTTTGCCTCTAGGGTTTCGTTTTTGGTGTTCAGTTCTTTTATCGCATTGATAAGCGTATAGGTTAGCTCCGATGCGTCGTACTCTAACAAATCGTCGAAATTGCCATAACTTATTTCTTTTACCGTAGAAGGTAATACTTTTTGTATGTCCTGCGCAATAATACCTACCATAGGTCGCCCAGTGTTATTTTGAAATGGGCTTTTGTCATTATAATCGTAGGTTACAGGCTTAATTTTTATAATCTCTGCAAGTCCTTTGGTATAGGGGTTTATGTCTTTTTTAATTCTAAGATCCGAGAAGGTAGCCCACGATCCTCCACCTGTTTTCCCTGCTGTTCCGCTAACAGATAGTCTTTGAGTTGGAGCAGTAGTGCCTATACCTACATTGCCTTGTAGTACCGTAGTTGCTATATCGGTGTTACCTAACACTACAGAATTACTGCCTAATCCTCGAGATCCAGCCCCAATAACAATTTCGTTATCAGTAACTGCTGCCGCTGAACGTGAATCAACTCCAATAAATATAGAATTAGATGATGCCGTATTATTACCATTGCCATTTAAAGATACCCCCGCTACATCACCTATAAAAACATTACTACTCCCTGTGGCATTAGCAAATCCTGCATTTCTTCCAATAAAAGTATTTGCAGCCCCTGTGGTATTATTAATTCCTGTATTTCTTCCAACAAAAACATTATTATTCCCCGAGATATTATTACCACCTGAGGATCGGCCTACAAACGTATTGTCACTTCCAACCGTATTGGAAAACCCTGCACCTGTTCCAATAAAAAGATTCGATTGTCCAGTAGTATTAAAAAGTCCTGTCTCTGTACCTATAAAAACATTATCACTCCCATTGATATTAGCAGATCCTGCAGATCTTCCAATAAAAGTATTTGCAGTCCCAATGGTAGTAGCATCACCTGCTTGATACCCAACAAAAGTATTACGGGAACCCAAAGTATTACTTATTCCTGCTTGACTTCCTATGAAGGTATTTTGCTCCCCATCCGCAGAACCTAATCCTGTCGTATTAAGTCCCGCTGCAAACCCAACAAAAGTATTATCGGCACCTATAATATTATTAGATCCTGCAGTAGATCCTACAAAAGTATTTTGGCTCCCCACGGTATTACGCAACCCTGCATTAGTTCCAATAAAAATATTACTGCCTCCTGTGGTAGTCACATCCCCTGCACCTCTACCTATATAGACTGATCCTGTTGTGTTTACAAACTCTAAACGGTTATCGACTATTCTAAGTACTTCGGATGTAGTGCTAGAAGGCGTAAAAAAGCTAATGATATCGTCGTCTCCGCTGACCCCTGCTACCTCTATTCGGGTGTCGCTATCGCCATCTCTAACAGAAGAAACAGAGTTAGTAGTCCAATTGGTACGTGTGCCTGTGGTGCTTAGCACCTGCCCTGCTGTACCCAAGTCCCCGTCTGAGTCTCGTATCCCCGTAAATTGTGCTGTGCCCGTTACCAATAAACTTAGTGTAGTCGTAGCCAAATTACTATTACCTATAGGGCCTGTTGCGACTAATCCTTTAAGTACAGTAAGTGTAGTACTTACATTACCTAATAAAGTAGTGTTATCTCCTAAACCAACTGCTCTAGCCCCAATAACAATTTCGTTAGTAGTAACTGATGCCGCTGAATCTACCTCATCTCCAATAAGTATAGAATAAGATGATGCCCTATTAAGAGCAGTACTACTATTCCCTATATTTACCCCCGTTAGATTACCTATAAAAACATTACGAAATCCAGTTGTATTACTATGACCAGCTGTAGTACCTACAAAAGTATTTCTTTCACCTATCGTAGTGGATTGCCCTGAGCCTTGACCTAAAAACACATTTCCATTTCCACCCACATTATTTTGTCCTGCAAATGCACCTATAAAAACATTTAATTGCCCTCCAGTAGTCTTTTGTCCTGTTTCAGCACCTATAAAAGTATTAAATCTCCCTGAGCTATTATCACGACCTGAATTCCGTCCAATAAAAACATTATCTAATCCTGTCGTTATTCTCCCTGCATTCTCTCCTATAAAAATTGAGTTATTAATAGGGTTTACAAACTCTAAACGGTTATTGACTATTCTGATTACTTCGGATACAGTGCTAGAAGGCGTAAAAAACCTAATGGTATCGTCGTCTGTGGTGCCTTGCTGTACTTGTATTCGGGTGTCGCCATCGGCGTCTGCAATACCTGTTCCACCGGTGGTAGTCCAATTGGTACGTGTGCCTGTGGTACTTAGCAGCTGCCCTGCAGTACCCAAGTCGCCGTCGGAGTCTCGTATCCCCGTAAATTGTGCTGTACCCGTTACCAGTAAACTTAGGGTAGTAGTAGCTATATTACTATTACCTATAGGGCCTGTTGCGACTAATCCTTTAAGTACAGTAAGTACCGTAGTATCGCTCCCTAATACAGTAGTGTTGTTTCCTAAACCATGTGCTCCAGCCCCAATAACAATTTCGTTGGTAGTAACTAATGCCGCTGAACGTGTGTCTCTTCCAATAAGTACAGAATTAGATGATCCCGTATTATTACTACCGTCATTTAAAAATGTCCCCGCTAGATTACCTATAAAAACATTATCATTCCCTGTAGTATTTCTTCTTCCTGCTAGATTTCCTATAAACGTATTTTGACGACCCGTGTTGTTAAGAAGTCCTGTATCAAACCCAACAAAAACATTATCACTACCCGTAGTATTATTAGTTCCTGCACCAACTCCTAAAATAGTATTTTGATTCCCTGTGGTATTAGCCCGTCCTGCATTAATTCCAATAAAAACATTGAATTGCCCTGTATTCACAGCCCCTGTAGAGCTACCTATATAGACTGATTGTCTTGAGTTTACAAACTCTAAACGGTTATTAACTATTCTAAGCACTTCGGCGTTATTAGTAGTAAACCTAATGGTATCGTCGTCTGAGGTGCGCTCTACCTCTACTCGGGTGTCGCCATCGTTGTCTGCAATAGATATCCCACCAGAGCTTGTCCAATTGGTACGTGTACCTGTGGAGCTTAGCAGCTGCCCTGCAGTACCCAAATCGCCGTCGGAGTCTTGTATTGCCGTAAACCGTGCCGTGCCGCTTACTTGTAAATTAACTGCTGGGGCAATAATAGTGCCTATAGCTACATTACCTCGTATAAACGTAGAATTAGTATTATCACTACCCAATACTGTAGTACGATCTCCTAAGCCACTTGCGTCACTTCCAATAACAATTTCGTGTATTGGGGTTGTGTCTCCTGCCGTTGTATTGTTACCTATATAAACAGATTGTGATCCTCCGGTTAGAGGAAGATTTGCTCCTTTAGCAAAACGCCCTGCTTGGTTTCCTATACCAACCATAGCTGTCATATCTCTAGCATCCGCACCTGCTCTATGACCTATATACGTATTACTACCCCCTCCTCCAATAGTATTCCCTGCTTGGTCCCCTATAAGAACATTAGCCCTACCTTGAATATTATCCCCTGCATTTTCTCCTATAAGAACATTATCTGTACCGTCTACAAACTCTAAACGGTTCTCAGCTATTCTAATTACTTCGGTTGCGCTAGTAGTAAACCTAATGATATCATCGTCTGTACCGCCTTGCTGTACTTCTACTCGGGTGTCGCCATCGTTGTCTACAACACCTGTTCCCCCAGAGCTTGTCCAATTGGTACTTGTGCCTGTGGAGCTTAGTACCTGCCCAAAAGTACCCACATCGCCGTTGGAGTCTTGTACTGCCAAAAGCCGTGCCGCGCCGTTTACTTCTAAAGCAGCTCTTGGGGTAGCAGTATGTACACCTACATTGCCTTGTAGTGCCGTAAGTGTAGTGCTTGCATTACCCAACCTTACAGTATTTGTACCTAAGCCTGTTGCAGCATCTCCAATGACTATTTCATTATATGCAGTAGTTCCAAGCGAAGATGCACGTGCCCCCAAATATACAGAGTTTGTTGATCCCGTATTAAAACCACCGCTATTTACAAATGTTCCTGCCAAATAACCTAATATAACATTCCTTGTTCCATTATTAGAATAACCCGACCCACTACCTAAAAAGAGATTCTGTGTCCCTGTAGTACCGTTAAGTCCTGCTTCGCGTCCTATATAAACATTATGAGTCCCACTTGTGTTTTGGCGTCCTGATAATGACCCTATATAAACATTATTCGCTCCATCGGTATTACTCTCTCCTGAATACCCTCCTAGAAAAACATTTCTATTACCCGTAGTGTTAGCAGCAGCTGCTTGATGCCCTACATAAACATTCTCAAACCCTGTCCCAACAGTATGATTAATATGGTTTCCTATCAGAATATTGTTTTCGGATCCTCCACTAGTTTTTGGAGTAGTCAGACTAGCAGAACTATTATCTCCATCTCCTATAAAAATTGAATTTGCTTGGCTATTAATAAAACTTATGTTAGTCGAATCAATCTGTACAGCAGTTGCATTCGCTGTATCAGCTTGAGTAAACCTTGCCGTACCGCTTACCTGTAAATTTACCGTAGGACTTGTAGTACCTATACCTACATTGCCTTCTAGTGCCGTAAGTGTAGTGCTTGCATTACCCAATATTACAGTGTTATCTCCTAAGCCTATAGCGCCAGCGCCAATAACAATTTGGTTAGTAGAAAATAATGTATTTGAACGTGCGCTCTGTCCAATAAATATAGAGTTAGTTGTTGCCCCATTAGCTGCGCCACTTACAATACCTCCTGACTCATGACCTATAAATATACTATTGCTATTAGTTGCATGACCAATACCTGCTCTAGCACCTACAGCAGTATTGTTTCCGCCAGCCGTCATACTTATTGCTGCACCTACAGCAGTATTGTTATCTCCGTCTCTAACATCGAATAATGACCTAGTGCCGATTACAGTGTTAAAACTTCCTGTAGTATTTTCAAATGCTGCATTTTGACCTACATAAGTATTATCAATTCCTGTGGTCACATTACCACCTACATCGCGTCCAATAAAAACTGAGTTTGAAGAGTTTACAAACTCTAAACGGTTCTCAACTATTCTAAGCACTTCGTTTGTACTAGTAGTAAACCTAATGGTATCGTCGTCTGGGGTGCGCTCTACGTCTACTCGGGTGTCGCCATCGTTGTCTACAATACCTGTTCCACCGGTGGTAGTCCAATTGGTACGTGTGCCTGTGGAGCTTAGCACCTGCCCTGCAGTACCCACATCGCCGTCGGAGTCTTGTATTGCCGTAAACCGCGCCGTGCCGCTTACTTGTAAATTAACTGTTGTTGGGGTAGTGGTAGTGCCTATAGCTACATTACCTCGTATAAACGTTGAAGAAGTATTATTACTACCTAATACTGTAGTACGATCTCCTAAGCCACGTGCTCCGCTGCCAATAACAATTTCGTGTATTGGGGTTGAGTCTCCTGCCGTTGTATTGTTACCTATATAAACAGATTCTGATCCTCCTATTAGAGTAGTAGCACCATTATCAGTATAACGCCCTGCTTGGTTTCCTATACCAACCATAGCTACCATCGGGTGTCGCCATCTCTAGCGCCCTCACCTGCTCTATAGCCTATATACGTATTAACATCCCCTGATCTAATATTATTTCCTGCTTGGGTCCCTATAAGAACATTTCTATCACCACCACCTTGAATATTATCCCCTGCATCGCTCCCTATAAGAACATTATTTGTACCGTCTACAAACTCTAAACGGTTCTCAGCTATTCTAATTACTTCGTTTGTACTAGTAGTAAACCTAATGGTATCGTCGTCTGTGGTGAGCTCTACGTCTACTCGGGTGTCGCTATCGCCATCTGCAATAGATGATCCTCCACCACCACCAGAGTTAGTAATCCAATTGGTACTTGTGCCTGTGGAGCTTAGCACCTGCCCTGCTGTACCCACATCGCCGTCTGCGTCTTGTATTGCTAAAAACCGTGCCGCGCCGTTTACTTCTAAAGGAGCTCTTGGGCTAGTAGTACGTATACCTACACTGCCTCGTAGTACCGTAGCTATAATATTTGCATTACCCAACACTACGGAATTATTACCAAGTCCTACTGCATCAGCACCTATTACTATTTCGTTATCAGTATTAAGTGCCCCTGAACGTGAAGTATGTCCAATAAATACAGAATTAGTTGATCCTACATTTCCTTGAGCTGTAGCAGTTCCAGAAGTTCCAAAATATGCTCCCGCCAAATGGCCTATATAGACATTATCATGAGCGCGATTAAAATAACCAGCTGCATTACCTACAAAAACATTCTGATTACCTCCCGTATTAGTAAAACCTGCTTCGCGGCCTAAAAACACATTATCATTTCCAAAAATATTTCTACTCCCTGCAATATTACCTATAAAAATATTCCGGCTTCCTCCTCCTCCTGCATTATCTTGTCCTGCACCTGAACCTATATAAATTGATTCTCGTGAGTTTACATACTCTAAACGGTTCTGAACTATTCTAATTACTTCGGCGTTAGCAGTAGTAAACCTAATGGTATCGTCGTCTGTGCCTCGCTCTACTTCTACTCGGGTGTCGTTATCGCCGTCTACAATAGATGATCCGCCACCACCACTACTAGCGTTTATCCAATTGGTACGTGCGCCTGTGGTACTTAGCACCTGCCCTGCTGTACCCAAGTCGCCGTCGGCGTCTCGTATTGCCGTAAACCGTGCCGTGCCGTTTACGTGTAAATTAGTTGTTGGGGCAGTAGTGCCTATACCTACATTGCCTCGTAGTATCGTACGTGCAATACTTGTATGACCCAACACTGCGGTATTATCACCAAAACCTACTGCTCCAGACCCAATAACAATTTCGTTGGTAGTAGATGATGTCAATGAACGTGCATCTCTTCCAATAAACACAGAATCAGATGATTGCGCATTACCAGCACCATTATTTTGTCTTACCCCAGCCTCAAAACCTAGAAAAACATTATGTCGTCCAGTTGTATTAAAATAACCAGCTGCAAAACCTACAAAAGTATTCCTTATACCTGTAATATTCTCATGACCTGCTTGGGAGCCTAAAAACACATTTACAGATCCAGTCGTGTTGTCTTGCCCTGCAAGTTCACCTAGAAAAACATTCAATTCCCCAGTAATATTCCTTCTTCCTGCATCCTCTCCAATAAAAATATTTCTCCTCCCTGAGGTATTAGCCAGTCCTGCACTCTCTCCAATAAAAATATTATGATTCCCTGAGGTATTAACTAAGCCTGCATTTAGTCCAATAAAAATATTATCTGCTCCTGTCGTCGTATTCCTCCCTGCATTCTCTCCTATATAAATTGATCTTGAAATGTTTCTAAACTCTAAACGGCCATCAATTAGTCTAAGTACTTCGGTTGTAGTGTTAGAAAAAGGAATAAAAAACTTAATGACATCGTCGTCTGAGGTGCCTTGCTCTACTTGTACTCGGGTGTCGCCATCGGTATCTACAATAGATGATCCACCAATACCGCCGCCACCAGGGTTTACCCAATTGGTAAGTGAGCCTGTGGTGCTTAGCACCTGCCCTGCAATACCCAAGCCCCCGTCTGAGTCTCGTATCCCCGTAAATTGTGCCGTACCCGTTACCAGTAAACTTAGTGTAGTAGTCGCTACATTAGCTATATTAGTTATAGTACTATTACCTGTAGGTGGGCCTGTTGCTACTAATCCTTTAAGTAGAGTATGTTCTATATCATCATTCCCTAACACTGCCGAATTATCACCTAGCCCTTGTGCTCCAAACCCAATAACAATTTCGTTGGTAGTAAGTACGCCCCCTGAACGTGCGCTATCTCCAATAATTACAGAAAAAGATGAGGACGTATTAAGACCTCCTGTTGCAAATATCCCCGCTAGATTACCTAAAAAAACATTACGTTGTCCAACTGTATTATAAAAACCAGATGCATTACCTACAAAAGTATTCCTCACACCTGTAATATTCCTTTGACCTGAGTCGGGGCCTAAAAACGTATTTCCACCTCCAGTCGTATTGGCTTGTCCTGCAAATCGACCTAGAAAAACATTCAATTCCCCACTAGTATTACTTATTCCTGCATCAGTACCTATAAAAACATTTCTATTCCCTATGGTATTAACTAAGCCTGCATTCTGTCCAATAAAAATATTATTTCTTCCGTGATCAGCATTACTTGAGCTTAGTCTCGTCACTGCCCCTGCATTCTCTCCTATAAAAATTGATTCAAAAGGGTTTACAAACTCTAAACGGTTCTCAATTATTTTAAGTACTTCGGTTGCACTAGAAGACGTAAAAAACCTAATGTTATCATCGTCTGGGTTGGTGGTTTGCTGTACTATTACTCGGGTGTCGCCATCGGCGTCTGCAATAGATGATCCACCACCAGAGCCAGTAACCCAATTGGTACGTGTACCTGTGGTGCTTAGCACCTGCCCTGCTGTACCCAAGTCCCCGTCAGAGTCTCGTATCCCCGTAAATTGTGCTGTACCCGTTACCAGTAAACTTAAGGTAGTCGTAGCTACATTAGCTATAGCACTATTACCCGTAGGGCCTGTTGCTACTAATCCTTTAAGTACAGTAAGTGTAGTACTTGCATTACCCAACACTACAGAGTTATCTCCTAGACCAAGTGCTCCAGCCCCAATAACAATTTCGTTTGTAGTATTTGCTGCGCTTGAACGTACGTCATTTCCAATAAGTACAGAATTAAATGATGCCGTATTATTCCCACGGCTATTTGTAAATAGCCCCGCATTATTACCAAAAAAAACATTAAAATTTCCAGTTAAATTACGATAACCAGCTGCATTACCTACAAAAGTATTCCTTTGACCTATAGTATTACTAAAACCTGCTTCGCGGCCTAAAAACACATTTGCATCTCCAGTCGTATTGGTTCGCCCTGAAAGTTGACCTAGAAAAAGATTCAATACCCCAGTAGTATTCCTTACCCCTGCATCAGCACCTATAAAAATATTTCTACTCCCTGAGGTATTAACTAAGCCTGCATTCTCTCCAATAAAAATATTATCTTTTCCATTAGTATTATTACCTGTGGTTTCTCTCGTCGCCACCCCTGCATCCTTTCCTATAAAAACTGATCTTAAAGGGTTTACAAACTCTAAACGGTTCCCAGCTATTCTAAGTACTTCGGTTGTAGTGCTAGAAGGCGTAAAAAACCTAATGGTATCGTCGTCTGTGGTGCGCTCTACGTCTACTCGGGTGTCGTTATCGGCGTCTGCAATAGATGATCCACCACCACCACCGGTAACCCAATTGGTACGTGTACCTGTAGTGCTTAGTACCTGCCCTGCAGTACCCAAGTCCCCGTCTGAGTCTTGTATTGCCGTAAACCGTGCCGTGCCGCTTACTTGCAAATTAACTGCTGGGGTAGTAGTGCCTATACCTACATAGCCTCGTAGTGCCGTAGTTGCTATGGCGGTGTTACCCAACACTACAGAGTTATCACCTAGTCCTATAGTTTCAGCACCTATTACTATTTCGTTATCAGTAAGACCTGTTATAGCCGACCTTGATTCACTTCCTATATAAATAGAATTTGTAGCAGCTATTTTATTTGCCGTAGGCGCATTATTAGCAAAATCTGTCCCTACATCTCTCCCTGCAGATGCCCCTAAAAAAACACTTCCACTCGCTCCAGTAAACTCTGCTGCACTAGCACCAATTACAACGTTTCTCTGAATATTTCTTACAGATCCTAATGCATTTGTAAGAACAGCAGCTTGTGCTGATTCTCCTATAATAACACTTCTGAAAAATGTAATAAGTCCAGCGACAGGCGAGTCTGTTCCTGCTGTATTATTTCCTAATATAACATTATTAGCTATAACACTAGCTCTTAACCCTCCCAATACATTGTCCCCCATTATCGTGTTATTACCATGGACCAAAGTACTTACACCAAAAAAATCGTAATTCGTAAAATTAGAATTAACACCTCCTATAAAAATATTATTAAAAGGCTCGTTGATTCCTATAGTATTCTTATTAATAGAAAAGGTTTGCGAGCCGGTAGCAGTAAATCTAATAATATCCTCATCTGAAGCTTGTTCTACATTTACTGATGTATCGCCATCGGCATCTACAATAGATGATCCACCACCACCACCGGTAACCCAATTGGTACGTGAACCTGTGGTGCTTAGTACCTGCCCAAAAGTACCCAAGTCCCCGTCTGAGTCTTGTATTGCCGTAAACCGTGCCGTGCCGCTTACTTGCAAGTTTACCGTAGGGCTTGTAGTACCTATACCTACATTGCCTTGCAATGCCGTAAGTGTAGTACTTGCAGTACCCAACACTACGGTGTTATCTCCCAGACCTATAGCTCGAGCACCTATAACAATTTCGTTATCAGTAGTCCCTGCTATAGCCGACCTTGATTCGTTTCCTATATAAATAGAATTATCAGCTAATAATTTATTATTTGAACCCGTCCCTACACTTCTCCCCGCAGATCGCCCTAAAAAAACATTGTTAATCCCTCCAGTAAACTCTGCTGCCCCAGCACCAACTATAACGTTACCAGAAGAAAGAGAACTTCCGATTGGACCTGTAGTAATAGAAGCTTGTGCTGAATCTCCTATAATAACATTATTGCTAACTACATCTGTTCCAAATGCCCCTCTTGTCCCTGCTATATTATTTCCCATTATAACATTTCGAGTTATAGTAACTTTTCTTCCTCCTCCCAATACATTGTCCCCTATTATCGTGTTAGAACCATAGAAAGCAAGAGATGGACCAAATGCGTAATCCGTAAAACCAGAATTAACACCTCCTATAAAAATATTGTTAAAAGGCTCGGTAATTTCTATACTATTCTTAGTAATAGAAAAGGTTTGCGAGCCGTTAGCAGTAAGTCTAATAATATCCTCATCTGGAGCTTGTTCTACATTTACTGATGTATCGCCATCGGCGTCTACAATAGATGATCCACCGCCAGAGCCAGTAACCCAATTGGTACGTGTGCCTGTGGTGCTTAGTACCTGCCCTGCAGTACCCAAGTCCCCGTCGGAGTCTTGTATTGCCGTAAACCGTGCCGTGCCGCTTACTTGCAGGTTTACCGTAGCACTTGTAGTGCCTATACCTACATTGCCTTGCAGTACCGTAAGTGTAGTAGTTACATTACCCAACACTACGGTGTTATCTCCTAGACCTACAGCTAGAGAACCAATAACAATTTCGTTACTAGTAGTGGTTGAAGCCGACCTTGATTGATTTCCTATATAAATAGAATTATCAGCTAGTAATTTATTTAAACCCGTCCCTGCCCCTACAGTTCTCCCTGCAGATGCCCCTAAAAAAACATTGTTAATCCCTCCAACAAACTCTGCTGCCCTAGCACCAACTACAACGTTGTCCAAAGAAGATACAGATCCAGCTGGTGTATTTGCAAAAACAGAAGCTTGTGCTGAATCTCCTATAATAACACTTCTGCTAAATGAATCAAATCCAGTCGCCCCTCCCCCTGCTAGTCCTGCTGTATTATTTCCCATTATAACATTTTCAGTTACAAAACCTCCTACTCCTCCCAGTATATTATTCCCTATTATTGTATTAGAACCAGTGTTAGCAAAAATCCTTGGGAGCAGTCCGCCGTAACTCGTAAAATTAGGTTCAATACTTCCTATAAAAATGTTATTAAAAGGCTCGGTGACTCTTATAGTATTATTAGTAATAGAAAAGGTTTGCGAGCCGCTAGCAGTAAATCTAATAATATCCTCATCTGAGGTTTGTTCTACATTTACTGATGTATCGCCATCGGCATCTACAATAGATGATCCACCACCAGCAACCCAATTAGTACGTGTGCCTGTGGTGCTTAGTACCTGCCCTGGAGTACCCACATCGCCGTCTGAGTCTAATACGGCGCTTGTTAAACTTAAAGTCGCTAGAGTGGTTGTGGCTTGTAAGGCGGTAAACGTACCTGAGACTATTGTGTTACCACTTACTAATAAGTCCGTAGTGATCGATACGCCTGTGCTACTTACTAAAATAGTAGTGCTTTCTATCCAGTTTCTACCGTCCCATCGCAATAAAGAGTCTGTAACCGTACCTGAGGCTATAGTGCCTGTGGCGGCAGCTGTCCAAAGTGTGCCTGAGGCGCCAATACTTAGTACCTGTCCTGTGGTGCCTACATTGCCTCTAGAGTCTAATACAGCGCCTGTTAAACTTAAGGTCGCTAGGGTGGTTGTGGCTTGTAAGGCGGTAAACGTACCCGAAACCAGTACATTCGTTGTAATTGACACACCCGTACTACTTGCCAAAATGCTATCGCTCTCTACCCACTCGGTGCCGCTCCATCGTAATATGGTGTTTGTTGTTGTCCCCGAAATTAATGCATTGGAGTTTGCGCCAAACTTTTCCCAAGACGTTCCATTCCAAAAATAATACCCTACACCACTTAACCCTGTATTAACTGCAGTATTTGTATTATAGACAAGCATGCCTATATGTGTAGTTGAAGCCACTGCCCCTCCTAAAAAAGTATTTGATGCCAAAAGACTTATTTGAGGTAGTAATACACCTTTATCTGGAGAAACAATATGTAACGCAGCCTGAGGGTTAGGATTATTAGTCCCCAAGCCTCTTTGCCCCCAAGCTTGGTTAAATCCTATTATTAATACAAAAAATAATATAATACGTTTCATTCTCTGATATAATCTCTTAACGCAAAACTAACGCTAAATTACTTTCTTTTTTTATTATTTCTAAAAACACTTTATACTTTTATATAAACATTCACTAATTTATTACAATCCATCCTGTTCCAATATTAACAAGGGTTAAAGACTCATAAGCCAAGTTCATGTTTCGGTTAGCTCCACCATCAATGGTTTGAGCCCCAAAACCATCTATAATAATACTATCGTTAGTTCCTGTATAACCTTGATTACGCTTAATTATAAGTTGGAAACCAATAGGTAACGTTGCTACATCTGCAAGTGTAATTTCTATATTACCTGTCGGGGTTAATATTAGGAGTTCTGTATTTACATTGACACTACCCGATACTGTTAACGTCTGTATGGTTTTAACATTAGAGCTAACCCAATTTGTACGCGTTCCTGTACTACTTAATACCTGCCCAGCTGTACCTACATTACCATTAGAGTCTAATACTGCGCCTGTTAAACTTAAAGTCGCTACAGTAGTGGTCGCTTGTACTGTTAAATCGCCTGTGATTGTTGTATTTGAAACTACATCTAAAGTACCTGAGACTACTGTGTTACCGCTTACTAATAAGTCCGTAGTGATGGATACACCTGTACTGCTTACTAATATACTACTACTCTCTACCCACGCGGTGCCATCCCATCGTAAGAGAGCGTCTGTAACTGTACCTGAAGCTATAGTGCCTGTCGCAGCTGCTGTCCAAAGTGTGCCTGAAGCGCCACTACTTAGTACCTGTCCTGCGGTGCCTGCATTGCCTCTAGAGTCTAATACTGCACCTGTTAAACTTAAAGTCGCTAAAGTGGTGGTGGCTTGTAAGGCGGTAAACGTACCTGAGACTAGTGTGTTACCAGCTACTAATAAGTCTGTAGTGATCGATACTCCTGTACTGCTTACTAATATAGTAGTGCTCTCTACCCACGCGGTGCCATCCCATCGTAAGAGAGCGTCTGTAACTGTACCTGAGGCTATAGTGCCTGTAGCAGCAGCTGTCCAAAGTGTGCCTGAGGCGCCACTACTTAGTACCTGTCCTGCCGTGCCTGCATTGCCTCTAGAATCTAATACTGCGCCTGTTAAACTTAAGGTTGCTAAAGTTGTGGTCGCTTGTAAGGCTGTAAATGTACCTGAGACTATTGTGTTACCAGCTACTAATAAGTCTGTAGTGATGGATACACCTGTGCTGCTTACTAAAATAGTAGTGCTCTCTACCCATGCTGTACCATCCCATCGTAAGAGAGCGTCTGTAACTGTACCTGAGGCTATAGTGCCTGTAGCAGCTGCTGTCCAAAGTGTGCCTGAGGCGCCACTACTTAATACCTGTCCTGCCGTGCCTGCATTGCCTCTAGAATCTAATACTGCACCTGTTAAACTTAAGGTTGCTAAAGTGGTGGTCGCTTGTAAGGCTGTAAATGTACCTGAGACTAGTGTGTTACCAGCTACTAATAAGTCCGTAGTGATGGATACGCCTGTACTGCTTACTAAAATAGTAGTACTCTCTACCCATGCTGTGCCATCCCATCGTAAGAGAGCGTCTGTAACTGTACCTGAGGCTATAGTGCCTGTAGCTGCTGCTGTCCAAAGTGTGCCTGAGGCGCCACTACTTAGTACCTGTCCTGCCGTGCCTGCATTGCCTCTAGAGTCTAATACTGCACCTGTTAAACTTAAGGTAGCTAAAGTGGTCGTCGCTTGTAAGGCTGTAAATGTGCCTGAGACTAGCGTGTTACCGCTTACTAATAAGTCTGTAGTGATAGATACGCCTGTACTGCTTACTAAAATAGTAGCACTCTCTACCCACGCGGTGCCATCCCATCGTAAGAGAGCGTCTGTAACTGTACCTGAGGCTATAGTGCCTGTAGCTGCTGCTGTCCAAAGTGTGCCTGAGGCGCCACTACTTAGTACCTGTCCTGCCGTGCCTGCATTGCCTCTAGAATCTAATACAGCACCTGTTAAACTTAAGGTTGCTAAAGTGGTAGTCGCTTGTAAAGCCGTAAACGTGCCTGAGACTATTGTGTTACCAGCTACTAATAAGTCTGTAGTGATGGATACGCCTGTGCTGCTTACTAATAAACTACTACTCTCTACCCATGCTGTGCCATCCCATCGTAATAAAGCGTCTGTAACTGTACCTGAGGCTATAGTGCCTGTTGCGGCAGCTGTCCAAAGTGTGCCTGAGGCGCCACTACTTAATACCTGTCCTGCGGTGCCTGCATTGCCTCTAGAGTCTAATACTGTACCTGTTAAACTTAAAGTTGCTAAAGTAGTGGTGGCTTGTAAAGCCGTAAACGTGCCTGAGACGAGCGTGTTACCGCTTACTAATAAGTCTGTAGTGATAGATACGCCTGTGCTGCTTACTAAAATACTACTACTCTCTACCCACGCGGTGCCATCCCATCGTAAGAGAGCGTCTGTAACTGTACCTGAGGCTATAGTGCCTGTCGCAGCAGCTGTCCAAAGTGTGCCTGAGGCGCCACTACTTAATACCTGTCCTGCGGTGCCCGCATTGCCTCTAGAGTCTAATACTGCGCCTGTTAAACTTAAAGTCGCTAAGGTTGTGGTCGCTTGTAAGGCTGTAAATGTACCTGAGACTAGCGTGTTACCAGCTACTAATAAGTCTGTAGTGATCGATACGCCTGTGCTGCTTACTAATATAGTAGTGCTCTCTACCCACGCGGTGCCATCCCATCGTAAGAGAGCGTCTGTAACTGTACCTGAGGCTATAGTCCCTGTAGCAGCAGCTGTCCAAAGTGTGCCTGAGGCGCCACTACTTAGTACCTGTCCTACGGTGCCTGCATTGCCTCTAGAATCTAATACTGCGCCTGTTAAACTTAAAGTCGCTAAAGTGGTTGTCGCTTGTAAGGCCGTAAACGTGCCTGAGACTAGCGTGTTACCAGCTACTAATAAGTCTGTAGTGATGGATACGCCTGTACTGCTTACTAAAATAGTAGTGCTCTCTACCCACGCGGTGCCATCCCATCGTAAGAGAGCGTCTGTAACTGTACCTGAGGCTATAGTGCCTGTCGCAGCTGCTGTCCAAAGTGTGCCTGAGGCGCCACTACTTAGTACCTGTCCTGCCGTGCCTGCATTGCCTCTAGAATCTAATACTGCACCTGTTAAACTTAAGGTTGCTAAAGTGGTGGTCGCTTGTAAGGCTGTAAACGTGCCTGAGACTATTGTGTTACCAGCTACTAATAAGTCTGTAGTGATGGATACACCTGTGCTGCTTACTAAAATAGTAGTGCTCTCTACCCACGCGGTGCCGTCCCATCGCAATAGAGCGTCTGTAACTGTACCTGAGGCTATAGTGCCTGTAGCAGCAGCTGTCCAAAGTGTGCCTGAAGCGCCACTACTTAGTACCTGTCCTGCCGTGCCTGCATTGCCTCTAGAATCTAATACTGCACCTGTTAAACTTAAGGTTGCTAAAGTGGTCGTCGCTTGTAAGGCGGTAAACGTACCTGAGACTAGCGTGTTACCAGCTACTAATAAGTCTGTAGTGATGGATACACCTGTGCTGCTTACTAAAATAGTAGTGCTCTCTACCCACGCTGTGCCGTCCCATCGTAAGAGAGCGTCTGTAACTGTACCTGAGGCTATAGTGCCTGTCGCTGCTGCTGTCCAAAGTGTGCCTGAGGCGCCACTACTTAGTACCTGTCCTGCTGTGCCTGCATTACCTCTAGAGTCTAATACCGCGCCTGTTAAACTTAAGGTTGCTAAAGTGGTGGTCGCTTGTAAGGCCGTAAACGTGCCTGAGACTAGCGTGTTACCAGCTACTAATAAGTCTGTAGTGATCGATACGCCTGTACTGCTTACTAAAATAGTAGTGCTCTCTACCCACGCGGTGCCATCCCATCGTAAGAGAGCGTCTGTAACTGTACCTGAGGCTATAGTGCCTGTAGCAGCTGCTGTCCAAAGTGTGCCTGAGGCGCCACTACTTAGTACCTGTCCTGCCGTGCCTGCATTGCCTCTAGAGTCTAATACGGCGCCTGTTAAACTTAAGGTTGCTAAAGTGGTGGTTGCTTGTAAAGCCGTAAACGTGCCTGAGACTAGCGTGTTACCAGCTACTAATAAGTCTGTAGTGATGGATACGCCTGTACTGCTTACTAAAATAGTAGTGCTCTCTACCCACGCGGTGCCATCCCATCGTAAGAGAGCGTCTGTAACTGTACCTGAAGCTATAGTGCCTGTCGCAGCTGCTGTCCAAAGTGTGCCTGAGGCGCCACTACTTAGTACCTGTCCTGCTGTGCCTGCATTGCCTCTAGAATCTAATACTGCACCTGTTAAACTTAAGGTTGCTAAGGTGGTGGTCGCTTGTAAGGCGGTAAACGTGCCTGAGACTAGCGTGTTACCAGCTACTAATAAGTCTGTGGTGATCGATACACCTGTGCTGCTTACTAAAATAGTAGCACTCTCTACCCAAGCTGTGCCATCCCATCGTAAGAGAGCGTCTGTAACTGTACCTGAGGCTATAGTGCCTGTCGCAGCTGCTGTCCAAAGTGTGCCTGAGGCGCCACTACTTAATACCTGTCCTGCGGTGCCTGCATTGCCTCTAGAGTCTAATACTGTGCCTGTTAAACTTAAGGTCGCTAAGGTGGTGGTCGCTTGTAAGGCCGTAAACGTGCCTGAGACTAGCGTGTTACCAGCTACTAATAAGTCTGTGGTGATCGATACACCTGTGCTGCTTACTAAAATAGTAGCACTCTCTACCCACGCGGTGCCATCCCATCGTAAGAGAGCGTCTGTAACTGTACCTGAGGCTATAGTGCCTGTCGCAGCTGCTGTCCAAAGTGTGCCTGAGGCGCCACTACTTAGTACCTGTCCTGGGGTGCCTGCATTGCCTCTAGAGTCTAATACTGCACCTGTTAAACTTAAGGTTGCTAAAGTGGTGGTCGCTTGTAAGGCTGTAAACGTGCCTGAGACTAGCGTGTTACCAGCTACTAATAAGTTTGTAGTGATCGATACACCTGTGCTGCTTACTAAAATAGTAGTGCTCTCTACCCACGCGGTGCCATCCCATCGTAATAAAGCGTCTGTAACTGTACCTGAGGCTATAGTGCCTGTAGCAGCTGCTGTCCAAAGTGTGCCTGAGGCGCCACTACTTAGTACCTGTCCTGCCGTGCCTGCATTGCCTCTAGAGTCTAATACTGCACCTGTTAAACTTAAGGTTGCTAAAGTGGTGGTCGCTTGTAAGGCCGTAAACGTGCCTGAGACTAGTGTGTTACCAGCTACTAATAAGTCTGTAGTGATCGATACACCTGTGCTGCTTACTAAAATAGTAGTGCTCTCTACCCATGCGGTGCCATCCCATCGTAAGAGAGCGTCTGTAACTGTACCTGAGGCTATAGTGCCTGTAGCAGCTGCTGTCCAAAGTGTGCCTGAGGCGCCACTACTTAGTACCTGTCCTGCCGTGCCTGCATTGCCTCTAGAATCTAATACTGCGCCTGTTAAACTTAAGGTTGCTAAAGTGGTGGTCGCTTGGACTGTTAAATCGCCTGTGATTGTAGCCCCTGAACTAACATCTAAGTTACCTGATATCAAGGTGTTTGATGCTACTCTTAATCTGCCAGCTATTAATGTATTCGATACTACATCTAAAGTCCCTGATACTACTGTGTTACCAGCTACTAATAAGTCTGTGGTGATCGATACACCTGTGCTGCTTACTAAAATAGTAGTGCTCTCTACCCACGCGGTACCATCCCATCGTAAGAGAGCGTCTGTAACTGTACCTGAGGCTATAGTGCCTGTCGCAGCTGCTGTCCAAAGTGTGCCTGAGGCGCCACTACTTAGTACCTGTCCTACGGTGCCTGCATTGCCTCTAGAGTCTAATACTGCGCCTGTTAAACTTAAAGTCGCTAAAGTGGTGGTCGCTTGTAAGGCGGTAAACGTGCCTGAGACTAGCGTGTTACCAGCTACTAATAAGTCTGTAGTGATCGATACACCTGTGCTGCTTACTAATATAGTAGTGCTCTCTACCCACGCGGTGCCATCCCATCGTAAGAGAGCGTCTGTAACTGTACCTGAGGCTATAGTGCCTGTCGCAGCTGCTGTCCAAAGTGTGCCTGAGGCGCCACTACTTAGTACCTGTCCTGCCGTGCCTGCATTGCCTCTAGAATCTAATACCGCGCCTGTTAAACTTAAGGTCGCTAAAGTGGTGGTCGCTTGTAAGGCTGTAAACGTGCCTGAGACTAGCGTGTTACCAGCTACTAATAAGTCTGTAGTGATCGATACGCCTGTGCTGCTTACTAAAATAGTAGCACTCTCTACCCACGCGGTGCCATCCCATCGTAAGAGAGCATCTGTAACTGTACCTGAGGCTATAGTGCCTGTAGCAGCTGCTGTCCAAAGTGTGCCTGAGGCGCCACTACTTAGTACCTGTCCTGCCGTGCCTGCATTGCCTCTAGAATCTAATACTGCGCCTGTTAAACTTAAGGTTGCTAAGGTGGTGGTCGCTTGTAAGGCTGTAAACGTACCTGAGACTAGCGTGTTACCAGCTACTAATAAGTCTGTAGTGATCGATACGCCTGTACTGCTTACTAAAATAGTAGTGCTCTCTACCCACGCGGTGCCATCCCATCGTAAGAGAGCGTCTGTAACTGTACCTGAAGCTATAGTGCCTGTCGCAGCTGCTGTCCAAAGTGTGCCTGAGGCGCCACTACTTAATACCTGTCCTGCCGTGCCTGCATTGCCTCTAGAGTCTAATACTGCACCTGTTAAACTTAAGGTTGCTAAGGTGGTGGTCGCTTGTAAGGCTGTAAACGTACCTGAGACTAGCGTGTTACCAGCTACTAATAAGTCTGTAGTGATGGATACACCTGTACTGCTTACTAAAATAGTAGTGCTCTCTACCCACGCGGTGCCATCCCATCGTAAGAGAGCGTCTGTAACTGTGCCTGAAGCTATAGTGCCTGTAGCAGCTGCTGTCCAAAGTGTGCCTGAGGCGCCACTACTTAATACCTGTCCTGCTGTGCCTGCATTGCCTCTAGAGTCTAATACTGCGCCTGTTAAACTTAAGGTCGCTAAAGTGGTGGTCGCTTGGACTGTTAAATCGCCTGTGATTGTAGCCCCTGAACTAACATCTAAGTTACCTGATATCAAGGTGTTTGATGCTACTCTTAATCTGCCAGCTATTAATGTATTCGATACTACATCTAAAGTCCCTGAGACTATTGTGTTACCAGCTACTAATAAGTCTGTGGTGATGGATACGCCTGTACTGCTTACTAAAATAGTAGTGCTCTCTACCCACGCGGTGCCATCCCATCGTAAGAGAGCGTCTGTAACTGTACCTGAGGCTATAGTGCCTGTAGCAGCTGCTGTCCAAAGTGTGCCTGAGGCGCCACTACTTAATACCTGTCCTGCTGTGCCTGCATTGCCTCTAGAGTCTAATACTGCGCCTGTTAAACTTAAGGTCGCTAAAGTGGTGGTCGCTTGTAAGGCTGTAAACGTACCTGAGACTAGCGTGTTACCAGCTACTAATAAGTCTGTAGTGATCGATACGCCTGTACTGCTTACTAATATAGTAGTGCTCTCTACCCACGCGGTGCCATCCCATCGTAAGAGAGCGTCTGTAACTGTGCCTGAGGCTATAGTGCCTGTAGCAGCTGCTGTCCAAAGTGTGCCTGAGGCGCCACTACTTAGTACCTGTCCTGCCGTGCCTGCATTGCCTCTAGAATCTAATACTGCGCCTGTTAAACTTAAGGTAGCTAAAGTGGTAGTCGCTTGTAAGGCGGTAAACGTGCCTGAGACTAGCGTGTTACCAGCTACTAATAAGTCTGTAGTGATCGATACACCTGTGCTGCTTACTAAAATAGTAGTGCTCTCTACCCACGCGGTACCATCCCATCGTAAGAGAGCGTCTGTAACTGTACCTGAGGCTATAGTGCCTGTCGCAGCTGCTGTCCAAAGTGTGCCTGAGGCGCCACTACTTAGTACCTGTCCTGCCGTGCCTGCATTGCCTCTAGAGTCTAATACTGCGCCTGTTAAACTTAAAGTCGCTAAAGTGGTGGTCGCTTGTAAGGCGGTAAACGTGCCTGAGACTAGCGTGTTACCAGCTACTAATAAGTCTGTAGTGATCGATACGCCTGTGCTGCTTACTAATATAGTAGTGCTCTCTACCCACGCGGTGCCATCCCATCGTAAGAGAGCGTCTGTAACTGTACCTGTGGCTATAGTGCCTGTAGCAGCTGCTGTCCAAAGTGTGCCTGAGGCGCCACTACTTAGTACCTGTCCTGCCGTGCCTGCATTGCCTCTAGAATCTAATACCGCGCCTGTTAAACTTAAGGTCGCTAAAGTGGTGGTCGCTTGTAAGGCTGTAAACGTGCCTGAGACTAGCGTGTTACCAGCTACTAATAAGTCTGTAGTGATCGATACGCCTGTGCTGCTTACTAAAATAGTAGCACTCTCTACCCACGCGGTGCCATCCCATCGTAAGAGAGCATCTGTAACTGTACCTGAGGCTATAGTGCCTGTAGCAGCTGCTGTCCAAAGTGTGCCTGAGGCGCCACTACTTAGTACCTGTCCTGCGGTGCCTGCATTGCCTCTAGAATCTAATACGGCGCCTGTTAAACTTAAGGTTGCTAAGGTGGTGGTCGCTTGTAAGGCTGTAAACGTGCCTGAGACTATTGTGTTACCAGCTACTAATAAGTCTGTAGTGATAGATACACCTGTGCTGCTTACTAAAATAGTAGTGCTCTCTACCCATTGTTTGCCACTCCATCTTAGGGTTGTGTCTGTTGCTGCACCCGAAATTAGGATGCTACTAGTACTGTCTATCCACGCTGTGCTGGTACCTGTACTACTTAGTACTTGTCCTGCGGTGCCTGCATTACCATTAGAGTCTAATACTACACTTGTTAAACTTAAGGTCGCTAAAGTGGTGGTCGCTTGTACTGTTAAATCGCCTGTGATTGTAGCCCCTGAACTAACATCTAAGTTACCTGATATCAAGGTGTTTGATGCTACTCTTAATCTCCCAGCTATTAATGTATTTGATACTACATCTAACGTACCTGATACTACTGTGTTACCAGCTACTAATAAGTCTGTAGTGATGGATACTCCTGTGCTGCTTACTAATATACTACTACTCTCTACCCACGCGGTGCCATCCCATCGTAAGAGAGCGTCTGTAACTGTACCTGAAGCTATAGTGCCTGTCGCAGCTGCTGTCCAAAGTGTGCCTGAGGCGCCACTACTTAGTACCTGTCCTGCCGTGCCTGCATTGCCTCTAGAATCTAATACTGCGCCTGTTAAACTTAAGGTCGCTAAAGTGGTGGTCGCTTGGACTGTTAAATCGCCTGTAATTGTAGCCCCTGAACTAACATCTAAGTTACCTGATATCAAGGTGTTTGATGCTACTCTTAATCTGCCAGCTATTAATGTATTCGATACTACATCTAAAGTCCCTGAGACTATTGTGTTACCAGCTACTAATAAGTCTGTGGTGATGGATACGCCTGTACTGCTTACTAAAATAGTAGTGCTCTCTACCCACGCGGTACCATCCCATCGTAAGAGAGCGTCTGTAACTGTACCTGAGGCTATAGTGCCTGTAGCAGCTGCTGTCCAAAGTGTGCCTGAGGCGCCACTACTTAATACCTGTCCTACGGTGCCTGCATTGCCTCTAGAATCTAATACGGCGCCTGTTAAACTTAAGGTCGCTAAAGTGGTGGTCGCTTGTAAGGCTGTAAACGTGCCTGAGACTAGCGTGTTACCAGCTACTAATAAGTCTGTAGTGATCGATACGCCTGTACTGCTTACTAATATAGTAGTGCTCTCTACCCACGCGGTGCCATCCCATCGTAAGAGAGCGTCTGTAACTGTACCTGAGGCTATAGTGCCTGTAGCAGCTGCTGTCCAAAGTGTGCCTGAGGCGCCACTACTTAGTACCTGTCCTGCGGTGCCTGCATTGCCTCTAGAGTCTAATACTGCGCCTGTTAAACTTAAAGTCGCCAAGGTGGTCGTCGCTTGTAAGGCCGTAAACGTGCCTGAGACTAGCGTGTTACCAGCTACTAATAAGTCCGTGGTGATCGATACACCTGTGCTGCTTACTAAAATAGTAGTGCTCTCTACCCATGCGGTACCATCCCATCGTAAGAGAGCGTCTGTAACTGTGCCTGAAGCTATAGTGCCTGTAGCAGCTGCTGTCCAAAGTGTGCCTGAGGCGCCACTACTTAATACCTGTCCTGCTGTGCCTGCATTGCCTCTAGAGTCTAATACTGCGCCTGTTAAACTTAAGGTCGCTAAAGTGGTGGTCGCTTGGACTGTTAAATCGCCTGTAATTGTAGCCCCTGAACTAACATCTAAGTTACCTGATATCAAGGTGTTTGATGCTACTCTTAATCTGCCAGCTATTAATGTATTCGATACTACATCTAAAGTCCCTGATACTACTGTGTTACCAGCTACTAATAAGTCTGTGGTGATGGATACGCCTGTGCTGCTTACTAAAATAGTAGTGCTCTCTACCCACGCGGTGCCATCCCATCGTAAGAGAGCGTCTGTAACTGTACCTGAGGCTATAGTGCCTGTCGCAGCTGCTGTCCAAAGTGTGCCTGAGGCGCCACTACTTAGTACCTGTCCTGCCGTGCCTGCATTGCCTCTAGAATCTAATACTGCGCCTGTTAAACTTAAGGTTGCTAAAGTGGTGGTCGCTTGTAAGGCCGTAAACGTGCCTGAGACTAGCGTGTTACCAGCTACTAATAAGTCTGTAGTGATCGATACGCCTGTACTGCTTACTAATATACTACTACTCTCTACCCACGCGGTGCCATCCCATCGTAAGAGAGCGTCTGTAACTGTGCCTGAAGCTATAGTGCCTGTCGCAGCTGCTGTCCAAAGTGTGCCTGAGGCGCCACTACTTAGTACCTGTCCTGCCGTGCCTGCATTGCCTCTAGAGTCTAATACTGCGCCTGTTAAACTTAAAGTCGCTAAAGTGGTGGTCGCTTGTAAGGCTGTAAATGTACCTGAGACTAGCGTGTTACCAGCTACTAATAAGTCTGTAGTGATGGATACACCTGTACTGCTTACTAAAATAGTAGTGCTCTCTACCCACGCGGTGCCATCCCATCGTAAGAGAGCGTCTGTAACTGTACCTGAGGCTATAGTGCCTGTAGCAGCTGCTGTCCAAAGTGTGCCTGAGGCGCCACTACTTAATACCTGTCCTGCTGTGCCTGCATTGCCTCTAGAATCTAATACTGCGCCTGTTAAACTTAAAGTTGCTAAAGTAGTGGTCGCTTGTAAGGCTGTAAACGTACCTGAGACTAGTGTGTTACCAGCTACTAATAAGTCTGTAGTGATGGATACACCTGTACTGCTTACTAAAATAGTAGTGCTCTCTACCCACGCGGTGCCATCCCATCGTAAGAGAGCGTCTGTAACTGTGCCTGAAGCTATAGTGCCTGTAGCAGCTGCTGTCCAAAGTGTGCCTGAGGCGCCACTACTTAGTACCTGTCCTGCTGTGCCTGCATTGCCTCTAGAGTCTAATACTGCGCCTGTTAAACTTAAAGTTGCTAAAGTGGTTGTGGCTTGTAAGGCTGTAAACGTACCTGAGACTAGTGTGTTACCAGCTACTAATAAGTCTGTAGTGATGGATACACCTGTACTGCTTACTAAAATAGTAGTGCTCTCTACCCACGCGGTGCCATCCCATCGTAAGAGAGCGTCTGTAACTGTACCTGAGGCTATAGTGCCTGTAGCAGCAGCTGTCCAAAGTGTGCCTGAGGCGCCACTACTTAGTACCTGTCCTGCCGTGCCTGCATTGCCTCTAGAGTCTAATACTGCGCCTGTTAAACTTAAAGTCGCTAAAGTGGTGGTGGCTTGTAAGGCTGTAAATGTACCTGAGACTAGCGTGTTACCAGCTACTAATAAGTCTGTAGTGATGGATACACCTGTACTGCTTACTAATATAGTAGTGCTCTCTACCCACGCGGTGCCATCCCATCGTAAGAGAGCGTCTGTAACTGTACCTGAGGCTATAGTGCCTGTAGCAGCAGCTGTCCAAAGTGTGCCTGAGGCGCCACTACTTAGTACCTGTCCTGCCGTGCCTGCATTGCCTCTAGAATCTAATACTGCGCCTGTTAAACTTAAAGTCGCTAAAGTGGTGGTGGCTTGTAAGGCTGTAAACGTACCTGAGACTATTGTGTTACCAGCTACTAATAAGTCTGTAGTGATGGATACACCTGTACTGCTTACTAATATAGTAGTGCTCTCTACCCACGCTGTACCATCCCATCGTAAGAGAGCGTCTGTAACTGTGCCTGAAGCTATAGTGCCTGTCGCAGCTGCTGTCCAAAGTGTGCCTGAGGCGCCACTACTTAATACCTGTCCTGCTGTGCCTGCATTGCCTCTAGAGTCTAATACTGCGCCTGTTAAACTTAAGGTCGCTAAAGTGGTGGTCGCTTGTAAGGCTGTAAACGTACCTGAGACTAGCGTGTTACCAGCTACTAATAAGTCTGTAGTGATCGATACGCCTGTGCTGCTTACTAAAATAGTAGCACTCTCTACCCACGCGGTGCCATCCCATCGTAATAAAGCGTCTGTAACTGTACCTGAGGCTATAGTGCCTGTAGCAGCTGCTGTCCAAAGTGTGCCTGAGGCGCCACTACTTAATACCTGTCCTGCGGTGCCTGCATTGCCTCTAGAGTCTAATACTGTACCTGTTAAACTTAAGGTCGCTAAAGTGGTCGTCGCTTGTAAGGCCGTAAACGTGCCTGAGACTAGCGTGTTACCAGCTACTAATAAGTCTGTAGTGATCGATACACCTGTACTGCTTACTAAAATAGTAGCACTCTCTACCCATGCGGTGCCATCCCATCGTAAGAGAGCGTCTGTAACTGTACCTGAGGCTATAGTGCCTGTCGCAGCTGCTGTCCAAAGTGTGCCTGAGGCGCCACTACTTAATACCTGTCCTGCTGTGCCTGCATTGCCTCTAGAGTCTAATACTGCGCCTGTTAAACTTAAGGTCGCTAAAGTGGTGGTCGCTTGTAAGGCTGTAAACGTACCTGAGACTAGCGTGTTACCAGCTACTAATAAGTCTGTAGTGATGGATACACCTGTACTGCTTACTAAAATAGTAGTGCTCTCTACCCACGCGGTGCCATCCCATCGTAAGAGAGCGTCTGTAACTGTACCTGAGGCTATAGTGCCTGTAGCAGCAGCTGTCCAAAGTGTGCCTGAGGCGCCACTACTTAGTACCTGTCCTGCGGTGCCTGCATTGCCTCTAGAATCTAATACTGCACCTGTTAAACTTAAGGTCGCTAAAGTGGTTGTGGCTTGTAAGGCGGTAAACGTACCTGAGACTATTGTGTTACCAGCTACTAATAAGTCTGTAGTGATGGATACACCTGTACTGCTTACTAATATAGTAGTGCTCTCTACCCACGCGGTACCATCCCATCGTAAGAGAGCGTCTGTAACTGTACCTGAAGCTATAGTGCCTGTAGCAGCTGCTGTCCAAAGTGTGCCTGAGGCGCCACTACTTAGTACCTGTCCTGCGGTGCCTGCATTGCCTCTAGAATCTAATACTGCGCCTGTTAAACTTAAGGTCGCTAAAGTGGTGGTCGCTTGTAAAGCCGTAAACGTGCCTGAGACTAGCGTGTTACCAGCTACTAATAAGTCTGTAGTGATCGATACGCCTGTACTGCTTACTAATATACTACTACTCTCTACCCACGCGGTGCCATCCCATCGTAAGAGAGCGTCTGTAACTGTACCTGAGGCTATAGTGCCTGTCGCAGCTGCTGTCCAAAGTGTGCCTGAGGCGCCACTACTTAATACCTGTCCTGCCGTGCCTGCATTGCCTCTAGAGTCTAATACTGCACCTGTTAAACTTAAGGTTGCTAAGGTGGTGGTCGCTTGTAAGGCTGTAAACGTACCTGAGACTAGCGTGTTACCAGCTACTAATAAGTCTGTAGTGATCGATACGCCTGTGCTGCTTACTAATATAGTAGTGCTCTCTACCCACGCGGTGCCATCCCATCGTAAGAGAGCGTCTGTAACTGTACCTGAGGCTATAGTGCCTGTCGCAGCTGCTGTCCAAAGTGTGCCTGAGGCGCCACTACTTAGTACCTGTCCTGCGGTGCCTGCGTTGCCTCTAGAGTCTAATACTGCGCCTGTTAAACTTAAGGTCGCTAAGGTGGTGGTCGCTTGTAAGGCTGTAAACGTGCCTGAGACTATTGTGTTACCAGCTACTAATAAGTCTGTAGTGATCGATACGCCTGTGCTGCTTACTAAAATAGTAGTGCTCTCTACCCACGCGGTGCCATCCCATCGTAAGAGAGCGTCTGTAACTGTACCTGAGGCTATAGTGCCTGTCGCAGCTGCTGTCCAAAGTGTGCCTGAGGCGCCACTACTTAGTACCTGTCCTGCGGTGCCTGCATTGCCTCTAGAATCTAATACGGCGCCTGTTAAACTTAAGGTTGCTAAGGTGGTGGTCGCTTGTAAGGCTGTAAACGTGCCTGAGACTATTGTGTTACCAGCTACTAATAAGTCTGTAGTGATAGATACACCTGTGCTGCTTACTAAAATAGTAGTGCTCTCTACCCATTGTTTGCCACTCCATCTTAGGGTTGTGTCTGTTGCTGCACCCGAAATTAGGATGCTACTAGTACTGTCTATCCACGCTGTGCTGGTACCTGTACTACTTAGTACTTGTCCTGCGGTGCCTGCATTACCATTAGAGTCTAATACTACACTTGTTAAACTTAAGGTCGCTAAAGTGGTGGTCGCTTGTACTGTTAAATCGCCTGTGATTGTAGCCCCTGAACTAACATCTAAGTTACCTGATATCAAGGTGTTTGATGCTACTCTTAATCTCCCAGCTATTAATGTATTTGATACTACATCTAACGTACCTGATACTACTGTGTTACCAGCTACTAATAAGTCTGTAGTGATCGATACTCCTGTGCTGCTTACTAATATACTACTACTCTCTACCCACGCGGTGCCATCCCATCGTAAGAGAGCGTCTGTAACTGTACCTGAAGCTATAGTGCCTGTCGCAGCTGCTGTCCAAAGTGTGCCTGAGGCGCCACTACTTAGTACCTGTCCTGCCGTGCCTGCATTGCCTCTAGAATCTAATACTGCGCCTGTTAAACTTAAAGTCGCTAAAGTGGTGGTGGCTTGTAAGGCTGTAAACGTACCTGAGACTAGCGTGTTACCAGCTACTAATAAGTCTGTGGTGATGGATACACCTGTACTGCTTACTAAAATAGTAGTGCTCTCTACCCACGCGGTGCCATCCCATCGTAAGAGAGCGTCTGTAACTGTACCTGAGGCTATAGTGCCTGTCGCAGCTGCTGTCCAAAGTGTGCCTGAGGCGCCACTACTTAGTACCTGTCCTACGGTGCCTGCATTGCCTCTAGAATCTAATACTGCGCCTGTTAAACTTAAAGTCGCTAAGGTGGTGGTCGCTTGTAAGGCCGTAAACGTGCCTGAGACTATTGTGTTACCGCTTACTAATAAGTCTGTAGTGATGGATACGCCTGTGCTGCTTACTAAAATAGTAGCACTCTCTACCCACGCGGTGCCATCCCATCGTAAGAGAGCGTCTGTAACTGTACCTGAGGCTATAGTGCCTGTGGCAGCAGCTGTCCAAAGTGTGCCTGAGGCGCCACTACTTAGTACCTGTCCTGTCGTGCCTGCATTGCCTCTAGAATCTAATACTGCGCCTGTTAAACTTAAAGTCGCTAAGGTGGTGGTCGCTTGTAAGGCTGTAAACGTGCCTGAGACTAGCGTGTTACCAGCTACTAATAAGTCTGTAGTGATCGATACACCTGTGCTGCTTACTAAAATAGTAGTGCTCTCTACCCATGCGGTGCCATCCCATCGTAAGAGAGCGTCTGTAACTGTACCTGAGGCTATAGTGCCTGTCGCAGCTGCTGTCCAAAGTGTGCCTGAGGCGCCACTACTTAGTACCTGTCCTGCCGTGCCTGCATTGCCTCTAGAGTCTAATACGGCGCCTGTTAAACTTAAGGTTGCTAAAGTGGTGGTCGCTTGTAAGGCTGTAAACGTGCCTGAGACTAGCGTGTTACCAGCTACTAATAAGTTTGTAGTGATCGATACACCTGTGCTGCTTACTAAAATAGTAGTGCTCTCTACCCACGCGGTGCCATCCCATCGTAATAAAGCGTCTGTAACTGTACCTGAGGCTATAGTGCCTGTAGCAGCTGCTGTCCAAAGTGTGCCTGAGGCGCCACTACTTAGTACCTGTCCTGCCGTGCCTGCATTGCCTCTAGAGTCTAATACTGCACCTGTTAAACTTAAGGTTGCTAAAGTGGTGGTCGCTTGTAAGGCCGTAAACGTGCCTGAGACTAGTGTGTTACCAGCTACTAATAAGTCTGTAGTGATCGATACACCTGTGCTGCTTACTAAAATAGTAGTGCTCTCTACCCATGCGGTGCCATCCCATCGTAAGAGAGCGTCTGTAACTGTACCTGAGGCTATAGTGCCTGTAGCAGCTGCTGTCCAAAGTGTGCCTGAGGCGCCACTACTTAGTACCTGTCCTGCCGTGCCTGCATTGCCTCTAGAATCTAATACTGCGCCTGTTAAACTTAAGGTTGCTAAAGTGGTGGTCGCTTGGACTGTTAAATCGCCTGTGATTGTAGCCCCTGAACTAACATCTAAGTTACCTGATATCAAGGTGTTTGATGCTACTCTTAATCTCCCAGCTATTAATGTATTTGATACTACATCTAACGTACCTGATACTACTGTGTTACCAGCTACTAATAAGTCTGTAGTGATGGATACGCCTGTACTGCTTACTAAAATAGTAGTGCTCTCTACCCATGCTGTACCATCCCATCGTAATAAAGCGTCTGTAACTGTACCTGAGGCTATAGTGCCTGTCGCAGCTGCTGTCCAAAGTGTGCCTGAGGCGCCACTACTTAGTACCTGTCCTGCCGTGCCTGCATTGCCTCTAGAATCTAATACTGCGCCTGTTAAACTTAAGGTCGCTAAGGTGGTGGTCGCTTGTAAGGCTGTAAATGTACCTGAGACTAGCGTGTTACCAGCTACTAATAAGTCTGTAGTGATCGATACGCCTGTGCTGCTTACTAAAATAGTAGTGCTCTCTACCCACGCGGTGCCATCCCATCGTAAGAGAGCGTCTGTAACTGTACCTGAAGCTATAGTGCCTGTAGCAGCTGCTGTCCAAAGTGTGCCTGAGGCGCCGCTACTTAGTACCTGTCCTGCTGTGCCTGCATTGCCTCTAGAGTCTAATACTGCGCCTGTTAAACTTAAAGTCGCTAAAGTTGTAGTCGCTTGTAAGGCCGTAAACGTGCCTGAGACTAGCGTGTTACCAGCTACTAATAAGTCTGTAGTAATGGATACGCCTGTGCTGCTTACTAAAATAGTAGCACTCTCTACCCACGCGGTGCCATCCCATCGTAAGAGAGCGTCTGTAACTGTACCTGAAGCTATAGTGCCTGTTGCAGCAGCTGTCCAAAGTGTGCCTGAGGCGCCACTACTTAGTACCTGTCCTGCCGTGCCTGCATTGCCTCTAGAATCTAATACTGTGCCTGTTAAACTTAAGGTCGCTAAAGTTGTAGTCGCTTGTAAGGCCGTAAACGTGCCTGAGACTAACGTGTTACCAGCTACTAATAAGTCTGTAGTGATGGATACGCCTGTGCTGCTTACTAAAATAGTAGTGCTCTCTACCCACGCGGTGCCATCCCATCGTAAGAGAGCGTCTGTAACTGTACCTGAGGCTATAGTGCCTGTCGCAGCTGCTGTCCAAAGTGTGCCTGAGGCGCCACTACTTAATACTTGTCCTGGTGTGCCTGCATTGCCTCTAGAATCTAATACTGTGCCTGTTAAACTTAAAGTCGCTAAAGTTGTAGTCGCTTGTAAGGCCGTAAACGTGCCTGAGACGAGCGTGTTACCAGCTACTAATAAGTCTGTAGTGATCGATACACCTGTACTGCTTACTAAAATAGTAGTGCTCTCTACCCATTGTTTGCCACTCCATCTTAGGGTTGTGTCTGTTGCTGCACCCGAAATTAGGATGCTACTAGTACTGTCTATCCACGCTGTGCTGGTACCTGTACTACTTAGTACTTGTCCTGCGGTGCCTGCATTACCATTAGAGTCTAATACTACACTTGTTAAACTTAAGGTCGCTAAAGTGGTGGTCGCTTGGACTGTTAAATCACCTGTGATTGTAGCCCCTGAACTAACATCTAAGTTACCTGATATCAAGGTGTTTGATGCTACTCTTAATCTGCCAGCTATTAATGTATTTGATACTATATCTAAAGTGCCTGATACTACTGTGTTACCACTTACTAGTAAGTCTGTAGTGATAGATACACCTGTACTACTCACTAATAGACTACTACTCTCTACCCAACGTGTACCACTCCATCTTAAGATTGTGTCTGTCGTCGTACCTGTGCCTAAAACACTACCTATACCATCTATCCAATCTGTGCGGGTGCCTGTACTACTCAGTATCTGTCCTATTGTACCTGGATCTCCATCTGAATCTAATACAGCACCTGTTAAACTTAAGGTCGCTAAAGTTGTGGTGGCTTGTACTGTTAAATTACCTGTGATTGTAGCCCCTGAACTAACATCTAAGTTACCTGATATCAAGGTGTTTGATGCTACTCTTAATCTGCCAGATATTAATGTGTTTGATACTATATCTAAAGTGCCTGATACTACTGTGTTACCAGCTACTAATAAGTCTGTAGTGATAGATACGCCTGTACTGCTTACTAATAAACTGCTACTCTCTACCCAACGTGTACCACTCCATCTTAAGGTTGTGTCTGTTGTCGTTCCTGTGCCTAAAACACTACCTATGCCATCTATCCAATCTGTGCGGGTACCTGTACTACTTAATATCTGTCCTATTGTGCCTGGATCTCCATCTGAGTCTAATACAGCGCCTGTTAAACTTAAGGTCGCTAGAGTTGTCGTCGCTTGTAAAGCCGTAAACGTGCCTGTAACTGTCGTATTACCTCCTACTAATAAGTCTGTAGTGATAGATACACCTGTACTACTCACTAATAAACTACTACTCTCTACCCAACGTGTACCACTCCATCTTAAGGTTGTGTCTGTTGTCGTACCTGTGCCTAAAACACTACCTATGCCATCTATCCAATCTGTACGGGTGCCTGTAGTACTTAATATCTGTCCTGTTGTCCCTGAATTACCTCTAGAGTCTAATACTGCGCCTGTTAAACTTAAAGTCGCTAAGGTGGTGGTCGCTTGTAAGGCTGTAAACGTGCCTGATACTACTGTGTTACCGCTTACTAATAAGTCTGTAGTAATAGATACACCTGTGCTACTTACTAATAGACTGCTACTCTCTACCCATTGGGTGCCACTCCATCTTAGGGTTGTGTCTGTAGCTGTACCCGAAGTTAAAATACTACTGATATTGTCTATCCACTCTGTGCGGGTACCTGTACTACTTAGTACCTGTCCTGTTGTGCCTGGATCACCATCTGAATCTAATACTGCGCCTGTTAAACTTAAAGTCGCTAAGGTGGTGGTCGCTTGTAAGGCTGTAAACGTGCCTGATACTACTGTGTTACCGCTTACTAATAAGTCTGTAGTGATAGATACACCTGTGCTACTTACTAATAAACTGCTACTCTCTACCCAACGTGTACCACTCCATCTTAAGGTTGTGTCTGTTGTCGTACCTGTGCCTAAAACACTACCTATCCCATCTATCCAATCTGTACGGGTGCCGGTACTACTTAATATCTGTCCTATTGTGCCTGGATCACCATCTGAATCTAATACCGCCCCTGTTAAACTTAAGGTCGCTAAAGTTGTAGTCGCTTGGACTGTTAAATTACCTGTGATTGTTGTATTTGAAGCTACGGCTAAAGTACCTGTAACTGTCGTATTGCCTCTTACTAATAAGTCTGTAGTGATAGATACGCCTGTACTGCTCACTAATAGACTACTACTCTCTACCCAACGTGTACCACTCCATCTTAAGGTTGTGTCTGTTGATGTACCTGTGCCTAAAACACTACCTATCCCATCTATCCAATCTGTACGGGTACCTGTACTACTTAATATCTGTCCTATTGTGCCTGACTCACCATCTGAATCTAATACCGCTCCTGTTAAACTTAAAGTCGCTAAGGTTGTGGTCCCTTGGACTGTTAAATCACCTGTGATTGTTGTATTTGAAGCTACGGCTAAAGTGCCTGTAACTGTCGTATTGCCTCTTACTAATAAGTCTGTAGTGATAGATACGCCTGTACTGCTTACTAATAGACTACTACTCTCTACCCAACGTGTACCACTCCATCTTAAGGTTGTGTCTGTTGTCGTTCCTGTACCTAAAACACTACCTATGCCATCTATCCAATCTGTACGGGTGCCTGTACTACTTAATATCTGTCCTATTGTGCCTGGATCACCATCTGAATCTAATACCGCACCTGTTAAACTTAAGGTCGCTAAGGTGGTGGTCGCTTGTAAGGCTGTAAACGTGCCTGTAACTGTGGTATTGCCTCTTACTAATAAGTCTGTAGTAATAGATACACCTGTACTACTTACTAATAAACTACTACTTTCTACCCAACGTGTACCACTCCATCTTAAGGTTGTGTCTGTCGTCGTACCTGTACCTAAAACACTACCTATGCCATCTATCCAATCTGTACGGGTACCTGTACTACTTAATATCTGTCCTATTGTGCCTGGATCACCATCTGAATCTAATACCGCACCTGTTAAACTTAAGGTCGCTAAAGTTGTGGTGGCTTGTACTGTTAAATTACCTGTGATTGTAGCCCCTGAACTAACATCTAAGTTACCTGATATCAAGGTGTTTGAAGCTACGCTCAATCTACCAGATATTAATGTGTTTGATACTATATCTAAAGTGCCTGATACTACTGTGTTACCACTTACTAATAAGTCTGTAGTGATAGATACGCCTGTACTGCTTACTAATAAACTACTACTCTCTACCCAACGTGTACCACTCCATCTTAAGGTTGTATCTGTTGTCGTTCCTGTACCTAAAACACTACCTATGCCATCTATCCAATCTGTACGGGTGCCTGTGCTACTTAATATCTGTCCTATTGTGCCTGGATCTCCATCTGAATCTAATACAGCTCCTGTTAAACTTAAGGTCGCTAGAGTTGTCGTCGCTTGTAAAGCCGTAAACGTGCCTGTAACTGTCGTATTACCTCCTACTAATAAGTCTGTAGTGATAGATACACCTGTACTACTCACTAATAGACTACTACTCTCTACCCAACGTGTACCACTCCATCTTAAGGTTGTGTCTGTTGTCGTACCTGTGCCTAAAACACTACCTATGCCATCTATCCAATCTGTACGGGTACCTGTACTACTTAATATCTGTCCTATTGTACCTGGATTACCATCTGAATCTAATACTGCACCTGTTAAACTTAAAGTCGCTAAAGTTGTGGTGGCTTGTACTGTTAAATTACCTGTGATTGTAGCCCCTGAACTAACATCTAAGTTACCTGATATCAAGGTGTTTGATGCTACTCTTAATCTGCCAGATATTAATGTGTTTGATACTATATCTAAAGTGCCTGATACTACTGTGTTACCACTTACTAATAAGTCTGTAGTGATAGATACGCCTGTACTGCTTACTAATAAACTACTACTCTCTACCCAACGTGTACCACTCCATCTTAAGGTTGTGTCTGTCGTCGTACCTGTACCTAAAACACTACCTATGCCATCTATCCAATCTGTACGGGTGCCTGTACTACTTAATATCTGTCCTATTGTGCCTGGCTCACCATCTGAATCTAATACCGCACCTGTTAAACTTAAAGTCGCTAAAGTTGTGGTCGCTTGGACTGTTAAATTACCTGTGATTGTGGTATTTGAAGCTACGGCTAAAGTGCCTGTAACTGTCGTATTGCCTCTTACTAATAAGTCTGTAGTGATAGATACGCCTGTACTACTTACTAATAGACTACTACTCTCTACCCAACGTGTACCACTCCATCTTAAGGTTGTGTCTGTTGTCGTACCTGTACCTAAAACACTACCTATGCCATCTATCCAATCTGTACGGGTACCTGTACTACTTAATATCTGTCCTAAGTTACCTGGATCACCATCTGAATCTAATACCGCACCTGTTAAACTTAAAGTCGCTAGGGTTGTGGTCGCTTGGACTGTTAAATTTCCTGTGATTGTAGCCCCTGAACTAACATCTAAATTACCTGATATCAAGGTGTTTGATGCTACGCTCAATCTGCCAGATATTAATGTATTTGATACTATATCTAAAGTGCCTGATACTACTGTGTTACCACTTACTAATAAGTCTGTAGTGATAGATACGCCTGTACTACTCACTAATAGACTACTACTCTCTACCCAACGTGTACCACTCCATCTTAAGGTTGTGTCTGTCGTCGTACCTGTGCCTAAAACACTACCTATGCCATCTATCCAATCTGTGCGGGTGCCTGTACTACTTAATATCTGTCCTATTGTGCCTGGATCACCATCTGAATCTAATACCGCACCTGTTAAACTTAAAGTCGCTAGGGTTGTGGTCGCTTGGACTGTTAAATTACCTGTGATTGTAGCCCCTGAACTAACATCTAAATTACCTGATATCAAGGTGTTTGATGCTACGCTCAATCTGCCAGATATTAATGTATTTGATACTATATCTAAAGTGCCTGATACTACTGTGTTACCACTTACTAATAAGTCTGTAGTGATAGATACGCCTGTACTACTCACTAATAGACTACTACTCTCTACCCAACGTGTACCACTCCATCTTAAGGTTGTGTCTGTCGTCGTTCCTGTGCCTAAAACACTACCTATACCATCTATCCATGCTGTACTTGTGCCTGTACTACTCAATAACTGACCTGATGTACCTACATTACCATAAGAATCTTGAATCGTCGTAAAACGTGCCGTACCGCTTACTTGTAAATTAACCGCTGGGGCAGTAGTCCCTATACCAACATTTCCTCGTAAAACTGTAGTTGCTATATCTGTGTTACCCAAGACCACCGTATTAGTACCTAGCCCTGTAGCCTGATACCCTATTACTATTTCATTTGATGATGTAGGTGCAAACGAAAGTGTGCCATTTCCTATAAATACAGAATTAAATGAATTAGTATTGTTAACACCGCCTATAACACTATTCCCTGCCTGACGTCCTATAAATATATTATTACTACCCGTTGTATTAGCTAAACCTGCTCTTGCGCCTATAAAAGTATTGTCACTTCTTATAGTATTACTCCCTGCTCCGCTTCCTACAAAAGTATTATTCTCAATGAGTCCTACCGAACCAGGCGTAGAAGGCCGTATACCTCTTCCTGTATTTGCTCCTATATAAGTATTATCACTCCCATAATCAAAACCTCTCCCAGCTGATGATCCGAAAAGAGAATTTCTTGAACCTACATCAATAGTCTCCCCTGCTCTTGCTCCTACAAAAGTGTTCTCTGAAGAATCACCTCCAAAAACGCCAGTAGAACCAGTAGGATCAGGCCCAAGGGAAACTCCTGCAGACTCACCTATGAGAACTGAATTCCCGTAAGGATTAAAAAATTCTAAACGATTACCATCTATTCTAAGAGTCTCTGTAGTGGTTGATGCTGATGTGAAAAAACGAATCAAATCATCATCAGCAGTCCTTTCTACTTCAATACGAGTATCTCCATCTAAATCTGAAATCAAAGTAGGTGTAGCTATATCAATCCAATTCGTACGGGTGCCTGTACTACTCAGTATCTGACCAAAAGTACCAACATTACCATCTGAATCTAATACAGCGCCTGTTAAACTTAAAGTCGCTAAGGTTGTGGTCGCTTGGACTGTTAAATCGCCTGTGATTGTTGTATTTGAAGCTACGCTCAATCTACCAGATATTAATGTGTTTGATACTATATCTAAAGTGCCTGATACTACCGTGTTACCACTTACTAATAAGTCTGTAGTGATAGATACACCTGTGCTACTCACTAATAGACTACTACTCTCTACCCAACGTGTACCACTCCATCTTAAGGTTGTGTCTGTCGTCGTTCCTGTGCCTAAAACACTACCTATACCATCTATCCAATCTGTACGGGTGCCTGTACTACTTAATATCTGTCCTATTGTGCCGGGATCTCCATCTGAATCTAATACAGCACCTGTTAAACTTAAAGTTGCTAAGGTTGTAGTGGCTAATACTGTTAAATCACCTGTGATTGTTGTATTTGAAGCTACGGCTAAAGTGCCTGTAACTGTCGTATTGCCTCTTACTAATAAGTCTGTAGTGATAGATACGCCTGTACTACTCACTAATAGACTACTACTCTCTACCCAACGTGTACCACTCCATCTTAAGGTTGTGTCTGTTGTCGTACCTGTACCTAAAACACTACCTACACCATCTATCCAATCTGTGCGGGTACCTGTACTACTTAATATCTGTCCTATTGTGCCTGGATCTCCATCTGAATCTAATACCGCCCCTGTTAAACTTAAGGTCGCTAAGGTTGTAGTTGCTTGGACTGTTAAATTACCTGTGATTGTAGCACCTGAACTAACATCTAAGTTACCTGATATCAAGGTGTTTGAAGCTACGCTCAATCTGCCAGATATTAATGTATTTGATACTATATCTAAAGTGCCTGAGACTACTGTGTTACCACTTACTAATAAGTCTGTAGTGATAGATACACCTGTGCTGCTTACTAATAGACTACTACTTTCTACCCAACGTGTACCACTCCATCTTAAGGTTGTGTCTGTCGTCGTACCTGTTCCTAAAACACTACCTATGCCATCTATCCAATCTGTACGGGTGCCTGTACTACTTAATATCTGTCCTATTGCGCCTGGATCACCATCTGAATCTAATACAGCGCCTGTTAAACTTAAGGTCGCTAAGGTTGTAGTGGCTAATACTGTTAAATTACCTGTGATTGTTGTATTTGAAGCTACGGCTAAAGTGCCTGATACTACTGTGTTACCACTTACTAATAAGTCTGTAGTGATAGATACGCCTGTACTACTTACTAATAGACTACTGCTCTCTACCCAACGTGTACCACTCCATCTTAAGGTTGTGTCTGTCGTCGTTCCTGTACCTAAAACACTACCTATGCCATCTATCCAATCTGTACGGGTGCCTGTACTACTTAATATCTGTCCTATTGTGCCTGGATCTCCATCTGAATCTAATACTGCGCCTGTTAAACTTAAGGTCGCTAAGGTTGTAGTGGCTAATACTGTTAAATTACCTGTGATTGTCGTATTTGAAGCTACGGCTAAAGTGCCTGATACTACTGTGTTACCACTTACTAATAAGTCTGTAGTGATAGATACGCCTGTACTACTTACTAATAGACTACTGCTCTCTACCCAACGTGTACCACTCCATCTTAAGGTTGTGTCTGTCGTCGTTCCTGTACCTAAAACACTACCTATGCCATCTATCCAATCTGTACGGGTGCCTGTACTACTTAATATCTGTCCTATTGTGCCTGACTCACCATCTGAATCTAATACAGCGCCTGTTAAACTTAAAGTCGCTAAGGTGGTGGTCGCTTGGACTGTTAAATTACCTGTGATTGTCGTATTGCCTCTTACTAATAAGTCTGTAGTGATCGATACGCCTGTACTGCTTACTAATAAACTACTACTCTCTACCCAACGTGTACCACTCCATCTTAAGGTTGTGTCTGTTGTTGTGCCTGTGCCTAAAACACTACCTATCCCATCTATCCAATCTGTGCGGGTGCCTGTACTACTTAATATCTGTCCTATTGTGCCTGGATCTCCATCTGAATCTAATACCGCGCCTGTTAAACTTAAAGTCGCTAAGGTTGTAGTGGCTAATACTGTTAAATTACCTGTGATTGTCGTATTTGAAGCTACGGCTAAAGTGCCTGTAACTGTCGTATTGCCTCTTACTAATAAGTCTGTAGTGATAGATACGCCTGTACTGCTTACTAATAGACTACTACTCTCTACCCAACGTGTACCACTCCATCTTAAGGTTGTGTCTGTTGTCGTACCTGTGCCTAAAACACTACCTATCCCATCTATCCAATCTGTACGGGTACCTGTACTACTTAATATCTGTCCTATTGTGCCTGGATCTCCATCTGAATCTAATACAGCACCTGTTAAACTTAAAGTCGCTAAGGTGGTGGTCGCTTGGACTGTTAAATTACCTGTGATTGTCGTATTGCCTCTTACTAATAAGTCTGTAGTGATAGATACGCCTGTACTGCTTACTAATAAACTACTACTCTCTACCCAACGTGTACCACTCCATCTTAAGGTTGTGTCTGTTGTTGTGCCTGTGCCTAAAACACTACCTATCCCATCTATCCAATCTGTGCGGGTGCCTGTACTACTTAATATCTGTCCTATTGTGCCTGGATCTCCATCTGAATCTAATACCGCGCCTGTTAAACTTAAAGTCGCTAAGGTTGTAGTGGCTAATACTGTTAAATTACCTGTGATTGTCGTATTTGAAGCTACGGCTAAAGTGCCTGTAACTGTCGTATTGCCTCTTACTAATAAGTCTGTAGTGATAGATACGCCTGTACTGCTTACTAATAGACTACTACTCTCTACCCAACGTGTACCACTCCATCTTAAGGTTGTGTCTGTTGTCGTACCTGTGCCTAAAACACTACCTATCCCATCTATCCAATCTGTACGGGTACCTGTACTACTTAATATCTGTCCTATTGTGCCTGGATCTCCATCTGAATCTAATACAGCACCTGTTAAACTTAAAGTCGCTAAGGTGGTGGTCGCTTGGACTGTTAAATTACCTGTGATTGTCGTATTGCCTCTTACTAATAAGTCTGTAGTGATAGATACGCCTGTACTACTCACTAATAGACTACTACTCTCTACCCAACGTGTACCACTCCATCTTAAGGTTGTGTCTGTTGTCGTTCCTGTACCTAAAACACTACCTATGCCATCTATCCAATCTGTGCGGGTGCCGATACTACTTAATATCTGTCCTATTGCACCGGGTTCACCATCTGAATCTAATACAGCGCCTGTTAAACTTAAAGTCGCTAAGGTTGTAGTGGCTAATACTGTTAAATTTCCTGTGATTGTTGTATTTGAAGCTACGGCTAAAGTGCCTGTAACTGTCGTATTGCCTCTTACTAATAAGTCTGTAGTGATAGAGACGCCTGTACTACTTACTAATAGACTACTACTCTCTACCCAACGTGTACCACTCCATCTTAAGGTTGTGTCTGTCGTCGTTCCTGTGCCTAAAACACTACCTATGCCATCTATCCATGCTGTACTTGTACCTGTACTACTCAATAACTGACCTGATGTACCTACATTACCATAAGAATCTTGAATTGTCGTAAAACGTGCCGTACCGCTTACTTGTAAATTAACCGCTGGGGCAGTAGTCCCTATACCAACATTTCCTCGTAAAACTGTAGTTGCTATATCTGTGTTACCCAATACTACCGTATTAGTACCTAGCCCTGTAGCCTGATACCCTATTACGATTTCATTTGATGATGTAGGTGCAAACGAAAGTGTGCCATTTCCTATAAATACAGAATTCAATGAATTAGTATTATTATTAACACCACCTACAACACTACTCCCTGCCTGACGTCCTATAAATATATTATTACCACCCGTTGTATTAGCTAAACCTGCACTTGCGCCTATAAAAGTATTGTTATTTGTTATAGTATTACTCCCTGCTCCACTTCCTACAAAAGTATTATTCTCAACGCCCCTAATAGAAGTCGGCTGCCTACCTCTTCCAGTATTTGCTCCTATATAAGTATTATCACTCCCAATAGTAAAACCATTCCCCGCTGATGAACCGAAAAGAGAATTTCTTGAACCAAAAGTAATAGTCTGCCCTGATCCTGAACCTACAAAAGTATTCTCAGAAGGATTAGTGAAAATACCTGTAGAATCAAGAGTAAGAGAAACTCCTGCAGATTCACCTATGAGAACTGAATTCCCGTAAGGATTAAAAAATTCTAAACGATTACCATCTATTCTAAGAGTCTCTGTAGTGGTTGATGCTGATGTGAAAAAACGAATCAAATCATCATCAGCAGTCCTTTCTACTTCAATACGAGTATCTCCATCTAAATCTGAAATCAAAGTAGGTGTAGCTATATCAATCCAATTCGTACGGGTGCCTGTACTACTCAGTATCTGACCAAAAGTACCAACATTACCATCTGAATCTAATACCGCACTTGTTAAACTTAAAGTCGCTAAGGTGGTGGTCGCTTGGACTGTTAAATCACCTGTGATTGTAGCCCCTGAGCTAACATCTAAGTTACCTGATATCAAGGTGTTTGAAGCTACGCTCAATCTGCCAGATATTAATGTGTTTGATACTATATCTAAAGTGCCTGATACTACTGTGTTACCAGCTACTAATAAGTCCGTAGTGATAGATACGCCTGTACTGCTTACTAATAGACTGCTACTCTCTACCCAACGTGTACCACTCCATCTTAAGGTTGTATCTGTCGTCGTTCCTGTGCCTAAAACACTACCTATGCCATCTATCCAATCTGTACGGGTGCCTGTGCTACTTAATATCTGTCCTATTGTGCCTGACTCACCATCTGAATCTAATACAGCACCTGTTAAACTTAAGGTCGCTAAGGTTGTGGTCGCTTGGACTGTTAAATTACCTGTGATTGTAGCCCCTGAACTAACATCTAAGTTACCTGATATCAAAGTATTTGAAGCTACGCTCAATCTGCCAGATATTAATGTATTTGATACTATATCTAAAGTGCCTGAGACTACTGTGTTACCACTTACTAATAAGTCTGTAGTGATAGATACACCTGTACTGCTTACTAATAGACTGCTACTCTCTACCCAACGTGTACCACTCCATCTTAAGGTTGTGTCTGTTGTCGTACCTGTACCTAAAACACTACCTATACCATCTATCCAATCTGTACGGGTGCCTGTACTACTTAATATCTGTCCTATTGTGCCTGGATCTCCATCTGAATCTAATACCGCACCTGTTAAACTTAAGGTCGCTAAAGTTGTAGTCCCTTGGACTGTTAAATTACCTGTGATTGTCGTATTTGAAGCTACTGCTAAAGTACCTGTAACTGTCGTATTGCCTCTTACTAATAAGTCTGTAGTGATAGATACGCCTGTACTGCTTACTAATAGACTACTACTCTCTACCCAACGTGTACCACTCCATCTTAAGGTTGTGTCTGTCGTCGTTCCTGTGCCTAAAACACTACCTATGCCATCTATCCAATCTGTACGGGTGCCTGTACTACTTAATATCTGTCCTATTGTACCTGGATCACCATCTGAATCTAATACAGCGCCTGTTAAACTTAAAGTCGCTAAGGTGGTGGTCGCTTGGACTGTTAAATCGCCTGTGATTGTAGCCCCTGAGCTAACATCTAAATTACCTGATATCAAGGTGTTTGAAGCTACGCTCAATCTGCCAGATATTAATGTATTTGATACTATATCTAAAGTGCCTGAGACTACTGTGTTACCACTTACTAATAAGTCTGTAGTGATAGATACACCTGTGCTGCTTACTAATAGACTACTACTTTCTACCCAACGTGTACCACTCCATCTTAAGGTTGTGTCTGTCGTCGTACCTGTGCCTAAAACACTACCTATGCCATCTATCCAATCTGTACGGGTGCCTGTACTACTTAATATCTGTCCTATTGCGCCTGGATCACCATCTGAATCTAATACAGCGCCTGTTAAACTTAAGGTCGCTAAGGTTGTAGTGGCTAATACTGTTAAATTACCTGTGATTGTTGTATTTGAAGCTACGGCTAAAGTGCCTGATACTACTGTGTTACCACTTACTAATAAGTCTGTAGTGATAGATACGCCTGTACTACTTACTAATAGACTACTGCTCTCTACCCAACGTGTACCACTCCATCTTAAGGTTGTGTCTGTCGTCGTTCCTGTACCTAAAACACTACCTATGCCATCTATCCAATCTGTACGGGTGCCTGTACTACTTAATATCTGTCCTATTGTGCCGGGATCTCCATCTGAATCTAATACAGCTCCTGTTAAACTTAAAGTCGCTAAGGTGGTGGTCGCTTGGACTGTTAAATTACCTGTGATTGTCGTATTTGAAGCTACTGCTAAAGTGCCTGTAACTGTCGTATTGCCTCTTACTAATAAGTCTGTAGTAATAGATACACCTGTACTGCTTACTAATAGACTACTACTCTCTACCCAACGTGTACCACTCCATCTTAAGGTTGTGTCTGTTGTCGTACCTGTGCCTAAAACACTACCTATGCCATCTATCCAATCTGTACGGGTGCCTGTACTACTTAATATCTGTCCTATTGTGCCTGGATCACCATCTGAATCTAATACAGTACCTGTTAAACTTAAAGTTGCTAAGGTTGTGGTGGCTTGGACTGTTAAATCTCCTGTAATTGTAGCCCCTGAGCTAACATCTAAATTACCTGATATCAAGGTGTTTGAAGCTACGCTCAATCTACCAGATATTAATGTGTTTGATACTATATCTAACGTACCTGATACTACTGTGTTACCACTTACTAATAAGTCTGTAGTGATAGATACACCTGTACTGCTTACTAATAGACTACTACTCTCTACCCAACGTGTACCACTCCATCTTAAGGTTGTGTCTGTCGTCGTACCTGTACCTAAAACACTACCTATGCCATCTATCCAATCTGTTCGGGTGCCTGTACTACTTAATATCTGTCCTATTGTGCCTGGATCACCATCTGAATCTAATACAGCTCCTGTTAAACTTAAGGTCGCTAAGGTTGTGGTCGCTTGTAAGGCCGTAAACGTGCCTGTAACTGTCGTATTGCCTCTTACTAATAAGTCTGTAGTGATTGATACGCCTGTACTACTTACTAATAGACTACTACTCTCTACCCAACGTGTACCACTCCATCTTAAGGTTGTGTCTGTCGTCGTACCTGTGCCTAAAACACTACCTATCCCATCTATCCAATCTGTGCGGGTGCCTGTACTACTTAATATCTGTCCTATTGTACCTGGATCACCATCTGAATCTAATACAGCACTTGTTAAACTTAAAGTTGCTAAGGTTGTAGTGGCTAATACTGTTAAATCACCTGTGATTGTTGTATTTGAACTAACATCTAAGTTACCTGATATCAAGGTGTTTGAAGCTACGCTCAATCTACCAGATATTAATGTGTTTGATACTATATCTAAAGTCCCTGATACTACTGTGTTACCAGCTACTAATAAGTCTGTAGTAATAGATACACCTGTACTGCTTACTAATAGACTACTACTCTCTACCCAACGTGTACCACTCCATCTTAAGGTTGTGTCTGTCGTCGTTCCTGTGCCTAAAACACTACCTATACCATCTATCCAATCTGTACGGGTGCCTGTACTACTTAATATCTGTCCTATTGTGCCGGGCTCACCATCTGAATCTAATACAGCGCCTGTTAAACTTAAAGTCGCTAAGGTTGTAGTGGCTAATACTGTTAAATTTCCTGTGATTGTTGTATTTGAAGCTACGGCTAAAGTGCCTGTAACTGTCGTATTGCCTCTTACTAATAAGTCTGTAGTGATAGAGACGCCTGTACTACTTACTAATAGACTACTACTCTCTACCCAACGTGTACCACTCCATCTTAAGGTTGTGTCTGTCGTCGTTCCTGTGCCTAAAACACTACCTATGCCATCTATCCATGCTGTACTTGTACCTGTACTACTCAATAACTGACCTGATGTACCTACATTACCATAAGAATCTTGAATTGTCGTAAAACGTGCCGTACCGCTTACTTGTAAATTAACCGCTGGGGCAGTAGTCCCTATACCAACATTTCCTCGTAAAACTGTAGTTGCTATATCTGTGTTACCCAATACTACCGTATTAGTACCTAGCCCTGTAGCCTGATACCCTATTACGATTTCATTTGATGATGTAGGTGCAAACGAAAGTGTGCCATTTCCTATAAATACAGAATTCAATGAATTAGTATTATTATTAACACCACCTACAACACTACTCCCTGCCTGACGTCCTATAAATATATTATTACCACCCGTTGTATTAGCTAAACCTGCACTTGCGCCTATAAAAGTATTGTTATTTGTTATAGTATTACTCCCTGCTCCACTTCCTACAAAAGTATTATTCTCAACGCCCCTAATAGAAGTCGGCTGCCTACCTCTTCCAGTATTTGCTCCTATATAAGTATTATCACTCCCAATAGTAAAACCATTCCCCGCTGATGAACCGAAAAGAGAATTTCTTGAACCAAAAGTAATAGTCTGCCCTGATCCTGAACCTACAAAAGTATTCTCAGAAGGATTAGTGAAAATACCTGTAGAATCAAGAGTAAGAGAAACTCCTGCAGATTCACCTATGAGAACTGAATTCCCGTAAGGATTAAAAAATTCTAAACGATTACCATCTATCCTAAGAGTCTCTGTAGTGGTTGATGCTGATGTGAAAAAACGAATCAAATCATCATCAGCAGTCCTTTCTACTTCAATACGAGTATCCCCATCTAAATCTGAAATCAAAGTAGGTGTAGCTATATCAATCCAATTCGTACGGGTGCCTGTACTACTCAGTATCTGACCAAAAGTACCAACATTACCATCTGAATCTAATACAGCACCTGTTAAACTTAAAGTCGCTAAGGTGGTGGTCCCTTGAACTGTTAAATCGCCTGTGATTGTAGCCCCTGAACTAACATCTAAGTTACCTGATATCAAGGTGTTTGATGCTACGCTCAATCTACCAGATATTAATGTGTTTGATACTATATCTAAAGTGCCTGAGACTACTGTGTTACCACTTACTAATAAGTCTGTAGTGATAGATACGCCTGTACTACTTACTAATAGACTATTACTCTCTACCCAACGTGTACCACTCCATCTTAAGGTTGTGTCTGTCGTCGTTCCTGTGCCTAAAACACTACCTATACCATCTATCCAATCTGTACGGGTGCCTGTACTACTTAATATCTGTCCTATTGTGCCTGGATCTCCATCTGAATCTAATACCGCACCTGTTAAACTTAAGGTCGCTAAAGTTGTAGTCCCTTGGACTGTTAAATTACCTGTGATTGTCGTATTTGAAGCTACTGCTAAAGTACCTGTAACTGTCGTATTGCCTCTTACTAATAAGTCTGTAGTGATAGATACGCCTGTACTGCTTACTAATAGACTACTACTCTCTACCCAACGTGTACCACTCCATCTTAAGGTTGTGTCTGTCGTCGTTCCTGTGCCTAAAACACTACCTATGCCATCTATCCAATCTGTACGGGTGCCTGTACTACTTAATATCTGTCCTATTGTACCTGGATCACCATCTGAATCTAATACAGCGCCTGTTAAACTTAAAGTCGCTAAGGTGGTGGTCGCTTGGACTGTTAAATCGCCTGTGATTGTAGCCCCTGAGCTAACATCTAAATTACCTGATATCAAGGTGTTTGAAGCTACGCTCAATCTGCCAGATATTAATGTATTTGATACTATATCTAAAGTGCCTGAGACTACTGTGTTACCAGCTACTAATAAGTCTGTAGTGATTGATACACCTGTACTACTTACTAATAGACTACTACTTTCTACCCAACGTGTACCACTCCATCTTAAGGTTGTGTCTGTCGTCGTACCTGTGCCTAAAACACTACCTATGCCATCTATCCAATCTGTACGGGTACCTGTACTACTTAATATCTGTCCTATTGTGCCGGGCTCACCATCTGAATCTAATACAGCGCCTGTTAAACTTAAAGTCGCTAAGGTGGTGGTGGCTAATACTGTTAAATCACCTGTGATTGTTGTATTTGAAGCTACGGCTAAAGTGCCTGTAACTGTCGTATTGCCTCTTACTAATAAGTCTGTAGTGATTGATACGCCTGTACTACTTACTAATAAACTACTACTCTCTACCCAACGTGTACCACTCCATCTTAAGGTTGTGTCTGTTGATGTACCTGTACCTAAAACACTACCTATGCCATCTATCCAATCTGTACGGGTGCCTGTACTACTTAATATCTGTCCTATTGTGCCTGGATCACCATCTGAATCTAATACAGCACCTGTTAAACTTAAGGTCGCTAAGGTGGTAGTCGCTTGGACTGTTAAATTACCTGTGATTGTTGTATTTGAAGCTACTGCTAAAGTGCCTGTAACTGTCGTATTGCCTCTTACTAATAAGTCTGTAGTGATCGATACGCCTGTACTGCTTACTAATAGACTACTACTCTCTACCCAACGTGTACCACTCCATCTTAAGGTTGTGTCTGTTGTCGTACCTGTGCCTAAAACACTACCTATGCCATCTATCCAATCTGTGCGGGTGCCTGTACTACTTAATATCTGTCCTATTGTGCCTGGATCACCATCTGAATCTAATACAGCACTTGTTAAACTTAAAGTTGCTAAGGTTGTAGTCGCTTGGACTGTTAAATCACCTGTGATTGTTGTATTTGAAGCTACGGCTAAAGTGCCTGTAACTGTCGTATTGCCTCTTACTAATAAGTCTGTAGTGATAGATACACCTGTACTGCTTACTAATAAACTACTACTCTCTACCCAACGTGTACCACTCCATCTTAAGGTTGTGTCTGTCGTCGTTCCTGTGCCTAAAACACTACCTATGCCATCTATCCAATCTGTACGGGTGCCTGTGCTACTTAATATCTGTCCTATTGTGCCTGGATCACCATCTGAATCTAATACAGCGCCTGTTAAACTTAAAGTTGCTAAGGTTGTGGTGGCTTGGACTGTTAAATCTCCTGTAATTGTAGCCCCTGAGCTAACATCTAAGTTACCTGATATCAAGGTGTTTGATACTATATCTAAAGTTCCTGATACTACTGTGTTACCACTTACTAATAAGTCCGTAGTGATAGATACACCTGTACTGCTTACTAATAGACTACTACTCTCTACCCAACGTGTACCACTCCATCTTAAGGTTGTGTCTGTCGTCGTTCCTGTGCCTAAAACACTACCTATGCCATCTATCCAATCTGTGCGGGTACCTGTACTACTTAATATCTGTCCTATTGTGCCTGGATCACCATCTGAATCTAATACAGCGCCTGTTAAACTTAAAGTTGCTAAGGTTGTAGTGGCTAATACTGTTAAATCACCTGTGATTGTTGTATTTGAAGCTACGGCTAAAGTGCCTGTAACTGTCGTATTGCCTCTTACTAATAAGTCTGTAGTGATAGATATGCCTGTACTACTTACTAATAGACTACTACTCTCTACCCAACGTGTACCACTCCATCTTAAGGTTGTGTCTGTTGTCGTACCTGTACCTAAAACACTACCTATGCCATCTATCCAATCTGTACGGGTGCCTGTGCTACTTAATATCTGTCCTATTGTGCCTGGATCACCATCTGAATCTAATACAGCGCCTGTTAAACTTAAAGTTGCTAAGGTGGTAGTCGCTTGGACTGTTAAATTACCTGTGATTGTTGTATTTGAAGCTACGGCTAAAGTGCCTGTAATTGTCGTATTGCCTCTTACTAATAAGTCTGTAGTGATAGATACGCCTGTACTACTTACTAGTAGACTGCTACTCTCTACCCAACGTGTACCACTCCATCTTAAGGTTGTGTCTGTCGTCGTACCTGTACCTAAAACACTACCTATGCCATCTATCCAATCTGTACGGGTACCTGTACTACTTAATATCTGTCCTATTGTGCCGGGATCACCATCTGAATCTAATACAGCGCCTGTTAAACTTAAAGTCGCTAAGGTGGTGGTCCCTTGGACTGTTAAATCGCCTGTGATTGTAGCCCCTGAGCTAACATCTAAATTACCTGATATCAAGGTGTTTGAAGCTACGCTCAATCTGCCAGATATTAATGTATTTGATACTATATCTAAAGTGCCTGAGACTACTGTGTTACCACTTACTAATAAGTCTGTAGTGATAGATACACCTGTACTACTCACTAATAAACTACTACTCTCTACCCAACGTGTTCCACTCCATCTTAAGGTTGTATCTGTTGTTGTGCCTGTGCCTAAAACACTACCTATCCCATCTATCCAATCTGTACGGGTGCCTGTACTACTCAGTATCTGTCCTATTGTGCCTGGATCACCATCTGAATCTAATACCACACCTGTTAAACTTAAGGTCGCTAAAGTTGTAGTCGCTTGGACTGTTAAATTACCTGTGATTGTCGTATTTGAAGCTACGGCTAAAGTGCCTGTAACTGTCGTATTGCCTCTTACTAATAAGTCTGTAGTGATAGATACGCCTGTACTACTTACTAATAGACTGCTGCTCTCCACCCAACGTGTACCACTCCATCTTAAGGTTGTGTCTGTCGTCGTACCTGTGCCTAAAACACTACCTATGCCATCTATCCAATCTGTGCGGGTGCCTGTACTACTCAGTATCTGTCCTATTGTGCCTGGATCACCATCTGAGTCTAATACTGCACCTGTTAAACTTAAGGTCGCTAGAGTTGTCGTCGCTTGTAAAGCCGTAAACGTGCCTGTAACTGTCGTATTACCTCCTACTAATAAATCTGTAGTAATAGAGACTCCTGTGCTATTCACCAATAAACTACTACTCTCTACCCAACGTGTACCACTCCATCTTAAGGTTGTGTCTGTCGTCGTTCCTGTGCCTAAAGTACTACTGCCTACTCCATCTATCCATGCTGTACTTGTGCCTGTACTACTCAATACCTGACCTGATGTACCTACATTACCATAAGAGTCTTGAATTGTCGTAAAACGTGCCGTACCGCTTACTTGTAAATTAACCGCTGGGGCAGTAGTCCCTATACCAACATTTCCTCGTAAAACTGTAGTTGCTATATCAGTGTTACCCAATACCACCGTATTAGTACCTAACCCTGTAGCCTGATACCCTATTACGATTTCATTTGATGATGTAGGTGCAAACGAAAGTGTGCCATTACCTATAAATACAGAATTCGATGAATTAATGTTATTAACACCACCTACAACACTATTCCCTGCCTGACGTCCTATAAATATATTATTACCACCCGTTGTATTAGCTAAACCTGCACTTGCGCCTATAAAAGTATTGTTATTTGTTATAGTATTACTCCCTGCTCCGCTTCCTACAAAAGTATTATTCTCAATGCCATTAATAGAAGGCTGCCTACCTCTTCCAGTATTTACTCCTATATAAGTATTATCACTCCCAGAAATAAGACCCCTACCCGCTGATGAACCGAAAAAAGAATTTCTTGAACCAAAAGTAATTGTCTGCCCTGCTCCTGAACCTACAAAAGTGTTTTCAGAAGGATCACCACCCAACAAGCCACCAGTAGGGTCAAGAGTAAGAGAAGCTCCTGCAGATTCACCTATGAGAACTGAATTCCCGAAAGGATTAAAAAACTCTAAACGATTACCATCTATTCTAAGAGTCTCTGTCGTAGTTGATGCTGATGTGAAAAAACGAATCAAATCATCATCAGCAGTCCTTTCTACTTCAATACGAGTATCTCCATCTAAATCTGAAATCAAAGTAGGTGTAGCTATATCAATCCAATTCGTACTAGTACCTGTGCTACTTAATATCTGACCCAAAGTACCAATATTACCATCAGAATCTAATACGGCTCCTGTTAAACTTAAAGTTGCTAAAGTTGTAGTCGCTTCTACTGTTAAATCGCCTGTGATTGTTGCAGCTGAAGTAACATCTAAAGTACCTGTAACTGTGGTATTCCCTCCTACTAATAAATTCGTAGTAATTGATACACCTGTGCTATTCACCAATAAACTACTACTCTCTACCCAACGTGTACCACTCCATCTTAGGGTTGTGTCTGTTGTCGTACCTGTACCTAAAACACTACCTACGCCATCTATCCAATCTGTACGGGTACCTGTACTACTTAATATCTGTCCTAAGTTGCCGGGCTCACCATCAGAATCTAATACAGCGCCTGTTAAACTTAAAGTCGCTAGGGTTGTTACCGCTTCTACTGTTAAATCACCTGTGATTGTTACAGCTGAACTAACATTTAAATTACCTGATATCAAGGTGTTTGAAGCTACGCTCAATCTGCCAGATATTAATGTGTTTGAGGATATATCTAGAGTGCCTGTAACTGTCGTATTGCCTCTTACTAATAAATCCGTAGTAATAGATACACCTGTACTGCTTACTAATAGACTACTACTCTCTACCCAACGTGTACCACTCCATCTTAAGGTTGTATCTGTAGATGTGCCTGTACTTAAAGTACTGCCTACTCCATCTATCCATGTTGTACTTGTACCTGTACTACTCAGTATCTGCCCTGATGTTCCTGTATTACCATCAGAGTCTAATATAGCACCCGTTAAACTTAAAGTCGCTAAGGTTGTGGTCCCTTGTACTGTTAAATTACCTGTGATTGTAGCACCTGAACTAACATCTAAGTTACCTGATATCAAGGTGTTTGAAGCTACTCTTAATCTGCCAGATATTAATGTATTTGATACTATATCTAAAGTGCCTGATACTACTGTGTTACCACTTACTAATAAGTCCGTAGTGATAGATACACCTGTACTACTTACTAATAGACTACTACTCTCTACCCAACGTGTACCACTCCATCTTAAGGTTGTGTCTGTCGTCGTACCTGTGCCTAAAGTACTACTACCTACTCCATCTATCCATGCTGTACTGGTGCCTGTACTACTTAATATCTGCCCTGTTGCTCCTGCATTGCCTCTAGAGTCTAATACTGCACCTGTTAAACTTAAAGTCGCTAAGGTTGTGGTCCCTTGGACTGTTAAATCGCCTGTGATTGTAGCCCCTGAACTAACATCTAAGTTACCTGATATCAAAGTATTTGAAGCTACGCTCAATCTACCAGCTATTAATGTATTTGATACTATATCTAAAGTGCCTGATACTACTGTGTTACCAGCTACTAATAAGTCTGTAGTGATAGAGACTCCTGTACTACTTACTAATAGACTACTACTCTCTACCCAACGTGTACCACTCCATCTTAAGGTTGTGTCTGTCGTCGTACCTGTGCTTAAAGTACTACTGCCTACTCCATCTATCCATGCTGTGCTTGTGCCTGTACTACTCAATAACTGCCCTGTTGTTCCTGCATTACCATTAGAGTCTAATACCGCGCTTGTTAAACTTAAAGTCGCTAAGGTTGTGGTCGCTTGGACTGTTAAATTTCCTGTGATTGTGGTATTTGAAGCTACAGCTAAAGTCCCTGATACTACTGTGTTACCAGCTACTAATAAGTCTGTAGTGATGGATACGCCTGTACTGCTTACTAAAATAGTAGTGCTCTCTACCCATGCGGTGCCATCCCATCGTAAGAGAGCGTCTGTAACTGTACCTGAGGCTATAGTGCCTGTAGCAGCTGCTGTCCAAAGTGTGCCTGAGGCCCCACTACTTAGTACCTGTCCTGCAGTGCCTGCATTACCTCTAGAATCTAATACTGCGCCTGTTAAACTTAAGGTCGCTAAAGTGGTGGTCGCTTGTAAGGCCGTAAACGTACCTGAGACTAGCGTGTTACCAGCTACTAATAAGTCTGTGGTGATGGATACACCTGTACTGCTTACTAATATAGTAGTGCTCTCTACCCACGCGGTGCCATCCCATCGTAAGAGAGCGTCTGTAACTGTACCTGAAGCTATAGTGCCTGTAGCAGCTGCTGTCCAAAGTGTGCCTGAGGCGCCACTACTTAGTACCTGTCCTGGTGTGCCTGCATTGCCTCTAGAATCTAATACTGCACCTGTTAAACTTAAGGTTGCTAAAGTGGTGGTCGCTTGTAAGGCTGTAAACGTGCCTGAGACTAACGTGTTACCAGCTACTAATAAGTCTGTAGTGATTGATACACCTGTACTGCTTACTAAAATAGTAGTACTCTCTACCCACGCGGTGCCATCCCATCGTAAGAGAGCGTCTGTAACTGTACCTGAAGCTATAGTGCCTGTAGCAGCTGCTGTCCAAAGTGTGCCTGAGGCGCCACTACTTAGTACCTGTCCTGCGGTGCCTGCATTGCCTCTAGAGTCTAATACTGCGCCTGTTAAACTTAAAGTCGCTAAAGTGGTGGTCGCTTGTAAAGCCGTAAACGTGCCTGAGACTAGCGTGTTACCAGCTACTAATAAGTCTGTAGTGATCGATACGCCTGTGCTGCTTACTAATATACTACTACTCTCTACCCACGCGGTGCCATCCCATCGTAAGAGAGCGTCTGTAACTGTACCTGAGGCTATAGTGCCTGAGGCGGCAGCTGTCCAAAGTGTGCCTGTACCTGCACTACTTAATACCTGTCCTGCCGTGCCTGCATTGCCTCTAGAGTCTAATACTGCGCCTGTTAAACTTAAGATCGCTAAAGTGGTGGTGGCTTGTAAGGCTGTAAACGTGCCTGAGACTATTGTGTTACCAGCTACTAATAAGTCTGTAGTGATCGATACGCCTGTGCTGCTTACTAATATACTACTACTCTCTACCCACGCGGTGCCATCCCATCGTAAGAGAGCGTCTGTAACTGTACCTGAGGCTATAGTGCCTGAGGCGGCAGCTGTCCAAAGTGTGCCTGTACCTGCACTACTTAATACCTGTCCTGGTGTGCCTGCATTGCCTCTAGAGTCTAATACTGCGCCTGTTAAACTTAAGGTCGCTAAGGTTGTAGTGGCTAATACTGTTAAATTACCTGTGATTGTTGTATTTGAAGCTACAGCTAAAGTGCCTGAGACTACTGTGTTACCGCTTACTAATAAGTCTGTAGTGATCGATACGCCTGTGCTGCTTACTAATATACTACTACTCTCTACCCACGCGGTGCCATCCCATCGTAAGAGAGCGTCTGTAACTGTACCTGAGGCTATAGTGCCTGAGGCGGCAGCTGTCCAAAGTGTGCCTGTACCTGCACTACTTAATACCTGTCCTGGTGTGCCTGCATTGCCTCTAGAGTCTAATACTGCACCTGTTAAACTTAAAGTCGCTAAAGTGGTGGTTGCTTGTAAGGCTGTAAACGTGCCTGAGACTATTGTCTTACCAGCTACTAATAAGTCTGTAGTGATGGATACTCCTGTGCTGCTTACTAATATACTACTACTCTCTACCCACGCGGTGCCATCCCATCGTAAGAGAGCGTCTGTAACTGTACCTGAGGCTATAGTGCCTGAGGCAGCAGCTGTCCAAAGTGTGCCTGTACCTGCACTACTTAGTACCTGTCCTACGGTGCCTGCGTTGCCTCTAGAATCTAATACTGCACTTGTTAAACTTAAGGTCGCTAAAGTTGTGGTCGCTTGGACTGTTAAATTACCTGTGATTGTAGCCCCTGAACTAACATCTAAGTTACCTGATATCAAAGTATTTGAAGCTACGCTCAATCTGCCAGATATTAATGTATTTGATACTATATCTAAAGTGCCTGAGACTACTGTGTTACCACTTACTAATAAGTCTGTAGTGATAGATACACCTGTACTGCTTACTAATAAACTACTACTCTCTACCCAACGTGTACCACTCCATCTTAAGGTTGTGTCTGTTGTCGTACCTGTACCTAAAACACTACCTACACCATCTATCCAATCTGTACGGGTGCCTGTACTACTTAATATCTGTCCTATTGTGCCGGGTTCACCATCTGAATCTAATACAGCGCCTGTTAAACTTAAAGTCGCTAAGGTGGTGGTCGCTTGAACTGTTAAATTACCTGTGATTGTTGTATTTGAAGCTACTACTAAAGTGCCTGTAACTGTCGTATTGCCTCTTACTAATAAGTCTGTGGTAATAGATACGCCTGTACTGCTTACTAATAGACTACTACTCTCTACCCAACGTGTACCACTCCATCTTAAGGTTGTGTCTGTCATCGTTCCTGTACCTAAAACACTACCTATGCCATCTATCCAATCTGTGCGGGTGCCTGTACTACTTAATATCTGTCCTATTGTGCCTGGATCACCATCTGAATCTAATACCGCCCCTGTTAAACTTAAAGTCACTAAAGTTGTGGTCGCTTGGACTGTTAAATTACCTGTGATTGTGGTATTTGAAGCTACGGCTAAAGTGCCTGTAACTGTCGTATTGCCTCTTACTAATAAGTCTGTAGTGATAGATACGCCTGTACTACTTACTAATAGACTACTACTCTCTACCCAACGTGTACCACTCCATCTTAAGGTTGTGTCTGTCGTCGTTCCTGTACCTAAAACACTACCTATGCCATCTATCCAATCTGTGCGGGTGCCTGTACTACTTAATATCTGTCCTATTGTGCCTGGATCACCATCTGAATCTAATACCGCACCTGTTAAACTTAAGGTCGCTAAGGTGGTGGTCGCTTGGACTGTTAAATTACCTGTGATTGTAGCCCCTGAACTAACATCTAAATTACCTGATATCAAGGTGTTTGATGCTACGCTCAATCTGCCAGATATTAATGTATTTGATACTATATCTAAAGTGCCTGATACTACTGTGTTACCACTTACTAATAAGTCTGTAGTGATAGATACGCCTGTACTACTTACTAATAGACTACTACTCTCTACCCAACGTGTACCACTCCATCTTAAGGTTGTGTCTGTCGTCGTTCCTGTGCCTAAAACACTACCTATGCCATCTATCCATGCTGTACTTGTACCTGTACTACTCAATAACTGACCTGATGTACCTACATTACCATAAGAATCTTGAATTGTCGTAAAACGTGCCGTACCGCTTACTTGTAAATTAACCGCTGGGGCAGTAGTCCCTATACCAACATTTCCTCGTAAAACTGTAGTTGCTATATCTGTGTTACCCAATACTACCGTATTAGTACCTAGCCCTGTAGCCTGATACCCTATTACGATTTCATTTGATGATGTAGGTGCAAACGAAAGTGTGCCATTTCCTATAAATACAGAATTCAATGAATTAGTATTATTATTAACACCACCTACAACACTACTCCCTGCCTGACGTCCTATAAATATATTATTACCACCCGTTGTATTAGCTAAACCTGCACTTGCGCCTATAAAAGTATTGTTATTTGTTATAGTATTACTCCCTGCTCCACTTCCTACAAAAGTATTATTCTCAACGCCCCTAATAGAAGTCGGCTGCCTACCTCTTCCAGTATTTGCTCCTATATAAGTATTATCACTCCCAATAGTAAAACCATTCCCCGCTGATGAACCGAAAAGAGAATTTCTTGAACCAAAAGTAATAGTCTGCCCTGATCCTGAACCTACAAAAGTATTCTCAGAAGGATTAGTGAAAATACCTGTAGAATCAAGAGTAAGAGAAACTCCTGCAGATTCACCTATGAGAACTGAATTCCCGTAAGGATTAAAAAATTCTAAACGATTACCATCTATTCTAAGAGTCTCTGTAGTGGTTGATGCTGATGTGAAAAAACGAATCAAATCATCATCAGCAGTCCTTTCTACTTCAATACGAGTATCTCCATCTAAATCTGAAATCAAAGTAGGTGTAGCTATATCAATCCAATTCGTACGGGTGCCTGTACTACTCAGTATCTGACCAAAAGTACCAACATTACCATCTGAATCTAATACCGCACTTGTTAAACTTAAAGTCGCTAAGGTGGTGGTCGCTTGGACTGTTAAATCACCTGTGATTGTAGCCCCTGAGCTAACATCTAAGTTACCTGATATCAAGGTGTTTGAAGCTACGCTCAATCTGCCAGATATTAATGTGTTTGATACTATATCTAAAGTGCCTGATACTACTGTGTTACCAGCTACTAATAAGTCCGTAGTGATAGATACGCCTGTACTGCTTACTAATAGACTGCTACTCTCTACCCAACGTGTACCACTCCATCTTAAGGTTGTATCTGTCGTCGTTCCTGTGCCTAAAACACTACCTATGCCATCTATCCAATCTGTACGGGTGCCTGTGCTACTTAATATCTGTCCTATTGTGCCTGACTCACCATCTGAATCTAATACAGCACCTGTTAAACTTAAGGTCGCTAAGGTTGTGGTCGCTTGGACTGTTAAATTACCTGTGATTGTAGCCCCTGAACTAACATCTAAGTTACCTGATATCAAAGTATTTGAAGCTACGCTCAATCTGCCAGATATTAATGTATTTGATACTATATCTAAAGTGCCTGAGACTACTGTGTTACCACTTACTAATAAGTCTGTAGTGATAGATACACCTGTACTGCTTACTAATAGACTGCTACTCTCTACCCAACGTGTACCACTCCATCTTAAGGTTGTGTCTGTTGTCGTACCTGTACCTAAAACACTACCTATCCCATCTATCCAATCTGTGCGGGTGCCTGTACTACTTAATATCTGTCCTATTGTGCCTGGATCTCCATCTGAATCTAATACCGCCCCTGTTAAACTTAAAGTCGCTAAGGTGGTGGTCGCTTGAACTGTTAAATTACCTGTGATTGTTGTATTTGAAGCTACGGCTAAAGTACCTGTAACTGTCGTATTGCCTCTTACTAATAAGTCTGTAGTGATAGATACACCTGTACTACTCACTAATAGACTACTACTCTCTACCCAACGTGTACCACTCCATCTTAAGGTTGTGTCTGTCGTCGTACCTGTGCCTAAAACACTACCTATGCCATCTATCCAATCTGTACGGGTGCCTGTACTACTTAATATCTGTCCTATTGTGCCTGGATCTCCATCTGAATCTAATACCGCTCCTGTTAAACTTAAGGTCGCTAAGGTTGTGGTCGCTTGGACTGTTAAATTACCTGTGATTGTAGCCCCTGAACTAACATCTAAGTTACCTGATATCAAAGTATTTGAAGCTACGCTCAATCTGCCAGATATTAATGTATTTGATACTATATCTAAAGTGCCTGAGACTACTGTGTTACCACTTACTAATAAGTCTGTAGTGATAGATACACCTGTGCTGCTTACTAATAGACTACTACTTTCTACCCAACGTGTACCACTCCATCTTAAGGTTGTGTCTGTCGTCGTACCTGTGCCTAAAACACTACCTATGCCATCTATCCAATCTGTACGGGTGCCTGTACTACTTAATATCTGTCCTATTGCGCCTGGATCACCATCTGAATCTAATACAGCGCCTGTTAAACTTAAGGTCGCTAAGGTTGTAGTGGCTAATACTGTTAAATTACCTGTGATTGTTGTATTTGAAGCTACGGCTAAAGTGCCTGATACTACTGTGTTACCACTTACTAATAAGTCTGTAGTGATAGATACGCCTGTACTACTTACTAATAGACTACTGCTCTCTACCCAACGTGTACCACTCCATCTTAAGGTTGTGTCTGTCGTCGTTCCTGTACCTAAAACACTACCTATGCCATCTATCCAATCTGTACGGGTGCCTGTACTACTTAATATCTGTCCTATTGTGCCGGGATCTCCATCTGAATCTAATACAGCTCCTGTTAAACTTAAAGTCGCTAAGGTGGTGGTCGCTTGGACTGTTAAATTACCTGTGATTGTCGTATTTGAAGCTACTGCTAAAGTGCCTGTAACTGTCGTATTGCCTCTTACTAATAAGTCTGTAGTAATAGATACACCTGTACTGCTTACTAATAGACTACTACTCTCTACCCAACGTGTACCACTCCATCTTAAGGTTGTGTCTGTTGTCGTACCTGTGCCTAAAACACTACCTATGCCATCTATCCAATCTGTACGGGTGCCTGTACTACTTAATATCTGTCCTATTGTGCCTGGATCACCATCTGAATCTAATACAGTACCTGTTAAACTTAAAGTTGCTAAGGTTGTGGTGGCTTGGACTGTTAAATCTCCTGTAATTGTAGCCCCTGAGCTAACATCTAAATTACCTGATATCAAGGTGTTTGAAGCTACGCTCAATCTACCAGATATTAATGTGTTTGATACTATATCTAACGTACCTGATACTACTGTGTTACCACTTACTAATAAGTCTGTAGTGATAGATACACCTGTACTGCTTACTAATAGACTACTACTCTCTACCCAACGTGTACCACTCCATCTTAAGGTTGTGTCTGTCGTCGTACCTGTACCTAAAACACTACCTATGCCATCTATCCAATCTGTTCGGGTGCCTGTACTACTTAATATCTGTCCTATTGTGCCTGGATCACCATCTGAATCTAATACAGCTCCTGTTAAACTTAAGGTCGCTAAGGTTGTGGTCGCTTGTAAGGCCGTAAACGTGCCTGTAACTGTCGTATTGCCTCTTACTAATAAGTCTGTAGTGATTGATACGCCTGTACTACTTACTAATAGACTACTACTCTCTACCCAACGTGTACCACTCCATCTTAAGGTTGTGTCTGTCGTCGTACCTGTGCCTAAAACACTACCTATCCCATCTATCCAATCTGTGCGGGTGCCTGTACTACTTAATATCTGTCCTATTGTACCTGGATCACCATCTGAATCTAATACAGCACTTGTTAAACTTAAAGTTGCTAAGGTTGTAGTGGCTAATACTGTTAAATCACCTGTGATTGTTGTATTTGAACTAACATCTAAGTTACCTGATATCAAGGTGTTTGAAGCTACGCTCAATCTACCAGATATTAATGTGTTTGATACTATATCTAAAGTCCCTGATACTACTGTGTTACCAGCTACTAATAAGTCTGTAGTAATAGATACACCTGTACTGCTTACTAATAGACTACTACTCTCTACCCAACGTGTACCACTCCATCTTAAGGTTGTGTCTGTCGTCGTTCCTGTGCCTAAAACACTACCTATACCATCTATCCAATCTGTACGGGTGCCTGTACTACTTAATATCTGTCCTATTGTGCCGGGCTCACCATCTGAATCTAATACAGCGCCTGTTAAACTTAAAGTCGCTAAGGTTGTAGTGGCTAATACTGTTAAATTTCCTGTGATTGTTGTATTTGAAGCTACGGCTAAAGTGCCTGTAACTGTCGTATTGCCTCTTACTAATAAGTCTGTAGTGATAGAGACGCCTGTACTACTTACTAATAGACTACTACTCTCTACCCAACGTGTACCACTCCATCTTAAGGTTGTGTCTGTCGTCGTTCCTGTGCCTAAAACACTACCTATGCCATCTATCCATGCTGTACTTGTACCTGTACTACTCAATAACTGACCTGATGTACCTACATTACCATAAGAATCTTGAATTGTCGTAAAACGTGCCGTACCGCTTACTTGTAAATTAACCGCTGGGGCAGTAGTCCCTATACCAACATTTCCTCGTAAAACTGTAGTTGCTATATCTGTGTTACCCAATACTACCGTATTAGTACCTAGCCCTGTAGCCTGATACCCTATTACGATTTCATTTGATGATGTAGGTGCAAACGAAAGTGTGCCATTTCCTATAAATACAGAATTCAATGAATTAGTATTATTATTAACACCACCTACAACACTACTCCCTGCCTGACGTCCTATAAATATATTATTACCACCCGTTGTATTAGCTAAACCTGCACTTGCGCCTATAAAAGTATTGTTATTTGTTATAGTATTACTCCCTGCTCCACTTCCTACAAAAGTATTATTCTCAACGCCCCTAATAGAAGTCGGCTGCCTACCTCTTCCAGTATTTGCTCCTATATAAGTATTATCACTCCCAATAGTAAAACCATTCCCCGCTGATGAACCGAAAAGAGAATTTCTTGAACCAAAAGTAATAGTCTGCCCTGATCCTGAACCTACAAAAGTATTCTCAGAAGGATTAGTGAAAATACCTGTAGAATCAAGAGTAAGAGAAACTCCTGCAGATTCACCTATGAGAACTGAATTCCCGTAAGGATTAAAAAATTCTAAACGATTACCATCTATCCTAAGAGTCTCTGTAGTGGTTGATGCTGATGTGAAAAAACGAATCAAATCATCATCAGCAGTCCTTTCTACTTCAATACGAGTATCCCCATCTAAATCTGAAATCAAAGTAGGTGTAGCTATATCAATCCAATTCGTACGGGTGCCTGTACTACTCAGTATCTGACCAAAAGTACCAACATTACCATCTGAATCTAATACAGCACCTGTTAAACTTAAAGTCGCTAAGGTGGTGGTCCCTTGAACTGTTAAATCGCCTGTGATTGTAGCCCCTGAACTAACATCTAAGTTACCTGATATCAAGGTGTTTGATGCTACGCTCAATCTACCAGATATTAATGTGTTTGATACTATATCTAAAGTGCCTGAGACTACTGTGTTACCACTTACTAATAAGTCTGTAGTGATAGATACGCCTGTACTACTTACTAATAGACTATTACTCTCTACCCAACGTGTACCACTCCATCTTAAGGTTGTGTCTGTCGTCGTTCCTGTGCCTAAAACACTACCTATACCATCTATCCAATCTGTACGGGTGCCTGTACTACTTAATATCTGTCCTATTGTGCCTGGATCTCCATCTGAATCTAATACCGCACCTGTTAAACTTAAGGTCGCTAAAGTTGTAGTCCCTTGGACTGTTAAATTACCTGTGATTGTCGTATTTGAAGCTACTGCTAAAGTACCTGTAACTGTCGTATTGCCTCTTACTAATAAGTCTGTAGTGATAGATACGCCTGTACTGCTTACTAATAGACTACTACTCTCTACCCAACGTGTACCACTCCATCTTAAGGTTGTGTCTGTCGTCGTTCCTGTGCCTAAAACACTACCTATGCCATCTATCCAATCTGTACGGGTGCCTGTACTACTTAATATCTGTCCTATTGTACCTGGATCACCATCTGAGTCTAATACAGCGCCTGTTAAACTTAAAGTCGCTAAGGTGGTGGTCGCTTGGACTGTTAAATCGCCTGTGATTGTAGCCCCTGAGCTAACATCTAAATTACCTGATATCAAGGTGTTTGAAGCTACGCTCAATCTGCCAGATATTAATGTATTTGATACTATATCTAAAGTGCCTGAGACTACTGTGTTACCAGCTACTAATAAGTCTGTAGTGATTGATACACCTGTACTACTTACTAATAGACTACTACTTTCTACCCAACGTGTACCACTCCATCTTAAGGTTGTGTCTGTCGTCGTACCTGTGCCTAAAACACTACCTATGCCATCTATCCAATCTGTACGGGTACCTGTACTACTTAATATCTGTCCTATTGTGCCGGGCTCACCATCTGAATCTAATACAGCGCCTGTTAAACTTAAAGTCGCTAAGGTGGTGGTGGCTAATACTGTTAAATCACCTGTGATTGTTGTATTTGAAGCTACGGCTAAAGTGCCTGTAACTGTCGTATTGCCTCTTACTAATAAGTCTGTAGTGATAGATACGCCTGTACTACTTACTAATAAACTACTACTCTCTACCCAACGTGTACCACTCCATCTTAAGGTTGTGTCTGTTGATGTACCTGTACCTAAAACACTACCTATGCCATCTATCCAATCTGTACGGGTGCCTGTACTACTTAATATCTGTCCTATTGTGCCTGGATCACCATCTGAATCTAATACCGCCCCTGTTAAACTTAAAGTCGCTAAGGTGGTGGTCGCTTGTAAAGCCGTAAACGTGCCTGTAACTGTCGTATTACCTCCTACTAATAAATCTGTAGTAATAGAGACTCCTGTACTACTCACTAATAGACTACTACTCTCTACCCATTGTGTACCACTCCATCTTAAGGTTGTGTCTGTCGTCGTTCCTGTGCCTAAAACACTACCTATGCCATCTATCCAATCTGTACGGGTGCCTGTACTACTTAATATCTGTCCTATTGTGCCTGGATCACCATCTGAATCTAATACCGCCCCTGTTAAACTTAAAGTCGCTAGGGTTGTGGTCGCTTGGACTGTTAAATTACCTGTGATTGTAGCCCCTGAACTAACATCTAAATTACCTGATATCAAGGTGTTTGAAGCTACGCTCAATCTACCAGATATTAATGTATTTGATACTATATCTAAAGTGCCTGATACTACTGTGTTACCACTTACTAATAAGTCTGTAGTAATAGATACACCTGTGCTGCTTACTAATAAACTACTACTCTCTACCCAACGTGTACCACTCCATCTTAAGGTTGTGTCTGTCGTCGTTCCTGTACCTAAAACACTACCTATGCCATCTATCCAATCTGTACGGGTGCCTGTACTACTTAATATCTGTCCTATTGTACCTGGATCACCATCTGAATCTAATACCGCACCTGTTAAACTTAAAGTCGCTAGGGTTGTGGTCGCTTGGACTGTTAAATTACCTGTGATTCTTGTATTCGAAGCTACGGCTAAAGTGCCTGAGACTACTGTATTACCACTTACTAATAAGTCTGTAGTGATAGATACGCCTGTACTGCTTACTAATAGACTGCTGCTCTCTACCCAACGTGTACCACTCCATCTTAAGGTTGTGTCTGTTGTCGTACCTGTGCCTAAAACACTACCTATGCCATCTATCCAATCTGTGCGGGTGCCTGTACTACTCAGTATCTGTCCTATTGTACCTGGATCACCATCTGAATCTAATACCGCACCTGTTAAACTTAAAGTCGCTAGAGTTGTGGTCGCTTGGACTGTTAAATTACCTGTGATTCTTGTATTCGAAGCTACGGCTAAAGTGCCTGAGACTACTGTATTACCACTTACTAATAAGTCTGTAGTGATAGATACGCCTGTACTGCTTACTAATAAACTGCTGCTCTCTACCCAACGTGTACCACTCCATCTTAGGGTTGTGTCTGTCGTCGTACCTGTGCCTAAAGTACTACTGCCTACTCCATCTATCCATGCTGTACTTGTGCCTGTACTACTCAATAACTGACCTGATGTACCTACATTACCATAAGAATCTTGAATTGTCGTAAAACGTGCCGTACCGCTTACTTGTAAATTAACCGCTGGGGCAGTAGTCCCTATACCAACATTACCTCGTAAAACTGTAGTTGCTATATCAGTGTTACCCAAGACCACCGTATTAGTACCTAACCCTGTAGCCTGATACCCTATTACGATTTCATTTGATGATGTAGGTGCAAACGAAAGTGTGCCATTACCTATAAATACAGAATTCGATGAATTAGTATTATTAACACCGCCTACAACACTACTTCCTGCCTGACGTCCTATAAATATATTATTACCACCCGTTGTATTAGCTAAACCTGCACTTGCGCCTATAAAAGTATTGTTATTTGTTATAGTATTACTCCCTGCTCCACTTCCTACAAAAGTATTATTCTCAATGCCATTAATAGAAGGTTGCCTACCTCTTCCAGTATTTACTCCTATATAAGTATTATCACTCCCAGAAATAAGACCCCTACCCGCTGATGAACCGAAAAAAGAATTTCTTGAACCAAAAGTAATTGTCTGCCCTGCTCCTGAACCTACAAAAGTGTTTTCAGAAGGATCACCACCCAACAAGCCACCAGTAGGGTCAAGAGTAAGAGAAGCTCCTGCAGATTCACCTATGAGAACTGAATTCCCGAAAGGATTAAAAAACTCTAAACGATTACCATCTATTCTAAGAGTCTCTGTCGTAGTTGATGCTGATGTGAAAAAACGAATCAAATCATCATCAGCAGTCCTTTCTACTTCAATACGAGTATCTCCATCTAAATCTGAAATCAAAGTAGGTGTAGCTATATCAATCCAATTCGTACTAGTACCTGTGCTACTTAATATCTGACCCAAAGTACCAATATTACCATCAGAATCTAATACGGCTCCTGTTAAACTTAAAGTCGCTAAAGTTGTAGTCGCTTCTACTGTTAAATCGCCTGTGATTGTAGCCCCTGAACTAACATCTAAAGTACCTGTAACTGTGGTATTGCCTCCTACTAATAAATTCGTAGTAATTGATACACCTGTACTATTCACCAATAAACTACTACTCTCTACCCAACGGCTACCGTCCCATCTTAGTGTTGTATCTGTCGTCGTACCTGTGCCTAAAACACTACCTATGCCATCTATCCAATCTGTACGGGTACCTGTACTACTTAATATCTGTCCTAAGTTGCCTGGCTCACCATCAGAATCTAATACTGCACCTGTTAAACTTAAGGTCGCTAAGGTTGTTACCGCTTCTACTGTTAAATCACCTGTGATTGTAGCCCCTGAACTAACATCTAAGTTACCTGATATCAAGGTGTTTGAGGATATATCTAGAGTGCCTGTAACTGTCGTATTACCTCTTACTAATAAATCTGTAGTGATAGATACACCTGTACTACTTACTAATAGACTACTACTCTCTACCCAACGTGTACCACTCCATCTTAAGGTTGTGTCTGTCGTCGTACCTGTGCCTAAAGTACTACTGCCTACTCCATCTATCCATGTTGTACTTGTGCCTGTACTACTTAATATCTGCCCTGTTGTTCCTGCATTACCATCTGAATCTAATACCGCGCCTGTTAAACTTAAAGTCGCTAAGGTGGTGGTCGCTTGGACTGTTAAATTGCCTGTGATTGTTGTGTTTGAAGCTACTGCTAAAGTGCCTGTAACTGTCGTATTACCTCCTACTAATAAATCTGTAGTGATAGATACGCCTGTACTACTTACTAATAGACTACTACTCTCTACCCAACGTGTACCACTCCATCTTAAGGTTGTGTCTGTCGTCGTACCTGTACCTAAAGTACTACTGCCTACTCCATCTATCCATGCTGTGCTTGTGCCTGTACTACTCAATAACTGCCCTGTTGTTCCTGCATTACCATTAGAGTCTAATACCGCGCCTGTTAAACTTAAAGTCGCTAAGGTTGTGGTCGCTTGGACTGTTAAATCGCCTGTGATTGTTGTATTTGAATCTACTGCTAAAGTGCCTGTAACTGTCGTATTACCTCCTACTAATAAGTCCGTAGTGATAGATACGCCTGTGCTGCTTACTAATAGACTGCTGCTCTCTACCCAACGTGTACCACTCCATCTTAAGGTTGTGTCTGTCGTCGTACCTGTGCCTAAAGTACTACTACCTACTCCATCTATCCATGCTGTGCTTGTGCCTGTACTACTTAATATCTGCCCTGTTGTTCCTGCATTACCATTAGAGTCTAATACCGCGCCTGTTAAACTTAAAGTCGCTAAGGTGGTGGTCGCTTGGACTGTTAAATTACCTGTGATTGTTGTATTTGAAGCTACGGCTAAAGTGCCTGTAACTGTCGTATTACCTCCTACTAATAAGTCTGTAGTGATAGATACGCCTGTACTACTTACTAATAGACTACTACTCTCTACCCAACGTGTACCACTCCATCTTAAGGTTGTGTCTGTCGTCGTACCTGTACCTAAAGTACTACTGCCTACTCCATCTATCCATGCTGTGCTTGTGCCTGTACTACTTAATATCTGCCCTGTTGCTCCTGCATTACCTCTAGAGTCTAATACGGCTCCTGTTAAACTTAAGGTCGCTAAGGTTGTGGTCGCTTGAACTGTTAAATCGCCTGTGATTATTGTATTTGAATCTACTGCTAAAGTACCTGTAACTGTCGTATTACCTCCTACTAATAAGTCTGTAGTAATAGAGACGCCTGTACTGCTTACTAATAGACTGCTGCTCTCTACCCAACGTGTACCACTCCATCTTAAGGTTGTGTCTGTCGTCGTACCTGTACCTAAAGTACTACTGCCTACTCCATCTATCCATGCTGTGCTTGTGCCTGTACTACTTAATATCTGCCCTGTTGCTCCTGCATTACCTCTAGAGTCTAATACGGCTCCTGTTAAACTTAAGGTCGCTAAGGTTGTGGTCGCTTGAACTGTTAAATCGCCTGTGATTGTTGTATTTGAATCTACTGCTAAAGTACCTGTAACTGTCGTATTACCTCCTACTAATAAGTCTGTAGTAATAGAGACGCCTGTACTGCTTACTAATAGACTGCTGCTCTCTACCCAACGTGTACCACTCCATCTTAAGGTTGTGTCTGTAACTAATCCTGTACCTAAAGTACTACTGCCTACTCCATCTATCCATGCTGTACTTGTACCTGTACTACTCAATACCTGTCCTGGTGTACCTACATTACCATAAGAGTCTTGGATCGTCGTAAAACGTGCTGTGCCATTTACCTGTAAATCTACAGTAGGAACAGCAGTTCCTATACCTACATTACCTCGTAAAACTGTAGTTGCTATATCAGTGTTACCCAATACCACCGTATTAGTACCTAACCCTGTAGCCTGATACCCTATTACGATTTCATTTGATGATGTAGGTGCAAACGAAAGTGTACCATTACCTATAAATACAGAATTCGATGAATTAATGTTATTAACACCACCTACAACACTACTTCCTGCCTGACGTCCTATAAATATATTATTACCACCCGTTGTATTAGCTAAACCTGCACTTGCGCCTATAAAAGTATTGTTACTTGTTATAGTATTACTCCCTGCTCCGCTTCCTACAAAAGTGTTATCATTAATGAACATATTAATAGAAGGTCTGCCTCTTCCAGTATTTGCTCCTATATAAGTATTATCATTCCCATAACTAGAACCCCTCCCAGCTGATGATCCGAAAAGAGAATTTCTTGAACCTATAATAATAGTCTGCCCTGCTCCTGAACCTACAAAAGTATTCTCAGAAGGATCACCAAAAAAGCCAGAGGAGTCAAGAGTAATAGAAACTCCTGCAGATTCCCCTATAAAAATTGAATTCCCGAAAGGATTAAAAAATTCTAAACGATTACCATCTATTCTAAGAGTCTCTGTAGTGGTTGATGCTGATGTGAAAAAACGAATCAAATCATCATCAGCAGTCCTTCCTACTTCAATACGAGTATCTCCATCTAAATCTGAAATCAAAGTAGGTGTAGCTATGCCAACCCAATTCGTACTAGTGCCTGTGCTACTTAATATTTGGCCCAGAGTACCAATATTACCATCAGAATCTAATACCGCGCCTGTTAAACTTAAAGTTGCTAAGGTTGTTGTGGCTTCTACTGTTAAATCGCCTGTGATTGTTGCCCCTGAACTAACATCTAAAGTGCCTGTAACTGTGGTGTTACCTCTTACCAATAAGTCTGTAGTGATTGATACACCTGTGCTATTCACCAATAAACTGCTGCTCTCTACCCAGTTTCTACCGTCCCATCTCAATAAAGAGTCTGTAACCGTGCCTGAAGTTAAGATATTACCTGTATTATCTACCCATGTTGTACTTGTACCTGTACTACTTAATATCTGCCCTGATGTTCCTGTATTACCATTAGAGTCTAATATGACGCTTGTTAAACTTAAGGTCGCTAGGGTTGTGGTCGCTTGGACTGTTAAATCACCTGATATCAAAGTGTTTGAGGATACTGCTAAAGTACCTGTAACTGTAATATTACCTCCTACTAATAAATCTGTAGTAATAGATACTCCTGTAGTATTCACCAATAAACTACTACTCTCTACCCAACGATTACCATCCCATCTTAGCGTTGTATCTGTCGTTGTACCTGAAGTTAAAGTATTACCTGTATTATCTACCCATGTTGTACTTGTACCTGTACTACTTAATATCTGCCCTGTTGTACCTGCATTACCATTAGAGTCTAATATAACGCTTGTTAAACTTAAGGTCGCTAGGGTTGTGGTCGCTTGGACTGTTAAATCACCTGATATCAAAGTGTTTGAGGATACTGCTAAAGTACCTGTAACTGTAGTATTACCTCCTACTAATAAATCTGTAGTAATAGAGACGCCTGTGCTGTTCACTAATAAACTGCTGCTCTCTACCCAGTTTCTACCGTCCCATCGTAATAGAGCGTCTGTAACCGTGCCTGAGGCTATAGTCCCTGTCGATGCAGCAGTCCATACTGTCCCTGCGCCTGTACTACTTAATATCTGCCCTGATGTCCCTGCATTACCATTAGAGTCTAATATAACGCTTGTTAAACTTAAGGTCGCTAAAGTTGTGGTCGCTTGGACTGTTAAATTACCTGTGATTGTTGTACTTGAATCTACTGCTAAAGTGCCTGTAACTGTCGTATTACCTCCTACTAATAAGTCTGTAGTAATAGAGACGCCTGTGCTGTTCACTAATAAACTGCTGCTCTCTACCCAGTTTCTACCGTCCCATCGTAATAGAGCGTCTGTAACAATACCTGAGGCTATAGTCCCTGTCGATGCAGCAGTCCATACTGTTCCTGCGCCTGTACTACTTAATATTTGTCCTGCTGTACCTTCGTTGCCATTAGAATCTAATATCGCACCTGTTAGACTTAAGGTCGCTAAGGTTGTGGTCGCTTGTAAAGCTGTAAACCTACCTGATACTACTGTGTTACCACTTACTAATAAGTCCGTAGTGATAGATACGCCTGCACTGTTTACTAAAACATTGCTATTCTCTACCCAGTTTCTACCGTCCCACCGCAATAAAGCGTCTGTAACAATACCAGAGGCTATTGTACCTGTCGATGCAGCTGTCCATACTGTCCCTGCGCCTGTACTACTTAATATCTGTCCTGCCGTACCTGCGTTGCCATTAGAATCTAATATCGCACCTGTTAAACTTAAGGTTGCTAAAGTTGTGGTGGCCTGTAAGGCGGTAAACCTACCTGATACTACTGTGTTACCACTTACTAATAAGTCCGTAGTAATAGATACGCCTGCACTGTTTACTAAAACATTGCTATTCTCTACCCAATTTCTACCGTCCCATCGCAATAAAGCGTCTGTAACAATACCGGAGGCTATAGTCCCTGTCGATGCAGCAGTCCATACTGTCCCTGCTCCTGTACTACTTAATATCTGTCCTGCCGTACCTGCGTTGCCATTAGAATCTAATATCGCACCTGTTAGACTTAAGGTCGCTAGAGTTGTTGTGGCCTGTAAGGCGGTAAACGTACCTGATACTACTGTGTTACCACTTACTAATAAGTCCGTAGTGATAGATACGCCTGCACTGTTTACTAAAACATTGCTATTCTCTACCCAATTTCTACCGTCCCATCGCAATAAAGCGTCTGTAACAATACCAGAAGCTATTGTCCCTGTCGATGCAGCAGTCCATACTGTTCCTGCGCCTGTACTACTTAATATCTGTCCCGCTGTACCTCCGTTGCCATTAGAATCTAATATAGCACCTGTTAAACTTAAAGTCGCTAGGGTTGTGGTCGCTTGTACTGTTAAATCACCTGTGATTGTTGTATTTGAATCTACTGCTAAAGTGCCTGTAACTGTCGTATTACCTCCTACTATTAAATTAGTAGCAATAGATACGCCTGCACTGTTCACTAAAACACTACTACTCTCTACCCAGTTTCTACCGTCCCATCGCAATAAAGAGTCTGTAACAATACCTGAGGCTATAGTGCCTGAGGCGGCAGCTGTCCAAAGTGTGCCTGTACCTATACTACTTAATACCTGTCCTGTTGTCCCTGCATTACCTCTAGAGTCTAATATAGCACCTGTTAGACTTAAGGTTGCTAGGGTTGTGGTCGCTTGTACTGTTAAATCGCCTGTGATTGTTGTATTTGAATCTACTGCTAAAGTCCCTCTAACTGTGGTATTACCTCCTACTATTAAATTAGTAGTAATAGATACGCCTGCGCTGTTCACTAAAACACTATTACTCTCTACCCAGTTTCTACCGTCCCATCTCAATAAAGAATCTGTAACTATACCAGAACCTATTGTACCAGTCGCTGCAGCAGTCCATACTGTGCCTGCGCCTGTACTACTTAATATTTGTCCTGCTGTACCCGCGTTACCATTAGAATCTAATAAATATCCTGTTAAACTTAAATGCGTTAGAGTAGTTGTAGATTGTACTGTTAAATTACCAGCTATTGAAGTATTAGCATCGGCTATCAAATTTTGTCTAACTCTAACTTCACTATTACTACTTAAAACACTAGTACTCTCTACCCATTCGGTACCTGTCCAACGTAAAATTGAATTAGTTACTGTTCCTGTAGCAACAGGTCCTGGTGGTCCTGGGGCTCCTGGCGGTCCTGGAATTCCAATTCCTCCTCCACCTCCACCTCCAGCAAAAGAAGAAAGATCTATAGAATTACCATTTGATATAGACAATAAAGTCCCTGAAATAGTAAGTGTTTGATTATCTTGAACAAAATTATAATCTATAGAAAACTTTTGTCCTCTACCATTAGTAAATTCAAGAATTGAATTATTAATTAATTTTGGTAAACCAATTAACGAAGAAAGATCAAGTGTATCAGTTACGCCGTTAGAAGTAAGGTATGTAATAACTGGACTACTAAGTGTTACTTTTTCGTTGGCAACAACCTTCCAGTTATTATCTACAGAATTCCAAATATATAAAATCGCTTCTTGTTCGTTATAATATAAACTCCCTTCATCTGGCATTGTAGGGAATGATGAACCTGTCATTACAGCATCGTCTGTAGCATCTTCCCAAACTAATTGTGTTGTTGTCGTAGCAACGCCATTCCATATACTAGTAAAACGAAGATACTGAATTCTATCCTCGTCTATATTATATATCATTAATCCAGCGGGAGTAGTTCGACCAAAAGCTGCATCTCTCTGTTGAGTCGTCATACGAGGAAGCATAAGCCCTTTATCCGTACTCTCTAACTCAAGAATAGCAAAAGGAGATATTATATCTACATTATCTCCTATTTTTATTTGTCCAAATACGGTAAACCCTCCTACTAAAAAAGAAGTTATTAGTAATAACCGAATATATCTGTACTTACCCATTAACAATATCAATCCTAATAAAACTATTAAGACAGTTTTATAAAAATATCACAAATTTAGCAACTTATTAACAATATTCATTAAATAAACCTTAAAAATGACTGTTGTATTAATAAGATTTAACACTATTCTATTCGTTATTCATTTTCAAAAAAATTGTCAAACAATACATATATATGTTATACTATTGAATATCAAATAATTAACTGTAATAATGCTTTAATATTGCATCTCACAAAAAGAAATTATTTTGAATGTAAATTTTATTTTTTTGCAACAAAAACAGGGTATCCTGTTCTTTTAATTTAAGTTCTACTATATTGTGAACTATTGTAAAAGACAAACAGGTTTTAATTGTGACTTTTTAATGAATAAACAGGAGGCTCTTAACGCACAGTAGTATACTGATCTACAGTACTCCAAAAAACCAAAGAACACAAAACGATACTCCCAGTTTTAAAATTAACAAATCCGTTGAACGTTTCAGAAAACTCAAATGGATTACGCCCAGTCATTGAAGAAAAAGTAATAAAAATTCCTAACACCAAAAAAGGGATAATAAGGAGCCCTAAAACTGTTAAAATTGATATTCTATTCTGTGAAGGCAACAACCCCTTTTTCTTAGATTGTTGTTGCTCTATTATATTCAAAACTTGTGCCTTAAACCCTTTAGGAGCCTTATAAGAAGGCAACTTTTGAAGAATTGATTTTAATTCGTTTTCGTTCATCACTATAATTTTTTATACGTTCTGATATATTTCTGTGCGCATCAAAAGATTTTTTAATTTTTTCTTAGATCGATGCAATTTCACTTTAACATTTGATAAGCTCAATTTTGTAATATTTACAATTTCATCATAACTCAATTCTTCTAAATAAAATAAATTGAGTAACATTTGCTCTGAAGGTGATAATTGGCTTAATGCCCTCTGTATTTTTTCTTGCTCATCCTTTTGATTTAGCTGCTTTAGTATCTCTGGTTCATAGGTTCTTTCTGTGTCCTCATCTTCAAAATAATCATAAACCCAACGCTTATTTGATTTTAATTGGGTCATCGCATGATTATATGTAATTCTATATATCCAAACCGACAACTTAGACACACCTCTAAACGTTTTTATTTTTTGATATACTTGAATAAAAACAATCTGTGCAATCTCATTTGCATCCTCTTCATTTTGCATTAACTTCATTAAAAGCCCATAGACTCTATCTTGGTAAACTTCGATAAGTTGACCAAAAAGCTCTTTCTCTCCTTGTTGCAATCGTTTTATAATCGATTCAGGAAGTTCCATATATAAACCTCAATTTATAACTTAGACACATCATCTTTTTTGAAAGTTACAAAAAAATGTAACCTTTTTATTTTTTGTGTTGTCATATAAGCAAATTAACCCTTAAAAATAAAAATTATGAGAGAAGGAATTTTAGCATTAATGATACCTATTATCGCAATGATAGGAGGTGTAGCAATAGCAATCATTGCTATCATTACAGATTATCACAAGAAAAAAAGTATGATTGAAAAAGGAATAGAAATTCCAGAACGTAAGCCTTCTAGTCCTTATGGGAGCATAAAATTTGGAGCACTTGTAATTGGTGCTGCCATTGGCTTAATTTTTGGAAGTTTTGCCGACGACATAAACTTATTTGTCGAAGATGAAACAGGTTACTTTGTAGGTGTTATGCTTTTTTCGGGAATAGGATTGATTGCCTCGTCTTTATACATAAACAAATTATCGAAGAAAGAAGAATCTAAATAAGTATAACTTTCTTACCTAAAGAGGGGTCATTTTTTGTGATGAAAAAAGTACATTTGTCCAAACTAAGATTGAAATGGCACGAATTCTTACCGGTATACAAAGTACAGGAACCCCTCATTTAGGTAATCTTTTAGGAGCTGTTCTCCCCGCTATAAAAATGGCAGAAAAAAAAGAAAATGAATCTTTTCTTTTCATTGCAGACTTACATTCATTAACACAAATAAAAGACGGATCTCTTTTAAGGGAATATACCTTTAACACCGCCGCTGCTTGGTTAGCTTGTGGTTTAGATACAGATAAAACAATTTTTTATAAACAAAGTGATATAAGTGAAGTTACTGAACTATGCTGGTATCTCAGTTGTTTTTTCCCTTACCAACGTCTTACTTTGGCACATTCATTTAAGGATAAAGCAGATCGCCTTTCAGATATAAATGCAGGCTTATTTAATTACCCTATTTTAATGGCTGCTGATATTTTATTATATGATGCTGAGATTGTCCCAGTAGGAAAAGATCAACTTCAACATTTGGAAATTACACGAGATGTTGCCTCTCGTTTTAATAATCAATTAGGGAATACTTTTGTTATACCAAAAGCTCAAGTTCAAAAAAATGCGCAAATAATACCTGGGACAGACGGGCATAAAATGAGTAAATCTAAAAATAATACTATTGACATTTTTCTCCCTGAAAAAAAACTGCGCAAACAAATAATGAGCATCAAAACAGATTCTACTCCATTAGAACAACCAAAAGACCCTGAAAAGTGTACCATCTTTGAGCTATATTCTTTATTAGGAACTCAAGAGCAAATAGAACACTTAAGAAGTCTTTATTTAACTGGAGGTACTGGCTATGGCGAAATAAAGCAAGCGTTATTTGAGTTAATTATTAATGAATTTCAGGATGTAAGAGAAAAATTTAACTATTATCAAAATAATCCTGCTGAAGTTACTGTTTCTCTTGCCAAAGGTGCTAAAAAAGCCAAGCAAGTAGCCTCTGAAGTTTTAATGCGAGTCCGTTCTAAAGCGGGTTATTAAATACGTTCAAATTGCTTCCCTGCCAAAGAACGAACACATCCTTTCATTTCTAATTGAAATAAAAGCGAAGCTACTTTACTAATAGGTAATTGGGTTTGTATAGACAGTTGGTCTAAACTCGTTTTTTGCTCTAGTAAATTATATAAAATAGTTTCGTTATCGGTTAAGCTTACAAATAACTCTTTTTGTTTTTCTTTAGGTTTCTCTGTGGGTTCCCAACCCATCCAATATATTAAATCAGCTGCAGAAGTAATCATCCGTGCTTTTTCAGTTCGAATAAGATCTAAGCACCCTTTGCTTTGTGTGTCCGTAACCCGTCCTGGAACAGTATATACATCACGCCCATAATTATGTGCATGTTCTGCTGTGATTAAACTACCTCCTCTCGCTCCAGATTCAATAATAATAGTTGCATGTGCTAACCCTGCTATAATACGGTTTCGTTTTAAAAAATTTGATTTTTCAAAAGAAGAAGTACTCCAAAACTCCGATAATAATGCGCCTTGTTTACAAACCTCTTCCACATATTGTTTGTGTTCCGCAGGATATATATGATTTAACCCATGTGCTAAGCAAGCTACAGTTTCTAAACCTTTAGCAAGGGCTGCTTTATGAGCAACAATATCAATTCCTCTAGCAAAACCTGATATGATTAAAGGATTATAATCAGATAAATCTTCAATTAATTGTTTGCAAAAATCAATCCCCATAGTAGTGGGTTTGCGAGTGCCTGCTATACTTATAATCCGTTTATTATTCCAAGACACCTGCCCTTTTTGGAAAAGAATTAAAGGAGTATCTGCACAGTAACTCAAGCTAAGCGGATAATTTTCTTCTCCATAAACCAATGTAGCCAGTTTCTCTTTCTTCAAAAACTTTTCTTCTTCTTCTACTGCTGGTATATAAGATTCTAAATTAGAAAAACCCTTAACATGAAAGGTTCCTATACCCTTAATTTTGAGTAAATTATCTATCTTTTCTTCAAATACAGCGACTACACTACCACAGTTATCAATTAATTTTTTTGCAGTAATATCTCCTATCCCAGGCAAAGATTGTAACAATAAAGCCGCTTGAATTGGCGTTAATATCATATTATTAAATGAATTAATTTTAAATTTATTACTTTATTCTTACTTTTGAATATGAATTTGGAACAATATGTCAAAGAACTTCTCTATAAATACGAATGTGTAGTCATTCCAGAGTTAGGCGCTTTTTTAACTCAGTCTGTTAAAATTCACATTGATCGTAAGCAAGGCATATTCTATCCTAATAAGAAAAGAGTTTCTTATAATGCACTGTTGACTCAAAATGACGGGCTGTTAGCTAATTATATTACTAAGCGTAACTCTATCTCTTATGAAGATGCCCTAAAGCAGATACAAGGCAAGGTCAAGAAATGGAAAGATAACCTAAAGAATAATACTGCTATTATTCTCCCAGGGATTGGAGAACTTCGTATAAACTCTGAAGAAAAAATACACTTTTCTCCCTCAGAAGAAATAAATTTTGATACAAACTCAATAGGTCTAGTTTCTTACAAGCGAAAACCTATTTTAAAATTAAGCCAAACTGAACCGAAAACAGAAATATCAAATACTCCTGTTTTCAAAAAAACTAATGTTATGGAAGATTCTAAAAAAAGCACTTTTGCATTCACTCCTAAAAAAGGGAAAAGAAGGTCTAACTATTTCAAATATGCAGCTGTAGGGTTATTAGCCATTGTATTAATAAGCGGATCCTTTCATTTTTTAAGTCAATATATTAGCGAAGAACGATTAAAATCTACAGAACAAGCACAGGAACAAATTAAAAGCAACGTTCAACAAGCTTCTTTTGATTTAGGAGAACTTACAACACTAGAACTAAATGTAGTTACAAAAAATACGACTAAAGCTACTAATATAGTTAAAGGCGATTATTTTAGTGTAATTGCTGGAAGTTATAGAGAAAAATCGAATGCCAACAAAATGCTGAGAACTTTAAGAGAAGAAGGATTCGATGATGCTGCATTTGCAAAGAAAAGCCCCGAAGGCTTATTTCGAATAGCTTACGGAAGGTTTAAATCTAAAAAAGAAGCACTCAACTTATATTATTTTTTGCAGTATACCCTCGAAAGACAAGCTTGGTTTTTAGAAGAATAATTAACTACATTCTATAAATCCAACTTTTGGGATTTTGTGGTTTATCTATTCTAAATATACTAAACTTCAATTCTGTTTTCCCTGTTTTTGGGTTCGTAAATATTTTCCCAATCCTTTCTTTAACTTTTATTTTCTGCCCTTTTATTACATAAACTTCACTAAGGTTAGTATATGCTGTAATGTAATTTCCATGTTGAACCAAAACCGTAGGATTACTTCCTTTAAAATTAAAAACAGACATTACCTTTCCTTCAAAAACAGCTCGTGCCTCAGACCTTTCGGGAGAGGAGATAGTAACTCCATTATTTTGTATTGTAGTGGTTTTTACAACAGGATGTTGTTGTTTTCCAAAACCCTGAACGACAATCCCTTGTTCGACAGGCCAAGGGAGTTTCCCTTTATTTGCAATAATATTATCAGAAATCAATTGATCTTCGGGGGTTAGCGTAAACACTTTTGAATTAGGATTTTTATCAGCCAACTTATTCGAAGCAACTATAGCCTCACGGATAAGACGTTGAATCTCTTTATTTATTCTATCCTCTTCCTTTTGCTTTTGCTTAATTTGACTTACAAAACTTTTCTGCTTTTTATTGAGCGACTTAATTAATGCATTTTGCTCTTTCTGTTCTTTTTCAAATTCACTTCGAATTGATTTATTCTCTTGAATAAGAATAACCTTTTTTTGTTTTTGCTCAATAAGAGTTACGTTTAAGTTTTGTAACGCTTGTGTTTTTTGAGCAATTAACTCCCCTTGTTTTTTACGGTAATTTGCGTATTGCTTTAAATATTGGAAACGTTTATATGCTTGCAAAAAATTTTCAGAAGAAAAAAGAAACATCATACGGCTTTGATTAGACTTACTCTGATACGATTTTAAAATCATATTTGCATAGTCCTTTTTTAAGCTTTCAAGCTCCTTTTGTTGTAACCCAATAGTACTTTGATTAATGTTAATTTGTCGAGTTAGTTGATTAATCTGCGCATTGGTAACTTGAATAAGCCTTCGGCGAACATCAATTCTTAGGTTAAGATCTTCTACCTCGGTTAGTGCCGATTTTGTGTGTGCTTTATTTGAAAATAAAAGCCTATTAATTTGCTTTATTTCTTGCTGTAACTGCTTTCGTTGAGCTTCTAAGTTTTGCTGTCTCTTATCTTGTGCTCTAGCATCGACTCCTAGTAATAAGCACCAAAAGAAAGCAATTATTACACGAGCAAAAAAACTAGACGTTAGCTTCATTATAAATTTATCCTTTTATATCCTTTGGGTATAGCAAAAGGAACTGAAAGATTTTTTGGGAAATCAGTTCTAATAAAATCTAATGTGATTTGAACCAAATTAGACCCATCGAAAACAGATATCTCTATCGTTCTAGGCAATGTTTTATCTTCTACATTTTGTAGTTTTGGGTAACGAATACTTAACGAGTGCCCTGTACTATTAATTATAAAACGCTGCTCTTTTAGCCTAAATGTGGTAGGATCAAAAAAATAAGTTGGTTGAAATTGATTATTCTTAATTTTTGGAATCAAAACATAATATTTCGGGTGGCTAATTATATCAACCTTAGCCCCTTTTAAATCTGTAATAGGATTACCCAATAATATATTTTGTAAATCTTCGAACTTAAATGTTACTCCCAACTTATCATTGATAAGGCTCATATCGCCTTCGTAATACGTTTTTTGAAACTTTTCATAAAACCCAACACTATCAGGAGTAATGAGAACCTTAGCAATAGGAATAAGTATAGAAGCTCCCATCCAAATTGCTTCATTTGATATCATTCGAAGATTTAAACTAACTTGTTGCTTTTGATTAGAGTCACTATATTCTGCTTTTATACGTGATCTAATAACTTTTATTTTTGTTTCAGCTTTTTCTATTTCCTTAGTTAGTAGCTTAAGGTTAACCTTTTCAACAGGCTCTTTAGTTGGCAATACTGCTACAGATTTACATCCGATAACTGATATAAGTAAAATTAGCTGAATAAACTTTGAGCAAAAAGAATGTCGTCTTATCATATTATCTCTGTATAATCTCCCAAACTAATTTGAGTGAAATTTCCGTCATATATTACATGGTTTCCTATCATCGCATTGTGCAATTTTGCATTTGAAATATGACTTTTATCTTGTATTAGACTATGTGCTATTGATGAGTTTTCAATAATGGTTTCATCTCCTACCGAAACACCCGGACCTAAGGTTACATTTTTAAGATGTGCCTTTGAGCCTATAAAACAAGGAGGAATTATTGTTGTGTTTTCTAAAATAGCTGATGAATGTATCATCTCTTTGCCTTCCTTTTCTAATAACTCTAATACTTTAGAATTCGTTTTTAAAATTATTTGTTTATTCCCACAGTCCATCCATTCATCAACTTCGCCTACCAAAAATAAATCCCCTGCCGCTATCATACTCTTAATCCCATCATTAATAAAATATTCACCTCTCCCTGCAGTGAGTTTTTTACTTAATACATGGCTAAGAGCGTTCTTTAGCTTTTCAATTTCTTTGAAATAATATATTCCTATTACAGCTAAATCTGAAACAAATTTTTGAGATTTTTCTATTAACTCGATAATCTCATTTTGTTCATTTAATTGAACAACCCCATAGTTTTCTGGGTCTTCAACTTTCATTGTCCAAATAATAGCATCTGCATTTGGGTCTAAAGTAAATTTAGCCCTAATAATTGTATCGGCATAAGCGACTATTGCAGGCCCCGAAAGAGAAGGTTCTGCACACATAATTGCATGCCCTGTCCCCAAAGGTTCTAATTGCCTATAAATCGTTGCTTTTGCGCCAACATCAGATGCGATTTTTGTTAATTGCTCGCAAACCTCATCTCCAAAAAAAGTAGGGTCTCCAATAATAAAGGCCACTTCTTCGATAGGTTGTTGAACTACATTTACAATCTCTTTTACTAATTGTTCTACAATAGGTATCCCTGCAACTGCAACTAAAGGCTTTGGAGTAGTTAATGTGTGTGGACGAAGCCGAGAGCCTCTCCCCGCCATTGGAACTATTATTTTCATACAACAATCTTATTTTCCTGTACTTCCAAAACCTCCATCATTACGCTCTGTGCTATCCAAAGTTTCTTGAAGCTGCCATGAAATTTGTTCATATTTTGCAATTACTAACTGTGCTATTCTTTCGCCTGGGTTTACTATAAAATCTTCATTAGAAAGGTTTACTAATATAACCCCTATTTCGCCTCGATAATCTGCATCAATAGTGCCTGGCGAATTTAAAACACTTATTCCATATTTAGCCGCTAATCCGCTTCGAGGACGAACTTGGGCTTCATACCCATTGGGCAAAGCTATTTTAAGCCCTGTACCAATAACTCGCCGTTCTAAAGGACGAAGCGTAATTGAGCTTCCTAAGTGCGCTCGAAGATCTACTCCTGCCGAATTTGCTGTTGCAAAAGTTGGGAGTTCATACGAACTTTCATTAATAATAGGCACTGTTAACATAGTTGTTTTTTTAACTCTTTAAAAATACGAAAAAGCTAAATATAAACTCTTAATGAAAGTATAACGCCAAGAAACTTAAAATCTTATAATTCTTTGTCAGTCAAATAGGGTTTTATCTTTAAGAAGTATCATATATCAAACCCTAAAAAAACCCTGTGTACTGCTAAAACAGACACAGGGTTTAAAAACACTTATTTAAATGAAAGCTATTGTTATTCTTTATCTTTTTTACCTTTAATTTCTATTACACCAAAAATTCCTTTAGAGCCATATTTTTCAACTGCTTTCTTTCCTTTCAAAACAGAAATACTCTCTATCTCGTCTCCGCTTAGACCCTCAATATTCTCGATTTCTTCCCCATCTTTAATTATAATAGGTTGTGGAGCTTCTCCATTAGATTCAAAGAAAAATTCATTTTCTTCGTTCGGCTCTCCCGAAAACACAAAAACATTCCCGTCTTTATTTTTTCCATGACCTTTTATTTTAATTCTTTTACGAATCGTTTTTCTTAAGCTATCCGCATCTATATCAAAGTCTTTTATAATTATTTTGGACATTTCTGAAGGGTCAAAATCTTCTAAAAAATATGCATGCCCCGAATGTCCTTTTATAAAGTGTGCTCTCAACGAGTCTGCCACTCCTTTAAACTTCACAATATCATCTCCCAATAGTTCAACCACAACTCTTGCTTCTTCTCCTTCTTCAATAGCTTCTTCAACCCAACTAAACTCTTCGTCATCTATAACAAACGTGTTTTCTTCTTCTATTGAGTCCTCATCTTCTCCCGAAGAAATAACTTTAACTCTTGACCTACCTGAAGGATTAGCTGTTACTACAACTCGTTTTTGAACTTTTGAAGGTGACGGTGACGCTGGAGCATTTGGAGGTGCTGGAGATGCTGGTCGAGAAGGAGGTGCTAAACGTGTAGATGTTCCTGTAAATTTAATTTCGCTAACCTTGTCTCCATCAAACTGAGCACGTACTTGAAACGGATTTATTGCATTTGTATCATCTACAATATATTGCCCTTTTTTACCTTCTGAGGTTTTATATGTTGCTCTAATACCTGTTATCTCACCAGCTTTATTTCGCTTTATTTTTTTAAATTGAAGGTCAACTCCTTTATCTTTAAAAGTTTGACTCTTTTTTTCTAAGTCGGCATCAATAGTATTTTTATCAATCTTGGCAACAAAAAGAGTTTTTTGTTGTTCAACACGTTCTACTTTTTTAGTTTGTGCTACAGTTTCTGTGTTAAATAGCATTACAAACAATACTATTAACGGTATTACTGGTAATAGTTTCCAATAATTTTTTGAGGTAGATTTTTTCTTGTTTAACATAAAAATTCGACTTTTAATTAATGAATTATAAAAAGGGTTAATAATTGATAGCTTTTGAGTTCCAACAGCTAAATCTAATAGTACATATTGATAGTTTTTTTTACAACGTACCTGCTTAAGTGCCGCAGTATCTGCTAAATACTCAATATTTTGAGCTATTGTTTTTTGATACAGCCATGCAAAAGGATTAAACCATTGAAAAATTAAAAAAAGTTGAGACCCAAGTATATCAAGACTATGCCATCCTCTGCAATGCATTTTCTCGTGAGTCAATATAATTTCTAAATCTGATTCTGTATGTTGAGTTGGGTTATAAACGATATAATTGAAAAAAGAAAAAGGCAACACCTTTTTTTTGACCACTACATGAGTGAAATTATTTTCTCTATACTTTTCCCCAGAACGAATTAATTGAACTATACACAAGCCTTGATATAGTAAACGCAGGCACATAAAAAGTATCCCAACAAAATATATTTGCAAGAACAAGGTAATCCAGTTCCAAGTAGGCTCTTCAAAACCTACGGATAAATTTGATACTGGAATATTAGTCCATATAGTAGATGGTGCTTCTTCAATTTCTATATAGCGTTTAATAACCATTAAAGGAAGTGCTATACTTATAAGAATTCCTAGTTGTAGGTACCAACGATTATTTATAAAAAAAGTTTCTCTACTCAGAAAGAGTTTAAAGCAAGTAAAAAATAAAGCTAATATTACTGCGCTTTTAAGAAGGTATAGTGGTAAAGATTCCATTATTCTTTATTTTCTATTTGGTTTATAATTTCCTTTAATTCCTTAATACTTATCTTCTCCTCTTGGGCAAATGCCGTTACAAGGCTTTTATAAGAATTACTAAAGTATTCGTCTAAAGTTGCATTCACAAAACGCTTTCGATAGTCTTCTTTTTTTATCAGTGGGTAGTATTGATGTGTGTTCCCAAAAGCAAAATGAGATACATAGCCCTTCTCTTCTAAGTTTCGGACCATTGTAGAAAGCGTATTATAGTGTGGCGGGTTATTTTTAAACTCAGCTTGAATTTCTTTAACAAAAGCCTTGTCAAGGCGCCACAAAATTTTAAGTATTTCTTCTTCTTTATTGGTTAATTTTTTCATTTTAAATTCAGCTTGTTTTAAATACAAAACAAACATAACTATTTTTTTAGTTGAGTAACTAATTTTTTAGTTTTTTTAACATTTTCAATTATTGGTTCTAATAATCAACAAAGAATTGATGAGGCTTTTTCTTCATTCAAAGAGAAAGAGATTGCTAATAAAATTAACTATAAAGGAATAAAATTTTGTCAATAAAAACTAAACTGTATTAAACCGAAGTTCGCCAAACCGTTCTTCATATTATAGATACGGCTATCTGTAACTAGATGTTGTATTGAAGTAAATATTTAGCGAAAACACTTAAGGGTTTTCTGTTCGGTTTTTTTTACTAAATTACGTATTCATTCACGCGGCTTTCCTACACAGTCACGTTGTATTTAATTAGAAAAATGAGGAAAAGAAAAATCATCAAATACAGTTTATTGTTGTTTTCTGCAGTACTAATTTTTTTAATTATTTATAGTAACCACGGGTTAAAAACTTTGTACGGAGGTAATACTAAAGAAGTAGAGGTAAAAAATCTAGCTACTCCCCGTCAACCTATAATAATTAATAACATTAGTGTTTTATCAAAAGATGGGAACAGTTTTCTAGAAAAGCACACAGTAACTATCAAAGATGGAATAATCATTAAGGTTGACAGCATTCCAAGTATTTTAGATGATGCTATAATCATTAATGGAGAAGGAAAGTATTTGATCCCTGGGCTAATTGATTCACATGTACACCTATTTAAAAGTCCAAATGATTTACTTCTTTACGTTGCTAACGGAATTACGCATATAAGAGAAATGATTGGCGAACAGGAGCATTTACGCTGGAAAGAAGAGATAATGAACGGCAGAATAGGACCCTCTATTTATGTTGCTTCTCCTCGCTTTGGTAGTTTTAGTTTCATACAAGGATGGTTTATGAGTTATACTCAAGGGTTTGAAAACACAACGAATGCAGCGGATGCAAAAAAGAAAGTAATTGAGTATTATAAAATGGGATATGATGGCATAAAAATTTACAGTCATTTAAATAAAGAATGCTATAAATCAATATCTGAAATTTCGGACTCATTAGGGATGGATATGATTGGACATATTCCTTTTAATGTCGAGTTTTCTGACCTTTGGAAAAGCAATCAAAGAGAGGTTACTCATTTTGAAGAAATAATGAACGCACTTAACAGAGAATTTGGTCATTTCAGAAATGATAAAGAGGCTTTTCTAAATTTTATTGATGAAAAAAGCGATTCAATTGCACAAGCTTTAATTAAAAAGAATATTGCAATAACTTCGACTTTATGGGGAATGGAGAGTCTATACAGACAAAAAACCGATTTAGAAACCATATTGAATGAGGTTGAATTGGAATACGCAAACCCAGGTATTATTGAAGGACATTTATTAACACCACAGGGCGGATTAGGATGGTTACCAGATGTAAATAGAGTTCGTTTTCCGAATGGTTTAACTGAAGAAGAAAGTATAGGAAGAGGAGATTATTGGAAGATATACATAGAAGCTTGCCAAAGGGTCGGAAAAAACCTAAGCAAACGAGGAGTTAAAATCTTAGTTGGGACGGATGCTAATCTTTCTATAAAAGTCCCTGGGTTTTCATTACATGATGAATTAAAGGCACTCCATAAAATAGGTATGTCGAATTCTGATGTTCTCCGTGCAGCTACCTTGACACCTGCAGAGTGGTTAGGCATTAAATCTGGGAAGATTGAAAAAAACTATACTGCTAACTTGGTAATTTTAGAAAAGAACCCTTTAAATAATATTGAGAATACACGGTCAATTAATCAGGTAATCTTGAATGGTCGAATACTAGATAGAGAATTCTTAGATAATATTCTACAACTGGTAAAACAAGCAAATAATTCGAGTCGGAAAAAAGATATTACAAATTTAATCTCAAAAGAATAACTACAAAGACAAACCAAATCACATCAAATAATCAAAATATGAAATCAAATAAAAAAACTGAAAAGCTTGTAGGACTATTGTTTCTATTCATTTTTGCAATAGGCATTATAGTCTATCAATTTTTACAAGGTTCTATATTATTTTCAGACAATTTTCTAACTATCACTTCTGCAAACTCAAATAAAATCATTACTTCGATTTTACTTTTATTTTTAAGTGGTATAATTTCTATTGTTATAGCTACAATTTTATTGCCGATTTTTAAAAAACACAGTATCACTGCGGCATTTTTATATTTGGCATTTAGCATATTAAGCTTTATAGCTATATTTATTGACAATGTTAGTGTTCTACTTATGCTAGAATTAAGTCTAGAGTATATTAAAAGTGGAACTGATGATACTGGTATATTAAATACTTTGGGTAATGTAATTTATAAAAAACATTGGTGGACGCACTACTTGAGTTTACTCATTTCTTGTTTCCCAGTTTTTATTTTATACTATACATTGTACGTATCTAAATTAATTCCGAAAATCATTTCAGTTGTTGGGATAATAGCCGTAATCCTAATGTTTATTGAAATATTATCTTCGATTTTAGGAAATAGTATAAGTATGAATATGCTTCTCCCAATAGGACTCATTCAACTAATCCTTCCCCTTTGGTTAATTTTCAAAGGATTGAATTCACCAGTTTTAGAAACTGAAATGAAATAATGAAATTTAATTATGGAAACTGTACACAACAACGTGTATATCTCAATTTTTAAGAATTCAATGCTTCTGCTCCTCCAACGATTTCAAGAATTTCGTTGGTAATTGCAGCTTGACGCGCTTGATTATAAGTTAATTTCAACTGGTCTCTAAGCTCAGTTGCATTATCCGTAGCTTTATGCATAGCCGTCATACGAGCTCCGTGCTCACTTGCAAAGGAATCTCGCAATGCTTTAAATAACTGTAGCTTTATACTTTTAGGAAGTAATTCACTTATAATTTCTTCTTGAGTAGGTTCAAAAATATAATCTACAGTATTAGTATTATCGCTTTGTTGTTGAGCTACAATTGGAAGTAAAGTTTCGGTTGTTATAATTTGTGTTGCAGCATTTTTAAATCGATTATAAATCAATTCAATTTTATCATAACGTTTCTCAGTAAACATCTGCATAAGGGACTCGGCAATACTACTTGCATTTGCAAAACTCAAATCATCAAAAATATTATTGTCATTATTTTCAACAGTAAATGATTTTTGTAATATATCATTCCCTTTTTTTCCAAGAGTAACTAAATGCACATTTTTATTTGCGTACTCTACTTGAATTTTTTTAGTCGCCTCTTTAATAATATTTGTATTAAACGCTCCACAGAGACCTCTGTTTGAAGTTATTGCAACAATTAAAATGTTTTGAACTGGGCGCTGTTCTGTATATGGATTTGGCGTGTCTCCCTCTATTGAATTACTCAAGTTTTGAATTAACTCTGTAAGTTTATCAGAATAAGGGCGCATTGCTGTGATAGCATCTTGAGCTTTTTTGAGCTTAGCAGCCGACACCATTTTCATGGCAGAGGTAATTTGCATCGTTGACGAAACTGATGCAATTCGATTACGTATCTCTTTTAAATTAGCCATATAAACGCGTCTTTATTAAAATTGAGCAGCTACTTTTTTAGCAACACTATTCAGTGTATCAAAAACCTCATCGGTTAATTTACCCGATTTTATTGTGTCTAGTACACCTCGGTGTTCGCTATTTAATATTTCTATATAATTCTTCTCAAAAGATTTAACTTTCTCTACAGGAACTTTCCTTAATAAATTTTTTGACCCTGCATAGATAATTGCAGTTTGGTCTTCTACTGTATAAGGATCGTTTTGTGCTTGTTTTAAAATCTCTACATTACGGCGTCCTTTTTCAATTACATTTAAGGTTGCTGCGTCAAGGTCAGATCCAAATTTGGCAAATGCTTCTAGCTCACGAAATTGTGCTTGATCGAGTTTTAAAGTTCCTGACACTTTCTTCATTGACTTAATTTGAGCCGAACCCCCTACACGCGACACCGATATACCTACATTAATAGCTGGGCGAACTCCCGAGTTGAATAAATCAGATTCTAAGAAAATCTGCCCATCAGTAATTGAAATTACATTTGTTGGAATATATGCAGAAACATCGCCTGCTTGTGTTTCGATAATTGGAAGAGCAGTTAATGATCCTCCTCCTTTTACTTTGTCTTTTAACGACTCTGGGAGGTCATTCATCCCTTTGGCAATATTATCATCAGCAATTACTTTTGCTGCACGTTCTAATAAACGAGAATGTAAATAAAATACATCCCCAGGATAAGCCTCTCGCCCTGGTGGACGGCGTAATAATAGTGAAACCTCACGATATGCAACAGCTTGTTTTGACAAGTCATCATATATAATTAAAGCTGGTCGCCCTGTATCTCTAAAATATTCTCCAATAGCTGCTCCCGCAAATGGTGCATATACTTGCATTGGTGCTGGGTCAGATGCATTTGCTGCAACAATCGTTGTATATGCTAATGCGCCTTTATCTTCTAATGTTTTTGCAATTCCAGCAACAGTTGATGCTTTTTGTCCAATAGCCACATAAATACAATATACGGGCTCACCTGCATCATAAAATTCTTTTTGATTTAAAATCGTATCAATACAAACTGTTGTTTTTCCTGTTTGTCTATCACCAATTACTAGTTCACGTTGTCCTCTTCCTACAGGAATCATTGCGTCAATAGACTTAATTCCAGTTTGTAAAGGTTCGTTTACTGGTTGACGATAAATAACCCCAGGTGCTTTGCGTTCTAAAGGCATTTCAAATAACTCTCCTTTAAGAGCACCTTGTCCATCAATAGGATTTCCTAAAGTATCTACTACACGACCAATGATGCTCTCTCCTACATTAATAGAAGCAATACGCTTAGTACGTTTTACAGTGTCTCCTTCCGAAACCGCTTTGGAGGGGCCTAAAAGTACAACCCCAACATTATCTTCCTCTAAATTTAAAACCATCCCTTCAAGTCCATCATCAAAACGAACTAATTCTCCGTACTGAGCATTAGAAAGCCCATATACACGTGCAATTCCATCTCCTACTTCAAGAACAGTTCCTATCTCATCTAAAGAGGCTACTGTTTCGAGACCTGCGAGTTGATCTTTTAAAATTGCTGAAACTTCAGCGGATTTAATTGTTGCCATAGTATTTATTTAAACGCTATATTATTTTGTGTTAATTCTCTCTTAAGTGTATTAAGTTTTTGAGAGACGCTTGCATTATATTGTAAATCTCCAATTGATAATATAAATCCTCCAATAATAGAAGGATCAATAACATTGGTAAGTGTTAAGTTAGACGAAAATAATTCTTTAACTTTATTATATATACCTTGTTCTAAAGTTTTTGTTATAGGAATTGCCGTAGTCACAACAACAGTCTGTTTTCCTTGTTTAGCTTGATAAAGCGTAATAAACTGCTGTGCAACCTGATATAATAAACTTATTCTATTATTATTTGCCAATAGGTTTATCATACGTTTACTGTCTTCGCAAAAAGATGTAAATATTTTAAAAAGTGTATCCTTTTTAAGGTCAATCGGAATTATTGGATTGTTTAAAAAAGACATTAACTCTTTGCTATCGGAACACACGTCGACAATGTCTTTCGCATCTTTCTCTAATGAGTCAGCTGTTGCTTGTTCAAGAGCATGCTCTAAAATTGCTTTAGCATAACGTAACGCAGCATTATTGTTCTTCATATGCTTATTTTACATCAATCTCTTTTATCAGTTGCTCAGCAAACTTTTCTTGTACAGATTTGTCTTTCAATTCAGTTTCTAAAACTTTCTCTGCAATATCAACAGATAACTGAGCTACAAACCCTTTAAGTTCATTCATCGCAGTTCTCTTTTCATTTTGAATCGTCTCTTGTGCCCGAACCGTAATTTTATCTGCTTCTATCTTAGCTTCTTCTTTTGCCTGATTTATAATTTGAGTACTTGTTGTTTTAGCTGTAGCTAAAAGAGCCTCGCGCTCGGCATAAGCTTCTTTTAAAATACGCTTATTTTCCGATTCAACGGCTTTCATCTCTTCGCGTGCTTTTTCAGCAGCGTTTAATGATTCTTTTATTGATGTTTCGCGCTCGTTAACTGCATTCAGTATAGGATTCCATGCAAACTTTCTGAGCAATAAAAATAATGCAACAAACAATAAAAGCTGCCAGAAAAAAAGACCGTACGAAAATTCCCCTAATAACTTTTCCATAGTATTAAATTATATAGTTCAATCAATAATTTAAAATAAAGCTGCAACCAACCGTTACAGCTTTATTTAATTTTGTTTTAGTTTATACTGCAAAAAGTGCAGCAAAACCAATACCTTCAATCAAAGCAGCAGCGATTAACATTGCTGTTTGAATTTTTCCGTAAGCTTCAGGTTGACGTGCTATTGCGTCCATTGCTGAACCACCAATTCTACCGATACCTAAGCCGACACCGATAACAACTAAACCTGCTCCTACCATTACTGGAATTTCCATAATATAAATATTTAATTAAACATTCTCATTTATAGAAACGCTTCAATGCGTTTCAATTTTTTCGTGATGTTCGTGCTCTTCTGAGGCAAAGCCAAAATAAAGTGCAGATAACATCGTAAATATATAAGCTTGTAGCAACGCTACTAAAACTTCAATCAATGAAATTGCAAAAGCTAATCCAAATGACAAAGGACTACCTAACCAACTTTTAAATAAAAACATTAATCCTATTAAGCTCATCAAAACAATATGTCCTGCCTGCATATTTGCATATAAACGGATTAATAGCGAAAACGGTTTAATAAAAATCCCTAATATTTCTATTGGAATTAAAATAATATATAGTGGCACTTTAGCATACCATTTCATAGTGTCCCCTAAAGGATCGAAAATATGTAACCAATAGTCTTTTGTCCCTGTAAAGTTAGTAAGCAAAAATGTAAATAATGCTAAACAAAATGTAACAGCAATATTACCTGTTACATTAATACCAAGAGGAGTAAGTCCAAGTATATTTAAAAACCAAACAAAGAAAAACACAGTAAGTAAAAAACTCATATATTTTCTGTGATGCTTCTCTCCAATATTTGGGATTGCAATTTCATCTCGAATATAAAGTACTATAGGCTCGAAAAAACGTCCTACTCCAGAAGCAATTCCTCTATTCTTAGCGTATGATTTTGCAAGGCTTCTAAACAAGAAAAACATTAGAAGTACTGTAAACATAATACTAACCACACTTTTGGTAATAGAGAAATCTAACGGAGCACCATTAGTAATATGATGTTCACCATCATACTGTACTGTTCCTTTATTATCTGTTTTATAAATTTTATTATGATTAAGCATATAGTAGTTTCCATCTACCTCAGCAATGTGTTCTCCGTGATGAAATTTTGACGATGAAAAAACTTTAAGACCATTATCCCATAAAATAATTGGTAAAGGAAAACCTACATATTTATGATGTCCTTGATCGTCAGTGTAAGAATAAAGGCTGAAATCATAAGAATCTTCTAAGTGATGCTTAATATATTCTTTGATTTTTTCTTTTTGGGTTTTCTTAGCAGGTTGCCCTTCAGTGTTTTCTTGATTCTTCTTTGCAAAAACAAGACTCGTGAAGAGCAGAAGAGTAACTAAAAATAAATTTTTCTTATTAAAAAGATTAAATACACCCATTGTTTCTCAAAATTCGATGCAAATGTAGTGCTTTACTTAAAAAGAAAAAACTCTTAACTCCTATATTTTATTTAACTTTTGAACTAAGATTCCTGTTTCTAAAAACAGCCCTGTAAAATAGGGTATAAAAAAAGTAATTACCTCTGCTCTTTCAATATTCTCATCGGTTTTATATAGTGGATAGAACACTAAAAAGAAAAGAGCAAATTTAAGTAAACTACTCCCCATAAATAAAAACCCTACTTGGTCTTTCTTTTTTTTCAAAACTACAAGAAGACCTCCCATAATTAAAACTGCCAAACTAAAATTGCTTCCATAACTTAGCAAAAGATGATGATTCCACACAGGTATATCAAAAAATGAAAGTATCCCTATGTGTATTAAAAATACACCTATAAAAACACTCGTAAATAAAATGAAAGGATTCGTTTTCAAACAGTTATTTTAAATTACTAGATTGGCGATTAATAAGAATTAAAATAAAGATAATACCTATAATGCAAAGGATTAAAGTCCAAAAGTTACTTTGTGTTTCAAAATAATTGTCAAGCCAATTCCCTGCTTTTATTGCAAGATATATCACTATGGCTATTTGAAAAGCTAGCGCAGAGAAAATAAGCCAATGTTTAGGCTGTTTTCCCAATTTTATTATTAATTGATTTTACATCTGAAGCTGATTTCATTGTACATTTTGCATTAAATACTGCCCCAGACTCAACAATCAACTTACCAATTAATACTTCGCCTTCGATTCGGCTTGAAGATTTTAACGAAAGAATTTCTTTAGCTTCTAATTTACCGCTAAATTTTCCTTCAATATCAGCAAATCCGCATTCGATAACTCCGTTTATAGTTCCTTCTTTTCCAATAACTATCTTCCCAGAGGTTTTTATTGATCCCTCTAATGTGCCATCTATTCTAAAGTCTGCTTCCGAAACAATGTCTCCAGTTATCACAGTGCTTTTTTCAATTCGATTAGGCTGAGAGGTTAAATCATTATTTTTCATCTAATTTAGTTATGTTAGTTGATTTCCAGTTTTTAAAAAGTTGAATGTCTCTATATTCAGAGGACAAAAGTACAAATTTATCAGAAAGCATATCAAAAAGCGTTTCTTTCTTTTCGTTTTCAAATTCAATTAAAATTTCCGATTCATCTCTCAATCCACTAATAACCAAAAAAATATACTCTCTGTCATACACTTCTTTGGTAATCGACTTATATGTAATTCTATTTTTATCTAAAACCTCTGTAATCGAATTAATTAAACTCGGTATAGAATCTTTGTCTTTTTTAAGCAACGAAAAAACACCTTTATAATTATTATAAACACGTGTATATTCATCTGACTTATCTTGAGACACATTTGCTAAACTTTTAAGTGTTTTATTTGCTTGTGTAGCTTCTTCAGAGTTTGGAAATTCTTTAACAAGTAGTTCTAATTTTTCTCTCCAAGAGTCAATCCCATCAAGACGACCAAATGCGTTTGCCATTAAATACGAAACCTTAGACGCAAGAGGTGTCCCGCTCACAATAACAAGTAAATCATCTCCTTCGGATAATACTTTTTCATATTCTTGATCTAGATATAATGTATATAGTTTTTCATATATAATTTCGGGGGTTTCATTTTCTTTAAGTTTAAAATTATCCGGATTCTTTAATATTCTTGCAAACCGCGATTCAGGATAATTAGTAATTATTTTCTCTTTATAAATCGAAACATTTTGGCTACCTCTGCCCTCTTCTATTTTATATAAATGATACCATGCATTTGTTTTTTGAGAGTCCGAGGGGCTTTTCGAAAGTAATTCTTGAAAACGATTTTCAGCTAATTCATTATCTTTAAAATGCTCTTTATAAATAATTCCAACTTCCAAATAAGCTTGGTTACGAGCATTAAACAAACTGTCTAACATTTTTGGGTCTTTAGGTAAAAGATCAGCATAAGATTCGGCTGTTTCTTTAACTATAGGGTCTTGTTGTTCAGAATTTGGGTTTTCTTCATCTGAGTTCTCGGTAAAATCATTGAGGTTTGCTAACGACTCTATCCTATTCCAATTATCAACATTTTGTCGATTACCAAAATTAGTAGCAAAATCTTGTTCGCCTAGTACCACTAAATTTTGATTATAAAAATAAAACCGATTCTTATTGGTCTGCCCCAAAATATTGAAAAATGATTTTCCCTCCAATTCCACTTTAGCAAGCTCTTCAGCCCTTTTATCATCAATAATTTTTTGATAATAACTTAACTGTTCTTCTCTACTCATAGCCGCTAATAGAAGTATACTATCTGCTTTTTTAATAGTTCTTTCAAAAGCTATAACTTCATCTAAGCCTCTTCGTTCGCGGGCAATTTGCTTTCTCTCATTATTCTGTTGAGAATATTGAGACAGCAAACTATCTAAGTAAAAACCTGTGTTTACATATTCGCCTCGGGCAAAAGAGTCATCTGCTAAATCGCGATAATTTTGCTTTCTTGTGGATTGATCGATAGTCGAAGATTGAAACGATTTAGTATAAAATTTCTTTGCTAAATCACCCTTCTTTTGTCTCAAATAATATTGTGCCTGAGACCTATAAATTAAATGTAAGAAATTTTGATTTTCAAAATTCCGTGCCAGTTTTTCAAATTCTTTTTCGGGTTCCTCAGTGTCTAACTCTAAATTAGAACCAAGTGTATTTAACTTAGCACGCATCCAGTATATTCTAGGGACTTTCCTTTTTAAGTTTACAATAGTATTATAAGCAAGTCTTGCGGAGTCTTTTTGGTTTATTCGCTCAAACAGTTGAGCTTCTATAAACTTATATCGTGCTTTCTGAAGTTTTTTCGTTTCAAATTTCCCTGCATTTTTAATGTATTTTAAAGCAGAATCGTTCTTGCGAACATTTAAAAATGCCTGAGCTAATACTGCGTTTATTTCGGCAAAATGTTTGTTTTTTTGAGATACCTGCTCCGCAAGAGGGGTTAGGTTACTAATAGCAAGTTGATTATTCCCTAAACGAATGTTTGTTTTTTCTCTCCATAACTTCCCCTCATAAAAAACATCTATTTTTGAAGGTAAGCTCAATAAATAATTAAATGATTCTATCGCTGGTATAAATCTTCCGTCATAATAACGTGCTTTACCAAGTAAAAGATAAGCATTTACAATTTGACTATTCTTTTGCACTCCATTGAGGTTCATAGAATGCTTTTGAATAGCTTTTACAGCTTTCTCTTCTGCTACCGTAAAACTTGGAATAGCTCCTGATTGATTTTGACCTTCTCCATTTAATGTTATTAATTCTACTGGGAGTATTTTATCAAAATTGTCTTCTGCTTGATTCTCTAAAACATCAACACCAAACTTTAATGCTTCTTCCCCATTAAATAGCACATTAAATTTAGTGTTTAGACTATGGTACCCTCTATTTAAAGGGCGATCTTTTTGAGTAGAACAGCCCAATAAAATAAAAATAAGAGTTAGTAAACTATAGTTAAAAGTAGTTCTCACTAAAGAATATTTGTTTTATACTTATTAACTTATAATATAGTAGTTTAGTATATTAAGTCTGTGCAGAAAAATAGTTTTCTAATTCTTGTAGTGTTTTCGAGGTCGTTTTCTTATCCTTAATTATAAGCCCATTCTCTAATAAGGCAATACGATCGCATACTTCGGTTACATGATTTAAATCATGGCTCGATATAAGTAATGTTACCTCTCTTTTAGTGGTTTCTTCTTTAAGTAATTGTTTAAATCTAATTTGCGTTGTAGGGTCTAAATTAGCGAACGGTTCGTCTAAAATAATAACACTTGGGTTTCCAATAAACGTCGATATAAGCCCTACTTTTTTTTGATTCCCTTTAGAGAAATTTCTTAAATATTTTTTCTTATTCAAAATCGTTCCATTAAAAAACTCTTCATAGTTTTCCAAAAAAGAGTTTACCTCAGTCCTAGTTACGCCTCTCAATTCTCCAATAAAATAAAAGTATTCTTCTGGGGTCAAATATCCAATTAAAAAAGAGTCGTCAATAAACGCAGATGTAAAGCTTTTCCACTTTTCACTTTTAGCAACCGGAATACCGTTTGAGCTAATTTCACCAGAAGTAGCTAGTATTAAATCGAGTAATAACCCGAAAAAGGTTGTCTTTCCTGCTCCATTATTTCCAACTAAGCCAAAACTTTGCCCCTGTGGAATATTAAGGCTATCAATTGATAATACCGCTGTGTCATCATAGGTTTTAGTAAGGTTATTTACAGCTATCATAAAAATTTATTTTTGGGTAAACGCATTTATCATATCATACTTGTGTTTTTTAAATAGTTTTGCCATCATATCAAGGATTTGTTTTTTGAAAATAATCCCTAATACTCCACTTGCTGATAAAACTATTATTCCAATTGTTGAATTAAAAATTGTTGTGGGAATTATATAAATCACAACTGGGAGAACCATTTTGGGTAATACCATTAAAAATTGTTTCCCCGAAAATGCTTGAGTGTTTTCAAATGCTTTTGCTTTAACATTTAACTTTAATGCTTGTTTGTTCAATAAACCTCCATATAAGGTAATCCAAGTGCCTAATCCAATATTAAAAAAAGCACCCGCCAAAATTATAAGGTATATTTTAGTCCCAAAATAAAGGTAGGGAAGCGAAAGTACTGTTGATAATAATACGCCCAAAAACATTAGCCGCCATTTTGAGTCTAAATATTTTCTGTAAGACAAGTTTTGACACATCAAAAAAGAATAATATTCGCTATCCCAAGCAGGTACATAATTGCCATAGGTCATTAGAAAACCTCCCGTAATAAAGATAGCCGCAAAAGCAACCATGTACTCAGGCTGGTTATCTTGAGTAAAAAAGATTATCCCATAAAAAAGAAATAAAAAGGAAATTAGAACAATATTTCTTGGTCGAATATTTCTAACTATCAAACGAATATCGTTCCTTAAAAAAAGAGTGTCTCCTCCAAAGGCATCTAAAAAATTATATTGGTTAGCGCTTGCTACTTCTACTTTTGTAGCAAGAGACCCCTCTAGGTTTAATCTATTTTTTAAAAACCGAAATATAAATAAATACATCCCGCAAAAAAACAAAATCGGAATGGTAACCAATATTGTGTTAGCTAATAAAAAATCGAAAAAGAGCCCAAAATATTGCAGTAAGTCAAACCCAAAAACAAATTTAGAAGTAAACAGTAGTATAAGGCTAATGACAAAAGATACCAGCACCTTATTGCTTTTATTAACTAAAAAAGTAATAAAATTAAAACTCAAAGAAATTGCAGTAAGCGACAACCACCAAGTAAACGCTTGTAAAAAAGAATAATCATCTTTGTACATATAAATACTAATTGGCAAATAGAACAAATACGGTATTGCATTGTAAAAAGAAAATAGAGACCGAAACAGAACATTCCGTATAATCCTCTTTTTGAGAATAGGTAATAATAAAAAAGATTTAATTTCTGTAACTGGTAATTGCTGTAAAAAGTAGCGTACAAACAGTTCGAAAACAAAAATATAAATCAAAATATTATTAATTATTGATATTGTGTCTTCTTGTGGAAATTTATCCGCTAAAGCTGGATAAATCATAATTCCCCCAAGCAATAAAGATCCTGCAAAGTATATGATAACCATACTCATAAGGATTTTAATTGCAATTTTTGTTTCGAATTGAGAAGACCTCATAAACTTTTTATGACTAAGCTGAAATAATGAAATTGGCATGTTACTATTATTAATAAGACGCCAAAAGATAAATAATGTTTCAGTTTTATCCGTATTTCTTTCAATTTTTTATTTTTGCATAAAAAAATGCCCGAATATCATCCCCTCAAAATAAAGAACATTAAAACCCTCACCCCAGAAGCGGTGGTTATCGGTTTTGATGTCCCTACAAATCTTAAAGATAAATTCCAATTTAACGCTGGGCAATATATTAGCGTAAATAAAGAAATTGATAATCAGCAGGTTAGACGTTCTTATTCTTTATGTTCTACCCCCAATGATGAGTCATTAGAAATTGGTGTTAAACGAATTTCTAACGGATTATTTTCAACTTTTGCTACAGAGCAACTTAGTGTAGGAGATACTTTAGAAGTATCCGAACCTGAAGGGCGTTTTATACTTGATAAAACAGCCCAGAATATTACAGCTTTTGCAGCAGGAAGTGGAATTACTCCCATTATTTCGATGCTAAAAACGGCGCTTCGCCATAATGATAAAACTCATTTTACTTTAGTTTATGGAAATAAAACCCCAGAGCAAACACTCTTTTATACGGATTTAAAAAAACTAGAAACCGAATTTCCTTCTCAATTAAAAATTCATTGGCTTTTTAGCCAGTCGAACGAAGAAGGTGCGCGTTTTGGTCGTATTGACTCTAGTATTGTTAAATATGTGCTTAAAAACACTACACAACCCTCTACAGCATTTTATATTTGCGGCCCCGAAAAGATGCTACACGAAATCAAAGAAACGCTTATTGAGTCTTCCATTGTAGAGTCGCAAATTTATTTTGAGTTGTTTTCAGCGACAAAAACAGAAACAACATCTAACACAAAAAAAGGAACTGTTGATTTAGAGATTATTGTAGATGATGAGACGCACCTAATCAGCACAAAAAGCTCTAACACTATTTTGGATGCTGCCCTAAACCAAAAAATAGATGTCCCCTATTCTTGCCAAGGAGGCGTTTGTTGCAGTTGCATTGCCAAAATAACCGAAGGAACTGCAACGATGAACAATAACCAAATTTTGACAGATGATGAAATCGAAGAAGGTTTGGTACTCACCTGCCAAGCAATCGCTACTTCAAAAAAAGTGGTTATAAACTACGATGATGTATAGCTATACTGATTTTTAGAATACTCATAAGTTAATTCCAAATAAAAGTAACCGAATTTTATCTTGAAGGATTACCCCAAAACAAAGTATAAAAAAAATTTCAACAAACGATTTTGGAAGGCGTTTGAAAAATTTGGCAGAAAAAATAGCTAAACAGATTAACAATGATGCCCACGCAATAAAGTTCTCTGAACCTGAAAAAAACAACATTATTATACTTGCAACCAACATTAATAAAATGCAAGAAATTGTTGTTTTATAAAGTTGATTCTTCAAACCCATCTTCCTCAAAATTCCTACAACAATAATAACCGAACTTAAGAGTATAAATATTAGCTTAATATTTATCGAATAATTTTCATCCCATAAAAACGGTGCTTCTAATGTGGTGAAAGAAATTGTTCCTATACTTGGAAAGTTTGGGATTGAAACATAAAGTGCATACCAAACTATTAAAAAACAAGCTATTGGAAGGATAGTCAAAAAAATATTTCTGAAGTTTAGTTGCCCTCTAATGTATAGTATTCCCCACAGGAAGAGGTAAAAATATAAAAAATCAACTTTAAATAAAGCTGCAAAAAACAACCAAAATCCTGCATTGAAGAGGTTCTTCTTATTTATCTCTTTTATATTTAATTTTAATACTTGTGAAAAACTAATCCAAAAAAGTAATATGGAAATCCAAATCCATACATCCCATTGTTTAATTGGCAAAAGCCAAAAAAATAGAGCGAAAAAAAGTAAATGGTAGCTGCTCTTTTCAAAAAACAATTGTCTGCGAACAGTCCATTCAACCAAAAGTAAACTTATCGTAGAAAGAACTAAAATAACTGTTAAGCTAGCAGTGTTTTCATCTGAGTTTATTAAAACCACATTATAATGGTTAAAAACCGCTCCGTAAAAAATAAATAAAACGACTAAATAACTCCAGAAAGAAGTTTTATTAAAAATTTTTGTAAACATCAATATCCTTATTTATTGTCTAGCGGATTAAAAAGCAATTGTTATGGTTTTAATATCAATCACAGATATTCAAAAATAAATATTTTAGTTCTTTAAAAATCATTTTACGGTAGAAGATTAAACGTTCAAATAATTTTTACATTTATGCTCTGTAATATTCCTAACAAAACACAACATGGTTTTTGATTTTAAGCAGTCATTAAAATTAGAAAATGAAAGAGTCTTAATTAGACCTTTATTAAAAGAAGATTTTGATTTTCTACTACCTTTTTCTCTCAACGAAGGGTACTTATGGGATTTTTCTATAACCTCTGCCAAAGGAGCAGAAAACCTTAAGGCTTATATCAATAGTGCCTTAGATGCTAAAGAAAAGCGTACTGCTTTCCCTTTTATAGTGTATGATAAAAAAACAAGTCGTGTTGCAGGGAGTACTCGTTTTTATGACATAGATTTTACACATAACGTGTTAAGTTTGGGTTATACTTGGTATGGCAAAGAGTTTCAACGAACAGGATTAAACCGAAATTGTAAATATTTATTATTAGAATATGCTTTTGAAGTTCTTCAAGTAGAACGCGTAGAATTTAGAGCAGACTTGCGTAATAAAAAAAGTGTTAATGCTATGGAGCAAATTGGGTGTGTATTCGAAGGTGTCTTAAGAAGCAATTGCAAGGCTCAGTTAGACCGAAGAGATAGTGCTGTTTTGAGTATCCTAAAAGCTGAGTGGGTACAAGACGTTAAAAAAAACTTGGTAAATAAAATTTATTAAAACTCAATACTACCCCCCAAAATTAAGCTTCTCCCAGGTGCAGAAATCCCCGAAGCAAAGGTTCTATAGTGAATATCAAAAATGTTTTCTAATCCAGCTCGAACAGTAATTTTTTTACCCCATTGGTATTTACCTGAAATTGAAAAAATAGACCAACTAGGAATTCCTGCAAATTCTAATTCTCCAGAAGCGTTTCTTCTTATAGGGGTTTCTTCTAAACCGTCCTCTCCGCCGTAGCTATAGCTTTCTGGATTTTTGGAACTACTGAACTGATGAAGTATTTGAGCCGAAATCTTATTCTTTTTATATTCTAATATTGATGTCCCATAAAAAGGGAGTATTGATGGAAGCGGTCCAAAAAGTTCTATTTCTCCAGCATCCGTAAAAGTAAAGTCACTCGAAAGGCTGATGTAAGAATTGAAATTCCACTTTCCTTCAAATGAAGCTCCTCTAATATAAGTATTCCCTATATTAGAATTAATTTGTATTGCATCATAACCAGTCCCTGTCGAATAATCTAACAAAAACTCTCTCCCTATATAATCTCTTATGCTAGTATTATAAAAACGCAACGCAAAAGCTCCTTTTTTATTAGGCGTAAAAAAAGAAACTCCTAAATCAATATTATTAGCGTATTCGGGTTTAAGCAATGAATTAGGGACTAAAAGTACGCCTCTATTTTCCCTAATCTTTCCTAAATCGTCAATATTAGGCGCTCTGAAACCACTAGATAATAAAAAGTTTAATTGCCATTGGGGAGAAGGACGGTATGTTAGCGATAAACTTCCAGTAAAGGCATCGTTAGTTACATTCACATTAGTAAATGTAGAAGAAAGTGAATTTAATAACCAAGCAGGAAATTGCCCATTTCCTTCATTCCAAATGGCTCTTAATTTTGTTTCTGTATATCTAGTCCCCGCTGTTAATGTAACTTTAGGATTAATATCCCATTTTAAGTTTCCATAAAAAGCCATAGAAAGATAAGTGCTGCCTGCATTGGGATATCGTGTAGCATTTGGGCGAGGAGCTCCTAAACCTACTATTCTTTGCCCATTTAAAATTAACCTTCTCGAAAAAGCATTCGAATTGATGTCATTCCCTACTAGCTCAAAACCATAAGCAAAATTGATTTGGTCTCTTCTAAAGGCTTCGAAATCTCCATTAAAACTCCATACCTGAACATTTTCTTCTTGATACGACCGCACTGAAGTATTATATGATCTATTAATTCGCGATTCCTCAACATTTTGGTATGCGAGTGTTAAATTACCTTTATAGAGAAATTCTTTTTTTGGAAAAATTTTAAGCTGAGAAGAAGTTAATAACCTTTTTTGAGGACCATAGTACCATTCTGCATATCGAAGGCTCCCATTTCTATATTCAGTAAGCCTATCAAATCTAGGGATATTCGACGAATTTGAATATTGAATATTTAGAGTGAGTAATTTTTCTTTAGGCAATTTAACGGCAAATTTTTGCAGAACATCTATTTGATCGTAACCTGAATTTCTCTGTATATAAGGCTTGTCGTTAACAGCAGGGCGGGGGTCATAAAAAGATTCTGTGTTGAGTGAATAAAATGGAACCTCTCCCCAATTTGTATATCCGTGCGTTCTATTTCTACCCATGCGCAAGTCTCCAAATTTAGAAAAGCTTATACTACTATAACTCGCCCAGTTTTTAAAACTCAACTCTGTATCGAAATGAGTAATAAAAGAGTCTTGTGCTGAATTATAATTTGAAGAAAAATTGTTTTTTATTAATTCGGAACTATTTATTCTAGGGGTTTTAGTAAAATAATGAACCACTCCGCCTAAGGCATCGGAGCCGTACCCAACCGATGATGAGCCATAAACTACCTCAACACGTTCAATTGTATTAGGGTCAACTGTTATTGCGTTTTGCAAATGTCCCGACCTATAAATAGCATTATTCATTCTAACCCCGTCTACAACTAGCAATACTCTATTTGCTTCAAATCCCCTTAACACTGGACTACCTCCGCCTCCTTGCGATTTTTGAATTCGTATATTGGGTGCTAATAAAAGTAATTCTGCCCCTGTTTGTGGCTGGTTTCTTGTAATCTCTCTGGTATTGATTATAGATACTTTCTCCGCAATTTTATTTTTTTTCGTTGGTGTCCGTGCAACTGAAAGAACGACTTCTGAAAGTTCTTCGGAATCCACTGACAATAGTATAACATAATTCTGTTCTTCAATATCGCTTTTATCAATCGTCATAGGTTTATAGCCTAAGTATTGAAAAAGTATTTTGTCGTCTTGAGAAAAAGAAGATAGCGAAGCCCTTCCCTCTGAGTCGGTCAGGGTATGCTGCTCTTTTGTTTGATTGTATATACTAACATTCGGAAGAGGTTCTTGAGTTATAGCATCGGCAATCGTTATGTCTTGAGCAGAAACCCAATTTGTAAAAAGAACAAAAATTAAATATAGCTTACTAGCTAATCCCGTCAAATATTTCATTGAAAATTTGAGTCGATTTTGGTTTTGAGAAGCCAAGTAAATGTAATTCATAATATTGCAAAAGTGCATCTAACAATTTGCGCCTTCCTACTCTGTCTAAATTAGGTTTAACAATACTATCAAAATTCATGCCTAACAACATTCTTAATAAACGTGTCTGCTCATAATCAGTATATTTTCCAAGAGGAATATGCTTAGTAAAGCACCCTGTTTCTAAGTCAAAATAAGACCCGTCTAAAGATTCTTTGTCATTAGGGAAAAAGCCTAAGTGTTTTGTTAAGTTAATTAAGAATATCAAATGAAAATTACTGACACTTTCATAAGTGTCTAGATAACGCAAAGTTGTTTCGAGAAACGTGAAAAGAGCTGTATTCGCTTCTTCTTCTCTAATTGCTTTTCTAAGTATCTCTGCCAAAAATTGAACTAACGCACTTTTGTCAATTCTATTGGGTATGGTCTGATACGGGTATATAACCTTAACTTCTTTAAGAAACTGAAGCTCTTTTTTATCTCTATAGTTAAATAAGATTTCTTGTTGAGTTAATGGCTGAAATTGTGCTTTACGTATCCCTCCTCTTTTTTTTGTTAAAATTCCTTTTAAAATAAAAGATTGCTTGCCTAGTGCTTCGGTATAGCTATGTGCAATAAGGCTACTATCACTATACTTTAATGTATAAAGAACAATTGCCTTAGTACGAATTTCCATATTCTATACAACTCCTTGTGCTAACATTGCATCTGCGACTTTAACAAAACCTGCAATATTTGCACCTTTCACATAATTTACATATCCATCTTCTTGACCATATTCAACACAAGATTGGTGGATTTCGTTCATTATGTTTTTTAAGCGTTCGTCAACTTCTGCTCGCCCCCAACTATATCGAAGTGAATTTTGAGCCATTTCAAGACCTGAAACTGCTACGCCTCCAGCATTAGAAGCTTTCCCTGGGGCGAATAAAACTTTATTCTTTGTAAATACATGAATCGCCTCTGGAGATGAAGGCATATTTGCGCCTTCGCCAACACAAATACAACCATTTTTAACTAACAATTCCGCATCTTTCATGTGCAATTCATTTTGAGTAGCACAAGGCAATGCCACATCGCAAGGTATATCCCATGGTTTCTTCCCTTCATGATATTCAGCATTGGGATATCGTTCCAAATAGTTTTTAATACGTCCTCTTTGTACATTCTTAATTTCCATTATATAAGCAAGTTTTTCTTCATCAATCCCGTCTTTATCAAAAATATAACCGCCCGAATCTGAAAGCGTAAGGACTTTACCTCCTAATTGAAGTGCTTTTTCGGCAGCAAACTGGGCTACATTTCCAGAGCCCGAAACAACAACTTTTTTGTTTTCTAAATTAGAACCTATATTTTCAAGCATCCTTTGTGTAAAATATACTACACCATAACCTGTTGCCTCCGGACGAATAAGCGAACCTCCCCAAGAAACACCTTTCCCAGTAAGAACTCCCGTAAATTCATTTTTAAGCCTTTTATATTGTCCAAATAAATATCCTATTTCTCTACCTCCGACACCAATATCGCCTGCAGGGATATCTCTATTAGGTCCTATATGGCGAAATAATTCTGTCATAAAACTTTGACAAAATCGCATTATTTCATTATTACTCTTCCCTTTAGGGTCAAAATCAGATCCTCCTTTACCTCCTCCCATAGGAAGCGTAGTAAGGCTATTCTTAAAGACTTGTTCGAAAGCTAAGAATTTTAATACACTAAGGTTTACACTAGGGTGAAATCGAAGACCTCCTTTATATGGTCCTATTGCCGAATTCATTTCTATTCGGTATCCTCTATTAACTTGTATTTCATTTTGGTCATCAATCCAAGCTACTCTAAAAGAAACTACTCTTTCGGGTTCAACCATCCGAAGTAGTATATTTTGTCCATAGTAAATCTCATTCTTAACAATATACGGAATTACATTTTCGGCTACTTCAGTAACTGCTTGGATAAACTCGGGTTCGTTCTGATTTCTCTCTTTGACTTGAGATAGAAATTGGTCTATGATTTTTTCCATAATATTTTTGATTATTATTTATAAAACGAAATTAATTTTTTTATGCAAATAGTAACGTAACTACTTCCTCTATTTTTTGTAACTGCAACACTTGAATCCCTCTTTTGGGTTGTTTACTTTTTATTACCCTTGGTATTACAATGGTATTGTACCCTAGTTTTTCTGCTTCTGCGATACGCTGGTCTAACTTAGGCACTGGGCGAAGTTCTCCCGAAAGTCCAACCTCAGCTGAAAAACATATTTTTTTTGATAATACGATATCATGATAACTTGACAGAATAGCAGCAAGAACAGATAAGTCAATTGCAGGATCTTCTATTGTTATCCCCCCAGTAATATTCAAAAACACATCTTTACTTCCTAATTGAAATCCGGCTCTTTTTTCGAGTACTGCCAAAAGCATATTAAGTCGTTTAGCATTAAACCCTGTTGTGCTTCTTTGTGGCGTGCCATAGACTGCACTGCTAACAAGAGCTTGTACTTCTATCATCAATGGTCGCATCCCTTCCATAGTTGCAGCAATAGCATGTCCGCTCATATCACGATTAGCTTCTGATATTAATAACTCACTAGGATTTGTTACTACACGAAGCCCTGAGGATAACATTTCATAAATTCCTATTTCGGCAGTTGAACCAAAACGATTTTTTTGCACCCTTATAATTCTATAAATATGATTTCTGTCTCCCTCAAAATGCAAAACTGTATCGACCATATGCTCTAAAACTTTAGGTCCAGCAATATTACCGTCTTTTGTAATATGCCCTACTAAAATAACCGATGTGTGTGTTTGCTTTGCAAACTGTATTAATTCTGAAGTACACTCTCTTATTTGAGAAATACTTCCAGGACTACTTTCTATATATTGGGTTTGTAATGTTTGTATCGAATCTATTATAACAATGTCTGGTCTAAGTGATTCTATTTGACTAAAAATACTTTGTGTTTGAGTTTCACTTAGCACATAACACTTTTTGTTTTGAGCAGCTATACGTTCAGCTCTTAATTTAATCTGCTTTTGACTTTCTTCTCCAGACACATATAATACACTCTTCTCAATTTGAAGTGATATTTGTAGCAATAGTGTTGATTTTCCAATCCCTGGTTCCCCACCAAGTAGTGTAACAGAACCTGGTACTAAACCTCCTCCTAAAACGCGATTGAGTTCAGAGTCGTTGGTTGATATTCTAGGGTCTTTATCTACACCTATTTCGTTAATAGGAATAGGCTGTGGCTTACGCTCTTTTCTTAGTGAAGATTTATTCCAACCGCTGTCTTTGGGTTTTTCAGTGATTTCTTCGACTAATGTATTCCATTCTTTGCATCCATTACATTGCCCTTGCCATTGTGTATGTTGAGTTCCACATTTTTGGCAAAAAAAAGATTTTTTTATTTTACCCATTAACTCAGCATTATTTTAAAGTCTGAATTTTATTTAAAATCATTTCTTTCGTTATAAAATCAATTGGTTTAGATGTATAAGCGCGTTCATAATTTTTAAGTGCTTTTTTATAATCTTTTTGCATTTGATACGCTAATCCTTTAAAGTAATGTCCTAGCATCGTGTCTGGATATTCTTTAAGAGTAAGCTCTCCTAATGTAAATAATGTTTCTACATCGGCGTTTTTTTGTGTTGCTGCAAAAACTGCCATAATATCATTAAGCGTATATTTTTTTTGAATATTTAATTCTGTGAAAATTCTGTTATACTTTTCTATTAAATAATTATATGCCGATTTCGAATCTTTTAGCATTCCCTCTCTATACTCTTTTGGACTGATAGGCTGATACGTCTTAAAAGTTCTTTCCAATGCTCTAGGAATAGAGTAAACCGCAGCTGAAAACTCATCTGCATGAACAAACGTATCATTAATAAAATGAAATTTTGGGTTCTCATTTTTTAAAAGTTCATTGGTCAATAAGTCAATTGACCTTCTTTGTTCTTTCGGGATATTTTCAGAATTAGAAATATAATAACTTACATTTTTCGAGAGAGACGATACTTTATCAAAAAGAGGTTTAACTATCGATTCTGAAACAACAGGAGTTACAGATATATAAACCGTAAAAGCAGGGTTAGGGTCAAGCATAAAATAATTAACAAAATTGGCAGAATTATTTTTACCAATAATTATTTTTACATTAGAAAGACTGTACTTGGTAGCCAATTTATTTACTATATCTTTATTTATAAATTGCTTAAAATTATATCCTCTTTCTGTTAATTCCCCTGAGTTTCTATTTATTTCACAATCTATAGACACTTGCCTACCTTCATGTCTAATTCCAACTACTATTGATTTTGGCATATAGCCAATCTTAGATAAAAATTGAACATTACTAACCACTACATTAAATAGTTCATTTCCTTCTAAAACTACAATAAGCGGCATTCTCTCGGGATAAGATTCGTCTATTTGTGGAACAAATAAATCAACTTTTCTTGTTATTCCTAAAACAGAAGACTCTATATCTTCAGTGGTAATTTGCTGTGCTTGAATCGAAAAAGTAAAGAAAAAAAAGAGATAATATATTTTCCTCATTTTCAGTAAAAAGGATACTATTTTATATCGAAACATGCTTATAAAGTTAATTATCAAATAAATCTAGCTAAAATATTCTAGCAAGTTACGTGAAAATAATTTACTTCTTTCGATTTATGATTGGAAGAGCAAAAAATGAAAGTCCTCCAAAAAAAACAATCATTATCGTTTGAGCTGTCCACATAATCCAGCCAAAAGCTAAACTAGATTCTTTTGAAATTCCATAACTAATAAGAACCAAAGAAACTGAAAAAGGGTAAATTCCAATTCCGCCATTTGTCAATGATATAGTCAAAGCGCCTACTAAAAAAGCTATTAATAGGGCTTCGAAAGGTAAATCTACTGTTTCGGGTAATGCCCATTTTACAATATAAAACATCAATACATATATAACCCAAATAAAGAGTGTATGAAAAATATAAGCTCCTCTTTTTGGCATTCTTATTAATGTCATTATACCTTCTGCAAACCCTTGAAGAAGAGTCAAAATTTTAAGAGCGAAAAGTGAACTAGACTTTTTTAGTTGTTTAATTAATAACCATATTATTATTCCAAATATTACTAAGAGGATTATAATCAATATAGCTGAATTAAAATCGCGCCCTTCTAAAAAAGAAATAATAAAGTCAAATTGAATAAACAGCGCTATCCCAATAACTATAAAAAGCATAACTATGTCAACTATTCGCTCTGCAATTATAGTCCCAAAGCTTTTTTCAAAAGGAATGTTTTCATAGGTTTTCATAACAGTTGCCCTAAACAATTCTCCTGATCGGGGAACACCTAAGTTCGCAATATAAGTAATGAATATAGCTAAAACATTATTTATAAACTTGGGTTTATATCCCATAGGGTGTAACATAAAATTCCACCGATACGCTCGTGAAATATGGCTCACTAGCCCAAGGAAAAGAGAAAGAGAGACATAGCGGTAATCTGCATTCTTTATCGCATTATAAATATTTACTCTATCTTCTTCGGTAGTATTTTTAATAGATAAGTAAATAAAAAGAACTCCTATAAATAATGGAAAAACTACTTTAAATATTTTGATTAGCTTCTTTTTATTAAGCATTATTGAAGCAAATTTGTATTCTCATTAGGGAATAAAAGTATAGGGGTATATTCGCTAGCTTTTTCAAAAGGTACTATACAATAACTAATGATGATAATGATATCACCTTTTTGCACTTTTCGCGCTGCAGGTCCATTTAGTGTTATTTCTCCAGAGTTTTCTTCTCCTTCTATTACATACGTTTCTAATCGTTCTCCATTATTAATATTTACAATCTGAACCTTTTCTCCAGGCACAAGATTTGCGGCTTTTATTAAAGCACTATCTATTGTAATACTTCCAATATAATTTAATTCTGCACCTGTTACAGTAACACGGTGAATTTTAGACTTCAAAATTTCTATTTGCATTTTGCAAAGGTATTAAAATTTGATGTTGTCTATTAATCGAACCTCTCCTATTTTTACTGCAATAAATGCGCGTTTAGAATTCTCTAATATGGAGGTTTTTTGAAGTGTTTTTGTGTTTACAATACAAAAATATTCTAATTCGAAATCTGTTTGTTTTTTAAAAAAATTATTTACCCATAATTCGATTTGGTCTAATGTGTAATTCTTCTTTAAAGTCAATACTTTTAAAAGTGTCTTATAAATAATTGAAGCGCGTGTTCTTTGTTTTTCGCTAAGTCTTGCATTTCTCGAACTCATTGCCAAACCATCAGCCTCCCTAACAATAGGGCAAGAAATTATTTTTACAGGAATTTTTTTCTGATAAACTAATTCGTTAACTATTAATAATTGCTGATAATCCTTTTCTCCAAAATAGGCATAAGAAGGTTTTAAAACCTCGAAAAGCTTTTGTACAACTGTTGCAACCCCCTGAAAATGATCCGAACGGCTTATTCCTTCCATAGTTTTTTCTAAAAACCCAAAGTCATATTTTTCAGCTGCAATTGATGACCCTCTATATAAATCTGATGCTTTAGGAGCATAAACCCATATATTGGCATTTAATTCTTTTAATAATAATAAATCTTTTTCTAAAGTTCTGGGGTAATTCTCTAAATCATTAGAATTATCAAATTGTGTCGGATTTACGAAAATAGAAACTATTACTAATTCATTGTCTTTTAATGCTCTTTTTATCAAGGTAATATGTCCTTTATGAAGCGCACCCATGGTGGGGACTAACCCAAAAGATTTAAAATTATTTTCTTTTTTAGCACTATTTAATTCCTCGTGGCTATCAAAAACATTCATTTATCAAAAGATTAACAAGCTAAAAGTACTGTTTTTTATATTGGTCGAAAGAATTTTTGTAATTTTGCTGAACTTATTAAACTAGAGCCAGTTAAACTTATTTTATGTTAGATAAAAAAGTCCTTATAATATCGTCTGAGGTTGTCCCTTATTTGCCTCAATCAATACAGGCAATAAATTCATTTCAAATCCCTAAAAGTGTTAATGATGCTGAGGGAGAAACAAGAATTTTTATACCTCGTTATGGGCTTATAAATGAGCGTAGGCATCAGCTTCATGAAGTAATTCGTTTATCAGGAATGAATATCGTAATTGATGATATGGATATGCCTTTAATTATCAAGGTTGCTTCTATCCCTAAAGAGAGAATGCAAGTCTATTTTATTGATAATGATGATTTCTTTAAAAGAAAAGCAATGCTTAAAGATGAAGCGGGAAAGTTGTTTTCTGATAACGATGAACGCATGGTTTTCTTTACTAAAGGTGTTGTCGAAACTGTTAGAAAGCTAAATTGGTCTCCCGACATTATCCACCTCCACGGATGGTTTACGTCTTTGTTCCCAGCGTACATGAAAACATATTTAGCTGATGACCCTATATTTGAATCAAGTAAAATAGTTACCTCTATATATCCTAAAGACTTTGATGGAAAAGTATCTTCTTCTCTTCACAAGAAAATTGCTTTTAATAATATTGACACCCTAGATCAAAATTTATTAGCCGAGTCAACTTACGAGAACCTTATCAATTTAGCTGTCAATTTCTCGGATGGGGTTATACTCTCTGGAGAAGATACCCCTAAATCTATTTTATCTAATATAAATTCTAAAAAAATTCCTCTCTTACCTTTTGAAGACATTGCGAATGAAAATGCGTATGTGAATTTCTTCAATAACCACATTATTTAAATTTATGAAATTTTCGGTAACTACTATAAAGAATTATATTTTCTCTTTATTACTACTATTATTTACTATTACTTCTTGTAACAAAGACTTTAATACTGTAGGTTATACTCTATTTACCACAGATAATTTTAAAACAGATAAGATAAAATTACCAGTTCATTCTTCTCAAGAAAAAATTATTTCTGAAGTACAGACTAATGGGGGAACTATTCTGCAGTTAGGGGATATTAATATACCAAACATTGGAAAATCATCTGCTTATATAATCTCACAATTAAATCTAAATCCTACCGCACGTTTTGGAGTATATACTGCCGAACAAGAACGTGATGGAGATCCAGATAATATTAAAGTAATCGAAGAAAACGAAACAGTCGTTTCCGCATATCTTGAAATTCCATTTCTTTATAATCAAACTGACACAGACTCTGATGGCGTAATTGACATTTTTGATAGCGACCCTAATGACCCTACGAGTGACTCGGACGGCGATTCAATTACAGATGCTGTTGAAACAAATGCTGGTACTAACCCATTAAGTAATGATAGTGATGGTGATGGAATATTAGATGCTGATGACGAGGATAATTCGGGATATCAAGTGGAGAATAGAGTATATGATGTTGATTCCATTTTTGGAAATAGAAACGCCTCTTTCAATTTAAAAATCGATGAACTCACTTATTATCTAAATGACCTTGATCCAAATAATAACTTTGAAACCTCTCAAAACTATTATTCATCTCGCGATTTATACAAAGAAAATTTTGTTGGCGAAAACTTATATGATGGTACATATAAATTAAATTTTGATGAAATACGAGTAAATTACGAAGAAGACGATGAAGCTACTACTGACGTAGATGAAACTACTTTAGTAGAAAATCGCCGCTCACCTCGAATTCGAGTTCCGCTTAAAACAGATTTTTTTCAAAAAAAATTCCTTGATATTGAAGGATCTGATTCTTTAGCAGTAAGCACTAATTTTAAAAAGTATATACGAGGAATATTTATTCGAATGGAAAATCCATCAGATGATTTATATATGCTTCTTAACTTTTCTGGGGCAAATATTACGGTTACCTATAAATACGATTCTTATAACGACAACGATACAGCAGACGATACAACAGATGACACAACTGAGCAAATCAAAAGAACTTTTATTTTAACACCTTCTTTATCCGTTAATTATCTTGAAAACTCTTTGTCAAACCCGCAAATTGAGCAAGCTGCTGAGCAAAAAGAAAGTGTAGATAAATTATTTGTCAAAGGAGGTCTTGGATTACTCTCGTCAATAGAATTATTTGGAAATATTGAAGATGGTTCTGCTGACACAAAATTAGCAGAGTTGCGTAAAAATAATTGGTTAATAAACGAAGCTAATTTAGTCTTCTATGTAGATCCTTCTTCAGTAAAGGACTGGAAGAAAGGAGACTTAATTGCAGATCGCTTATATTTATATAATAGAAAAAGCCGTACTCCATTAAAAGATTATCTTGGAGATATAACAACTAATGGTGGTGGGAATGATGATAAATTTGTGTTTGGTGGAATTTTAGAATATAAAAATGAAATACCTCATCGGTATAAATTTAAAATTACACAGCATATCAATGATATAATCCGTAATGACTCTACAAATGTTGCTCTAAGCCTAACTGTGTTATCAAATATTAATGATCCTTCTACAAGAGAAGCCAAGATTCTTGAAAACGGAAAAGAAGAAGAGATTTTTTATCCGACCGCTTCAATATTAAACCCTTTGGGTTCTATTTTAATTGGGTCAAATCCAAAAGATGAGTTTAAAGATTTAAAATTAGAATTAGAACTAATTTATACTGATTATTCAAAAAATTAACTATTGCTTATGTGTGGCATCGTTGCTTATATTGGACAAAAACAAGCATTACCAATAATCATTAAAGGGCTAAAGCGATTAGAGTATAGAGGCTATGACAGTACTGGAGTTTCGCTTTATGGCAATGGTCAATTACACACTGTTAAAACCGCAGGGAAAGTAAGTGACCTCGAGGCTAAGATTGGAGACCATGATTTTACCCATTCAATAATAGGAATTGGGCATACGCGTTGGGCTACACATGGAGTGCCAAATGATTTGAATGCACACCCTCAAACATCTAATTCCGAAAATTTAGTGATTATTCATAACGGAATTATTGAAAACTATGCTGCAATAAAAGAAGAGCTTATTCAGCGAGGATATTTTTTTAATTCCGATACCGATACCGAAGTCTTAGTAAATCTTATTGAAGATGTTCAAAAAAAAGAAAAAGTAAAACTCGGAAAAGCAGTTCAAATTGCTTTAAATCAAGTTGTTGGGGCTTATGCTATTGTTGTTTTCGACAAACGCAAACCTAACGAACTAGTTGCCGCCCGCCTTGGTAGTCCTTTGGCTATCGGCATTGGGACAGATGAGTTTTTTATAGCTTCTGATGCGACCCCATTTATTGAATACACAAAAAATGTAATTTATTTAGAAGAAGAACATTTAGCAATTATTCGATATGACCGCGAAATAACTATTCGCAAAATAATTGATGACGAAAAGGTTATTGAACCCTATGTCGAAGAACTTCAAATGAGTTTAGAAAACATTCAAAAAGGAGGCTATGATCACTTTATGCTTAAAGAAATATTTGAACAACCTAAGGCGATTAGAGATACACTTCGTGGAAGGTTACTTTCAAATAAGGGCGTAATTAATATGTCTAGTTTGAGAGAACACGAAAATAAATTCTTGAAAGCAAAGCGAATTTTAATTATTGCTTGTGGAACGTCTTGGCACGCTGGTTTAGTAGCCGAGTATTTATTAGAAACATTTACGCGTATCCCTGTTGAAGTTGAATATGCCTCAGAATTTAGATATCGTGACCCTATAATTTTCTCTGATGATATTGTAATAGCAATATCACAATCGGGAGAAACAGCAGATACAATCGCAGCTATTAATATTGCCAAAGAAAGAGGCGCTTTTGTTTTTGGCGTTTGCAATGTAGTAGGTTCTACTATTTCGAGGCTTACCGATACGGGTTGTTATACACACGCAGGGCCCGAAATAGGTGTAGCTTCAACTAAAGCGTTTACTACACAAATAACTGTTTTATCTTTGTTGTCACTACATTTAGGAAAAGTAAAAGGTACGCTTTCTCGTTCTGATTATCAATATCATCTATTAGAGTTAGATTCTTTACCCGAAAAAGTTACTCAAATTTTAGAACAGGCACACTTAGTTAAAGAGGTTGCCTCTTCGTTCATTGATACCACAAATTGTATATATTTAGGTAGAGGATATAACTTCCCCGTAGCCTTAGAAGGTGCATTAAAGCTCAAAGAAATTTCTTATATCCATGCAGAAGGGTATCCTGCCGCCGAAATGAAACATGGGCCTATTGCACTAATCGATGAGCAAATGCCAGTAGTAGTTATTGCCACTAAAAAAGGACACTACGACAAAGTAATTAGCAATATTCAAGAAATAAAATCGAGAAAAGGACGTATTATAGCTATAGCAAGTGGAGGAGATCAACGTGTAAAAGATTTAGCAGATTATTGCATAGAAATACCTGAGTCTTCAGATTGCTTTTCTCCGATTTTAACAACAATCCCCTTGCAACTTTTATCCTACTATATCGCAGTTGAACGAGGGTGTAACGTAGATCAACCTAGAAATTTAGCGAAATCGGTTACGGTAGAATAATTAAATCTTTTTCTACTCTTCTTTAATATTTCTTAATAAAGGCTTTTTATCTTTAAAATTGTAAGTAAACAAGAAACAAAGAATATCTCATTAAGATAGTTAGGTACACTTCTACGCCTAGGATGTTCAACTTAATATATTCTTGGATTAGTCAAAAATAGTACCAATAATAACTCTTTTTATAACGTAATAAGCATCCTTAAAAGGCGTTAAAAATTTTGTTTTCATATTGTTCATTTTGCTTTACGATGTTTTTCTAAAAACATTTTTGTAATTTTAAACAACACTAACAAAAGTGTTAAAACGAATACTTCAAACGAGTACTATTTTTATGATTAATAGCCTTATTAATGAATTACGAGCTATTGCACAATCCATTTTGGATGAAGGAGATAATCTTGATATTCCAAGTTTAGAAGCACGAATAAGGACATTACAAAAACAATTAGCAATTGTTGAATATGAGCAAAAGAATAAACCACAGAACATAGAATTTGAGGAAAAAAAAGAAGTGCTTACTAAAGAGACTATAATCGAAACAAAAGTCCTAGATTCAGAAAACTTATTTTCAAATCCAATTGATGAACCTGTTTTTATTAGAAAAGAAAGCAACGACGTTATTGAAAAAGAAACGATTCAACGAACTTCTAAAAATTTAAACGACACATTGGGTAAAGGGCTAAAAATTGGTTTAAATGATCGTCTCGCTTTTATTAAAAATTTATTTAATGAAAACCCTGAAGAATACCAACGGGTAATTAACCAACTACAAACGTATCAAGACTTTGAAGAAGCGTGCTTTTTTTTAGAGAAACTAGTAAAACCCGAATATAATTTTTGGGAAGGGAAAGAAACTTACGAAAAACGATTTTATCAAATAATAGAGAAAAATTTTAACTAAAAATAAATTTTATGAAAACACAAAAAGTAGTTTATTGGATAGTAACAGGTTTACTTTCGCTAATGATTTTATTTAGTGCAACTATGTATTTTTTTAAAACCGAGGAAATAAAAGAAGTATTCAAATCTTTAGGTTACCCAACACATATTGTAATTCCTTTGGCAGTAGCTAAAGTTTTAGCAATTGTTACACTTCTTAGGCATCGGTCAAAAAACCTTATAGAGTGGGCTTATGCAGGGCTGTTTTTTAACTTTACCCTTGCCATTATGGCACATAATGCCATTGGTGACGGTGAAATGGGTGGAGCTATAGCAGCTATGATTCTATTGTTAACCTCCTATGCCTTAAAAAATAAAGTACGTTAGTTTGTGGGGAAACTTTTTTTAATACCAACCCCAATAGGTAATCTAAAAGATATGACTTTTCGTGCAGTAGAAGTTCTATCTTATGTAGATTTAATTTTAGCAGAAGACACTCGAACAAGTAAAAAGCTTTTGAGGCATTATGAGGTTTCTACACCTCTTCAAAGCTATCATATGCACAATGAACATAATATTCTTACATCTATAATTTCTAAACTGAAAGAGGGTCAGCAAATAGCATTAATTTCGGATGCAGGTACGCCTTCAATTTCTGACCCAGGGTATTTATTAATTCGAGAGGCAATTATAAACCAAATTGAAATTGAAAGTCTCCCAGGTGCAACAGCTTTTATTCCTGCTTTGCTTCAAAGCGGTTTACCAAGTGAGCGGTTTATTTTCGAAGGGTTTTTACCTCCCAAAAAAGGAAGACAAACACGTTTACAGCAATTAGCAGAAGAAACAAGAACAGTCATTTTATATGAGTCTCCTCATAGAATAATTAAAACACTAACACAATGCATAACTTATTTTGGTGCAAACCGACCCGCTAGTTTTTCGAGGGAGTTAACCAAACTTCATGAAGAAACTTACCGAGGCACATTACTAGAAGTTAAACAACGGCTTGAACAAAAAGCCCCTAAGGGTGAGTTTGTTTTGTGCATTGGAGGAAATTAAAAACATAAAATGCATTGGGAAGCTAAACAATTACCAGATTTTAATAAAGTTGATTTTCTTCAAAAAGCTTTGGGGGTTCCTGTAGCTATTGCAACAATATTAGTGCAAAGAGGAATTGAAGATTTTGAATCGGCAAAAGCATTTTTTCGACCACAATTAGCAGATTTACACGACCCTTTTTTAATGAAAGGTATGCAACGTGCAGTAGAACGAATTGATGAAGCCTATAAAACTCAAGAAGCTATTATGGTTTTTGGAGATTATGATGTAGATGGAACTACTTCAGTTACACTTATGTATTCTTTCCTAAAACCTTATTTTGAAAAAGTGATAAAATATGTTCCTGACCGTTATACTGAAGGATACGGTATTTCTTACCAAGGAATTGATGTTGCTGTAGAAAAAAATATTAAACTAATTATAGCTTTGGATTGTGGAATTAAAGCAACTGAAGAAGTAGCTTACGCAAAGAGTAAGGGTGTCGATTTTATACTTTGCGACCACCATTTACCTGGAAATAAAATTCCAGATGCCATAGCAGTTTTAGACCCAAAACAGCCAGATTGCAATTATCCTTATAAAGAATTATGTGGTTGTGGTGTTGGTTTCAAATTAATTCAAGCACTTAATGTTTTTTGGAATAAAGAGTTTGAAGAACTAATTCCATACTTAGATTTAGTTGCAATAGCAATTGCAGCTGATATTGTTCCAATAACTGGAGAAAACCGAATCTTAGCCTTTCATGGAATAGAATTGTTACGCAAGCATCCTCGCAAAGGGTTACAACCTTTTATAGCGCAATTGAAAAGAGCCATTACAGTAAGTGATTTGGTGTTTATTATTGCACCTAGAATTAATGCAGCAGGACGAATGGATAGTGCATTAAAAGCAGTTGATTTATTAATAGAAGAAGACTTAGAAGAGGTTAAAAATAAAGCAGAGTATATAGAATTATTTAATACAAATAGACGTGCTAAAGACAAACAAATTACCGAAGAAGCTTTACTTATTATAGAACAATTAAATGAACAAAACCGGTTTAGTACTGTTGTCTCTGGAGAAGAATGGCATAAAGGCGTTATTGGAATTGTTGCCTCTCGTTTAATTGAACATTACTATCGCCCAACTGTTGTTTTTTCTGTTTCGGGAGATACAATGGTTGGCTCTGTTCGTTCTGTAAGAGGATTTAATGTATATAATGTTTTAGAGGCATGTAGCGCATATATTGTTCAATTTGGAGGGCATAAGTACGCCGCTGGTTTAACTATTGAAAAAGCTAAATATAAATTATTTAAAAATGCTTTTGAACAGGCAGTAAAAGCGCAAATTTTACCTGAACAACGAATACCTTCAACTCTTTTTGATGTGTCAATAGAACTCTCCGAATTAACTCCGAAATTCTTTCGGATTTTAGAACAACTGGCTCCTTTCGGTCCACAAAATATGCGTCCTGTTTTTAGAACTAACAATGTAAAAGATTCGGGTTATTCAAAAACTGTAGGAAAAGATAATACACATCTTAAATTGTCAATACAAACAAATAACGCACCAATGTCAGGTATTGCTTTTGGGCATTCTGATTTTTTGCCTCACATAAAATCTAAAAAACCATTTGATATTTTTTATTCTTTAGAAGAAAATGAGTGGAATGGTAAAAAAGAAATTCAATTGAAAGTAAAAGACTTAGTACCTCACGAGGTAAAATGATTTAATAATTCTTGGGTTGAATTATCGTGTGTGTTCGACATCTCTTTCTTTATATCTCTTAGGATAACAGAGGCTAATTGTTTGCCTAATTCTACTCCCCATTGGTCATAACTAAAAATATTCCAAATTACCCCTTGTACAAATATTTTATGCTCATACATAGCAACTAATTTGCCTAAACTTTCGGGAGTTAAAGAATCTATTAAAATAGTATTGGTAGGTTTATCGCCTTTAAATACTTTGAAAGGAAGTAGGGGTTTTATTTCTTCTTGGCTTTTCCCTTCACTTAATAACTCTTTTTCTACAACCTCTTTTGTTTTTCCCTGCATTAATGCCTCTGTTTGTGCTAAAAAGTTGGCTATTAATTTTTGATGATGATCTACTTCGCCGTAAAGGCTTTCTTTAAACCCAATAAAGTCTGCTGGAATTAACTTCGTCCCTTGATGAATTAGTTGAAAAAAAGCGTGTTGTGCATTAGTTCCTGAACCTCCCCAAATAATTGTCCCTGTTTGGTAATTAATAGGATTTCCATTTCTATCTACGCTTTTGCCGTTACTTTCCATAATTCCCTGTTGCAAATATGCAGGCAAATTTCTTAAGTATTGAGTATAAGGGATAATGGCTTCGCTTTCTGCTTTCCAAAAATTATTATACCAAATACTAATTAATGCTAAAACTACAGGAATGTTTTTTTCAAGAGGAGCTGTCTTAAAATGGTTATCCATAGCATTAGCTCCTTTAAGCAATTTTTCGAAATTCTCGTACCCTACTGCTAAAGCAATACTAAGCCCTACGGCAGACCATAATGAGAACCGCCCTCCAACCCAATCCTTCATAGGGAACACATTATTAGGGTGAATCCCAAATTCTTTGATTTTTTTTAAATTAGTTGAAACAGCAATAAAGTGTTTTTCAATAGCGTCTTCAGGAGCATGTTGTAAAAACCATTTGCGAATTGTATTTGCATTAGTTAATGTTTCTTGTGTCGTAAACGTTTTGGATACGATAATAAAAAGTGTAGTTTCTGGGTTTAGTTTTTTAAGAATTTCTTGTACATGATCCCCTTCTACATTAGAAACAAAATGTGTGTTCAAATGATTTTTATAATATTCTAAACCTTCAACAATCATTGCTGGTCCAAGATCCGAACCTCCAATCCCAATATTAACAACATCTGTAATTGCTTTTTCAGAAAAGCCTTTGTGTTTCCCTGAGATAATACTGTCTGTAAACGCACTAATTTTTTCTTTAATCGCAAAAATTTCTGGAACAATATCTAAACCATCTACAAAAACCTGATCACTTTCTTTAGCTCTAAGTGCAGTATGAAGAACAGCTCTGCCTTCGGTTTCATTAATAGAATCACCATTAAAATACGCCTGAATAGCATTATCTAAATCGCACTCTTTTGCAAGGTCAGTCAACAAGTCTATAGTTTTTTGACTCAAGCGATTTTTTGAATAATCAACTAAAAAATCTTCCCATTGAATAGAAAATTTTAAAAAACGGTTTTCTTCATTTCGAAATATTTCTTGAAGGCTATCTTTTTTTTGAAGTTCAAAATGTTCTTCCAACTTTTTCCATGCTTTGGTTTGGGTTGGGTTTATGCTTTTTAATGCCATAGTTTAATTCATTGCTAATATTGTATTACCTTTTTCGCTATGATAAGGTAAACAATCGAGTTGTCCTATTATAGGCTCAATTGAAGAAAGAAATTGTTTTTTAAGGGCTTTTGAAATGGGCTTGGCTTCAGGGAGTTTTTGCTTATATGGATCAACTTGTCTTCCGTGTTTCCAGAACCGATAACAAACATGGGGACCAGAAGTATTTCCTGTCATTCCAATCCAACCAATTATATCTCCTTGTTTAACAAATTGCCCCCGACGAACCTTGCGCCGTTTCATGTGGAGGTATTGGGTCGAATATGTTTTATTGTGTTTAATTTTTACATAATTACCATTTGCCCTAGTATAGCTCGCCTTTGTTACCCTTCCATTAGCAGTAGCCATTATTGGTGTTCCTACTGGAGCAGCGTAGTCTGTGCCTTTGTGTGGTTTTACGCGCCCATAATACGCTATTTTTCTTTTGAGGTTGTACCGCGAAGAAATACGACTGAAAGCAACAGGAGCTTTTAAAAAAGCACGCCTTAAATTTTTTGCGTTTGCATCAAAATAATCAACAATTCCTTTGATACTATCTGTTTGAAATTCGAATGCATAAAAAGGCTTATTGCGATGCTCAAAATAAGCCGCTTTAATTTTTTCGATACCCACAGAAATACTGTCATCTACAAAACGTTCTGTATAAATAACCTTGAATCGGTCTCCTTTATTTAATCGGGTAAAATCAATAGTCCAAGCATAAACATCCGCAAGGAAATAGGTAAGATTACTGTTATACCCACTTGCATTCATAGTGTCATATAAAGACGTTTTTATAACTCCTGTTGCCTCAAGCTCTACAACTCTTGTGGGTTTATTAACTTTTTCAGCAAAAAGACTATCTCTAAGTTGAATTACATTATAACTTAATGCGTTAGGGTGGTAAATAAAAATTTTAGGTTGAGGAATACTATCTTTAGTAAATAAAAGCGTGTACGGTTTTCCTATTTGTAGCTTCCGAATATTAACTTCAGATTTTTTAATTACTTGTAAAACTTTATAAACCTCAGGATAATCAATACCATTTTGCTCTAAAATAGAGCCAAAGGTATCTCCTCTCTTAATTTTGAGTTCTTGAGTATTATATTGATTAAAATCATATCCATAATGCATGTCGGGTTTTAATACTTCGGTTTCTTTAAGTGCTTTTTTGTCAGAAGCGTTATTCTGGCAACCAGTCAAGAATACTGAGAATATTATAACACAAATGATTTGTAGTCTCAATAGGCTAAATAAAAAACGATACACATATGGCATAACAATCAACAAATTTCGGTATGTTTTGTTAACCATATAACGTTTTTACCAAAAACTTAACAACAATTATTTTAACATTATAATTGAATTTCAAAAGGATGTTTAAGGTTTTTGAAATTCTCTAAATCGCACTTAATAGAGCCTATAACTAAGTTAGCTTGAACACGGACAGGAATTTTATTTTGGTCATCGCTTACCCATAAAATAACGCTTTCTTGCGATTCAAATACTCTTCCACTTTGAACATAAGGTATATATTTTCGACAACGTATATTTCCAAATTTGGTTTTAAGTGTTTCTATTCCTAATAGCTTCAATTTAAACAGATAATTTTCTTCATCAAAAAACATATTAATCTCTACACTTTCTCCAACTTTCATTGACGATGTATTTTTAACATTTCTCAAATAATAAAAAGAAGAAATAAGGTCTTGTGCTTTTGCATTTATTTCTACCTGCAATCTTTTTTTGTTTTTTTTATCATTAATTTTTGCAATTCGTTCTTTGTGGTTGAATTGAATTTCTACATTTTTTGTATAACCTCCTTCATTAATATTTCTAGTAAACTTTAGAGGGAGACCATCTTCTTTACTAAAATAACTATCGTAATAGTCCTCTACTTTATACAAAAATCGAGCAAGCCCAACAGTAGCACCATACCCCTTTGCATGAAACACAGGGACTTCATTAATTGTATCGGCTTCAAGCTCTAGGGTTATATAACTTGCGTTAAAAATTCCATAATGAACTCTAAATTGAAACCATTCTCCATCTTTAAAGACATTTTCATATTCTTCTTTTGCTTCTGTTGAATCTAAATGAAGTTGCCCCCAAATAATATTTAAAAAGGAAATAAAAGTGAGAATAAATAGGACGAAATGTTTTTTCACTTTAGGTATTAAATTAGCACAAGATATATTAATTCGAAATATATCAAGAATAAGTTATGAGTTTTTTAAGATTTTTCTTGAAGTTTTAAAAATAAACGCTTCCCTTTAGATTCTCCGATTATCTCCACTAATTCACGTTCTTCCAATTCTTGTATGCGTTTAAATGATTTAAACTTTCGCATTAGTTTTTCTTTAGTTTTTGGACCAATCCCATCAATCAAATCTAGCTTAGATTGTATTGTTTTTTTTCTTCGTTTATTTCTATGAAATGTAATTCCAAAACGATGCGCTTCATTTCTAAGAAATTGTATGAGCTTTAAGCTCTCAGATTTTTTATCTAAATAAAGTGGCACAGGATCCTCGGGATAGTAAATTTCTTCTAATCGTTTTGCTATTCCAATAATGGCAATTTTACCTCTTAGTCCAAGTAAATCTAAACTTTTGAGAGCAGATGATAATTGTCCTTTCCCTCCATCAATAATAATTAGTTGAGGTAGCGACTGATTTTCATTTACAAGACGCCGATAACGCCTAAATACGACCTCTTCCATTGAGGCAAAATCATCGGGGCCTTCAACAGTTTTAATATTATAATGGCGATATTCTTTTTTTGATGGCTTCCCATTTTTAAAAACTACACAAGCTGCAACAGGATTAGACCCTTGCAAGTTAGAGTTGTCAAAACACTCAATATGTTTTGGTTCAGAAGAAAGACGAAGATCAGCTTTCATTTGATTCATTAAACGTGTAGTGTGCCTATCTGGGTCAACTATTTTAATTTGTTTAAAACGTTCTATTCTAAAATATTTAGCATTACGTTCAGATAGCTCTAAGATTTTCTTTTTATCTCCTAATTTTGGAACGGTAACTCTTATTAGTTTTCCAAAATTTAATTCGAAAGGGAGGTAGATTTCTGGAGATTGAGAATTAAATCGTTGCCGAATTTCTATAACCGCTAAGGATAAAATTTCTTGAGGGGTCTCGTCTAGTTTTTTCTTTATTTCTATAGTATGCGAACGAATTATAGAACCATATGAAAGCTGTAAAAAATTTACATAGCCATATTGTTCATCCACAACAATTGAGAACACATCTATATTGCTTATTTTAGGATTTACTATAGTTGATTTTGATTGATAATTTTTTAGAATATCTAATTTTTCTTTGATTTTTTGAGCTTCTTCATACTTCATTTCAGTAGCATACTCCTCCATTCGGGTTTTAAAACCTTGCAAAGAATCTTTAAAGTTTCCTTTTAAAATAGAACGAATGGCTTTTATATTATAATTATACTGTTGTTCGGACATTTTATTTTCGCACGGTCCAAGACAATTACCTATGTGATATTCTAAACATAGTTTATACTTTTTTGCTGCTATTTTTTCTTCAGATAAATTATAGGTACACGATCGAATTGGGTATAACTCACGAATTAAATCGAGTAAAACATAAATAGTTTTTTTATTTGTATAAGGACCATAATATTCCGAGCCGTCTTTAATTAGCTTTCGTGTAGAGAAAACCCGAGGGAAGCGTTCTTTTTTTATACATATCCAAGGGTATGTTTTATCGTCTTTTAATAAAATATTGTATCGTGGTCTATACTTTTTTATCAAGTTGTTTTCTAGCAAAAGAGCGTCCATCTCGTTTTCAACGACAATATGCTCAATACGCGCAATTTTTGTGACTAAAACTCTCGTTTTATTACTTTCAAACGTTTTCTTAAAATAAGAGCTTACTCTTTTTTTTAGATTGATTGCTTTACCAATATAGATGGGACTATTGTTTTCATCGAAATATTGATATACCCCTGGTTCTTCAGGCAAAGTTTGTAATTGCAATGCTATAGAAGCACTTTTCATAAGGTGTGCAAAAAAGAATTAGTGTATTTACTTTATAAGTACTTTAACGAAAATAATTATTTTCTTTGTCTATACAATTTTAAGTATGAATAAATCTCAAATAAGAAGTCGATACAAGGCATTGCGCGAAACACTTTCTGATGATTTTATAAAAGATAAAAGCCTCTTATTAGCAAATCAATTATTAAAAATTCCTATTTGGGATAAGAACACATTTCATGTTTTTTTACCTATTGAGAAACAAAAAGAAATAGATACTACTTTTTTATTACCTCTACTTCAAGGGAAAGATAAGCATATTGTGTTACCTAAAATGGTGGCACCAAAACAACTCCAACATTTTTTGTTAACTGACCAAACTGTTCTCAAAACAAATTCACTAGGAATTCCTGAGCCAGTATCTGGTATTGAAATTCCAGTTATTTCTTTAGACGTGGTTTTTGTCCCTTTACTTGCTTTCGATTCAAAAGGACATCGGATTGGATATGGAGGCGGATATTATGATCGCTTTTTAGCTGATTGTAGAACCGATTGTATTAAAATTGGGTTATCGTTTTTTGAGGAAGAAAATGAAATTTTTGTAACTGAAGATACGGACATCGCTTTGAATTATTGTGTTACTCCTAAGCAAATATATGCGTATTAATGAAGCCCATACTACATTTATAAAAGTTGGTAACTACTAGGTTTCGAAGTATATAGAAGGAGTTTATGCACAGTTTTTTTAATTAATGTAAACTAGTTCTAAATGTATCTAACAGGCAATAAATTCAAAAAAATTACACAAATTAAGTACTATATATAAATTTTTTAAGTACATTTGTTACTTAGATTAATGAATTAATAGTGCTTAATAATTTTATTATATTAAAATTCTTTATTCAATTTAACGGGTAAAAATATTTTATCCGTTAAATTGACTATTATATAAAGGGAAAAATATAAAATGTGAAACGAATTGTTTTCTTTGGCGGAGCAAGCCTTTTGGCAGTTAATTGGATAAATATTATTTATAAGCAATGGGACGTTTATTTACTTTTAAATAAAAGAGTCATTACGTTTTTAGAGCCAGTACATATAATACAACTAAAAGAGCCAAAAGAAAAATTTCTTTTAGAAGTACTAGAAAAAATAAACCCTGATGTTTTAGTAAACTGCGCGGCTATAACCAATGTTGAACAGTGCGAAGAAGATTCTGATTTAGCAAATAATGTGAATGCACTTTGGCCAGAAAAATTGGCAAAAATCACAAATAAGTTGAACATAAAATTTATACATATATCATCGGATCATCTTTTTGGTGGTAATGATAAATATGTAGAAGAATATTTTGTACCTAATCCTTTGAATATATACGCTCAAACAAAAAATAACGCAGAACAACTGGTATTAAAAATTAATACATCGGCATTAATAATTAGAACTAATTTCTATGGATGGGGAACTAAATACCGAAAATCATTTAGCGATTTTATCATTGATTCGCTACGGAATAAGGAACCCATAGAATTGTTTAGCGATGTATATTATACTCCTATTATTATAGACGAATTAGTTAGCTGGATTCACAAAGCAATAGATAACAAACTTTTGGGTATTTATCATATAGTAAGTTCTGAAAGAGTTTCTAAACACGAGTTTGGTTTAACGATAGCTAAAACATTTGAATTACCTCAACATCTCATTAAAGCTGTATCTATACAATCAAAAAAAAGTTTAACACTTCGCCCATTAGATATGAGCTTGTCAAACAAAAAAATCCAAAAAGAATTAGGGCAATCTATAATGCCATTAAATCAACAGATAAGGCAACTAAAGAAAAATGAGTTAAATAGAATTAATTTGTAAATGGATTTAGACTTATTACATAGAACCCAACCTCTTTTAGAGGCTGACATGACTATTTTTTCTAAGGAATTAGAACAAATAGTGTCGACATCTTCTTTTTTAGTTTTAGGTGGAGCCGGATCAATAGGTCAAGCCGTAACGAAAGAAATCTTCAAACGTAGTCCTAAAAAACTTCACGTAGTAGATATAAGTGAAAATAACCTTGTAGAGTTAGTTAGAGACATTAGAAGTAGTTTAGGGTATATAGAAGGAGAGTTTAAAACGTTTGCACTTGATATAAACTCAATTGCCTTTGATGTTTTTTATAATGCCGATGGTGATTATGATTATATAATGAACTTATCTGCATTAAAACACGTAAGAAGCGAAAAAGATCCTTTTACGCTAATGCGAATGATTGAAGTTAATATACTAAATACATTAAAAACTATTCGATTAGCAAAGCAGTCTAAAGTTAAAAATTATTTTTGTGTTTCAACCGATAAAGCCGCCAATCCTGTAAATATGATGGGAGCATCTAAAAGAATTATGGAACTATTTTTAATGCGTGAGGCTATTGACCAAAATATAACTACAGCTCGATTTGCTAATGTCGCTTTTTCAGATGGTTCTTTGTTAAAAGGCTTTGAAAATAGAATTAACAAAAAACAACCATTAGCAGCACCTAAAAATATTAAGCGATATTTTATTTCGCAAGAAGAGTCGGGTCAATTATGTTTAATGGCATGTTTATTTGGGAATAATAAAGATATATTTTTCCCGAAGCTAAAAGATGATTTACACTTAATTACATTTACTGATATTGCTCAAAACTTTTTAAGAAAGAAAGGTTTTACACCTTATGAATGTTCAAATGAAGAAGAAGCTAGATTAAAAATAGATGCGTTTATTTCAAAAAAGCAATGGCCTTGTTTTTTTGAAGAAAGTACGACAACAGGTGAAAAGTCTTTTGAAGAATTTTATCGTTCAGACGAAGAGATAGATTTAGAATCTTTTTCAAACATAGGTATTGTTAAGAGTAAATTAAACATAGATAATGATAATCTTAACTTTTTTATTGAACGCATACATGAATTATTGGATAGACAAAAATGGAGCAAAACAGATTTGATTAGTTTATTTAAAAAACTTATTCCTGAATTCGATCATTATGAAACACACCAATATTTAGATTCAAAGATGTAAAAATGGAACACGTATTAATTATTGCAGAAGCAGGAGTCAATCACAATGGAAATTTCAATAAAGCGCTAGAGCTAATTGAAGTTGCCGCTAGTGCTGGAGCAGATTATGTGAAATTTCAAACATTTAACTCAAAACAAATAGTTAGTAAAACAGCTAAAAAAGCTGTGTATCAAATTGAAAATACTTCAAATGGAGATACACAATTAAAAATGCTCCAAAAACTAGAAATTCCTTTAGAATGGTATCCAAAATTAATAGCGCATTGTAAAACGCATCAAATACAATTTCTGTCAACAGGATTTGATTGCGAAAGCATTGAGTTATTAGAACGTTATAATATTCCTTTATATAAAATCCCATCTGGAGAAATAACACATAAAGCATTGCTTCAGCAAATTGCCAAAAAAAATAAACCCGTAATTCTTTCCACGGGGATGGCTATCAAAGATGAAATTAAAAACGCTTTAGATGTACTATTAAATGAAGGTCTATCGATAGAACAAATAACGGTTTTGCACTGTAATACACAATACCCTACTCCGCTAAAAGATGTAAACCTCCGTGCAATGTTAGATATTAAAAACACTTTTGGAGTTAAAGTAGGTTACTCTGACCACACGCTTGGTATTGAAGTCCCTATTGCAGCTGTAGCGTTAGGAGCGTCCGTTATCGAAAAACATTTTACGCTAGATAAAACTTTAGAAGGCCCCGACCATAAAGCTTCTTTAAACCCAACAGAATTGAAGCAAATGATATTTTCAATACGAAATACTTCTTTAGCAATCTCGGGAACAGGAATAAAAGAATTAATGCCTTCAGAAGTAGAGAATAAAAGTATTGCGCGAAAAAGTCTTTTTTATAAAAAGAGTTTATCTAAAGGGACAATATTAGAAGGTAAACACTTTGTTGCTTTACGCCCAGAAAGCGGCGGAATTAGCCCAATGAATATAGATTCTTATATTGGGAGAGAACTTATAAAACAAACCGAAGCCTTTGAACAAGTAAAATTAGAGCATATTCGATGAGAAAAATTTGTGTTATTACAGGAACTAGAGCCGAATACGGGTTGCTTTATTGGACACTAAAAGCATTACAAAAAGATCCTTCCGTAGAGCTTCAAATCTGTGTAACAGGGATGCATTTATCTCCTGAGTTTGGACTTACGTATAAACAGATTGAACAGGATGGTTTTATTATTGATTATAAAGTCGAAACACTTTTGTCATCGGATTCAGCGCAAGGTATTGCAAAAAGTATTGGACTAGGAGTTATTGGGTTTTCAGATGCATTTGAGCAATTACAACCTGATATTATTTTAGTGTTAGGAGATAGATTTGAAATTCTTGCTGCTGTTAACGCCGCAATGTGTTTTCGTATTCCCATAGCTCACTGCCATGGAGGTGAGATTACTGAGGGTGCTATAGACGAGGCTATTAGACATTCTATAACTAAAATGGCACATATACATTTTACTTCTACCGAAGAATATAAAAACCGTGTTATTCAATTAGGGGAGTCTCCAAAAAATGTTTTTAATACAGGTGCTTTAGGAATTGAAAATATTAACCGCTTAAAATTATTTAATAGAGAGGAATTAGAGAAAAGTATAGAGCATAAATTAGAAAAGCAAAATGCTTTAATTACATTTCATCCTGTTACTCTTGAGAAAGAGACGTCAAAAAAACAATTTTCAGCCTTAATAGAATCGCTAGATGCGTTTAAAGATATATTTTTAATTTTCACTTACCCTAATGCTGATAATGAGGGAAGGATAATTATAAAAATGATAAATGAGTATATAAAAAATAATCCCGATCGTGCCATCTCTTTTGTTTCAATGGGACAGCTACGCTATTTATCAGCTTTACAATTTATAGATTTTGTTATTGGTAACTCATCAAGCGGTATTATAGAAGTTCCTTCATTTAAGATTCCAACTATAAATATTGGTGACAGACAAAAAGGGAGAATTATGGCAGAAAGTGTTATTAATTGTTCTCCTGCAAAAAAAGAGGTGACAAATGCAATAAAAAAAGCAATCTCACCAGTATTCAAATCTAAAATAAAGAATACCGATAATCCTTATGATAGAGGAAATTCATCTGCTAAAATTCTTGAAAAATTAAAAGAAATTGAACTTAATAAATTATTGAAAAAAACATTTTTTAATCTTGATATCAAATGAGTAGTATATCAAAACATATTATAAGCGAAGATATATCTATAAAAGATGTTTTAGAGCAATTAAACAAATTAGCTCCAATTAATACGCTTTTTGTTGTTGGGGAAAATAATGTTTTGATAGGCTCAGTAACTGACGGAGACGTTAGGAGGGCATTAATTAAAGGTGCAAATATATTAGACCCTATAAGTAAAATTCTCCAGCCTAAAACCCATGTTATAAAAGAAGGAGATTTGAATTTAAAAAAATTCATAGAATTTCGAGAGAATGATTATAAACTAATCCCTGTTATTAATGACAAAAAAGAAATAATCCGCATTATAAATTTTAAAGAGACCCGTTCTCTATTACCTTTTGATGCAATTGTTATGGCAGGGGGGCGTGGTAGTAGGCTTGCTCCTTTAACAGATACTATTCCTAAACCCTTGTTGAAAATAGGAAATAAGCCAATAATGGAATACAATATAAACAACCTCATCAAATATGGTGTCAACAATTTTTGGTTTTCGATAAACTATTTAGGAGAACAAATTAAATCTTATTTTGGAGATGGAAAGTCAAAAAATTTAAACTTTAATTATATTAAGGAGAATAGCCCTTTAGGAACTATAGGTTCAGTTTCTTTAATAGACACTTTCAAGCATGACGTTGTTTTAGTTACAAATTCCGATTTATTAACTACTATAGATTATGAATTGTTTTATTTAGATTTTATAGAGAATGACGCTGCTATGTCAGTAGTTACTATACCGTATAAAATAACAGTTCCATACGGAGTTGTTGAAACTAAGAAAAATAACGTTAATACATTAGTTGAAAAGCCCACCTATACCTACTATTCTAATGCAGGTATTTATTTAATTAAAAAAGAATTTTTAACACGAATTCCTAAAGGTATAGAGTACAATGCTACTGACTTTTTAATGCAATTAGTTAATTCTAACGAAAAAGTCATTACATATCCTTTTTCTGGATATTGGTTAGATATTGGCAACCCCGAAGACTTTAAAAAAGCGGAAATGGATATTAATCGAATTCAATTTTAGATGAATATACTTATAACTATTTGTGCACGAGGTGGGTCTAAGGGTATTCCTAGAAAGAATATTATACATATTGGGGGTAAACCTTTGATAGCCTATACTATAGAAAAAGCCAAAATAATATTCCCTAAAAATTCAATAATAGCTTTGTCTTCTGATGATTTAGAAATCATTGATGTGGCAAAAAAATGGGGGGTTACAACAAATTATATAAGACCCAAAAACCTTTCTGGTGATTTGGTTGGAAAAATTGAAACGATCGAAGCGCTTTTATTATATGAAGAAAAACAAAAAGAAGTACAGTTTGATTATATTCTAGACCTAGATGTAACATCGCCTTTGAGAACACAAAAAGATATAGAGTCTGCTTTTGAAATTTTGCATAACAATCCCAACGCTCAAAATATATTTTCTGTAAACCCTTCGCATAGAAATCCTTATTTCAATATTGTAGAGCAAAAAAAAGATGGATATTTTAAGCTTGTGAAAAAACCTTTAGAGGGTATCCTATCTCGTCAATCAGCTCCAAAAACGTATGATTTAAATGCCTCTTTTTATTGGTATCGAAGATCTTTTTTCAATGCAAATAATAAAACTGCAATAACAGAACAATCGTTAATTTATGAAATGGATCACTTATGTTTTGATTTAGACCATATTACTGATTTTGAATATTTAGAATACCTCGCTCAAAATAAAAAAATAGAAGGTTTATTATGAATATATTATTTGTAGGATATGGCTCTATCGCTAAAAAGCATAAATATGCAATAGAAAAACTTTATTCTAATACAGTTTTTTATGCTCTTAGACATAAGGAAAATTATTTGCCCATTGAAGGAATAAATTCAATAAAAAGAGATAGTATAAAAAACTATAATTTTGATGCGATTATTATTTCAAGTCCTTCCATTTTTCATGCTGAACAAATTTTAGAATTGAATCAGTTGAATGTCCCACTTTTTGTTGAAAAACCTTTGTGTGTAAATAAAATACAATGGGAACAATTAGCACAAGCTTCTGATAGTCTAAATCCTTTAATATATATTGCGTGTAACTTACGTTTTCACCCATTAGTGATTTTTCTTAAGCAATATTTAAATGATAATCATTCAAAAATAAATGAAATAATATCTTATTGTGGCTCATATCTTCCAAATTGGCGTCCTACTCAAGATTATAGGGAATCATATAGTGCTCAAAGTAAGTTAGGAGGAGGTGTTGACTTGGATTTAATTCACGAACCTGATTTAATATTCTACTTGTTTGGAAAACCTAATGAATCGACCATAAAAAGAAGAAAGGTCTCAAACTTAAAAATTGACTCTAATGATTGGGCAATGATTCATTTTGAATATAATGATTTTAATGCTACTATAATTCTAAATTATTTTAGAAAAGATGCAAAAAGATTTATAGAAATCGTTCGTGAGAAAGACACATTGCAAATCGATTTTATTAAGGGAGAGATAAAAGATACGGTTAATAATATTTCTCTTTATAAGGCTCCAAAACAAGCAATGTTAAATTCATACGAAAATCAAATTAAATATTTTTTCGAAAATATAAAAAGTGACCAAATCAAAGTAAATGATTTGACAGAAGCTTTAACTGTTTTAAACTTAGTGTTATGATTTTAAAAGATAAAATAATTATTGTTACAGGGGGGTCTGGTCTTATTGGTAGAGCAATTATTAATGATATTAAATCTGAAGGGGGTATAGCTATAAATTTAGATATAGCTAATAAAACAAACGAGAAAGAACACCACTATTTTTTTGATATTACAGCAGAGGATTGTGAAGATAAAACCAATGAGATAATACAAAACTATGATAGAATTGATGGGTTAGTAAACAACGCTTATCCAAAGACAAAAGATTGGGGTTTAAAATTTGAAGATGTTAGTTCAAAATCTTTTCAAACAAATATAAATTGGCAATTAAATAGTATTTTTGCAATACTTAAACCTATTGTTGAAAAAATGAAGAATCAAAAATCTGCATCTGTAGTTAATATTGCTTCTATTTATGGGATAGTAGGAAATGACTTTAGTTTATATGAAAATACATCTTTAACTTCTCCTGTTGCCTATTCGGCGATTAAAGGAGGTTTAATTAATATGAACCGTTATTTAGCATCTTATTTTGGGGAAAATCAAATTCGATTTAATTGCGTTTCCCCAGGAGGGATTTTTGATAATCAGGATGATGTTTTTGTGAAAAATTATGAAAATAAAGTGCCTCTTAAAAGAATGGCAATGCCTATGGATATTGCTCCAACAGTCTCTTTTCTTTTATCTGATAAAACAAAATATATAACAGGGCAAAATATCGCTATAGATGGCGGATGGACTGCTATTTAAATAGACTGATGGTTAATTAAAAATGAAGCAAATAATTAGGGTTATACCAAGACTTGATATTAAAGGACCTAACTTAGTAAAAGGAATTCATTTAGAAGGATTAAGAGTGCTAGGCTCTCCTGAGTCATTTGCAAAATTTTATTATGATAATGGTGCAGATGAAATTATTTTTCAAGATGTTGTAGCAAGCTTATATGAACGTAATAGTCTACAAGATATCATTTCTAAAACAGCAAAGAATATATTCATCCCTATTACAGTAGGAGGAGGAATAAGAACATTAGATGATATACAATCTGTTTTAAGAGTAGGGGCAGATAAAGTAACACTAAATACAATAGCTGTTAAAAACCCTCAAATAATTAGAAACGCTGCTCAAAAATTTGGATCTTCTACAATTGTAGTTTCTATTGAATGCATTAAGAATACAGACGGTAAGTATTATGCCTTTATTGATAATGGAAGAGAAGAAACAGGTTTAGAAGTTACCCAGTGGGCAGAACAAGTAGAAACTCTTGGAGCCGGCGAAATTGTAGTTACATCAGTAGATAATGATGGTACTGCTATGGGGTTTGATATAGACTTGATGAAAAAAATAAGACAAAAAGTGTCAATTCCTTTAATATGCCATGGAGGCGCAAGTACTTTTGAAAATGTTACCGAAGTAATTAATGAGAGTAAAGTAGATGGTTTAGCGATAGCTTCGGCTTTGCATTATAATGCCATACAAAATATAAAACAAATTGAGCCGAATAACATTGAAGGGAATCGTACATTTTTAAATAAAAAGACTCATTATAATAAAATTAAAACATTTACAATACCTGAGTTAAAAAATTATTTGAAGAAAAATAATATATTTTGCAGACCTATTTTAGAATGAAAAAAAAGATAGCAATTATTGATTATGGTTTAGGTAATTTATTTAGCGTTGAACAGGCTTGTAGTCATTTAGGGGTAGAAGCTAAGATTACTTCTTGTGCTAACGAAATTGAAAATGCCGATGGATTAATACTTCCTGGTGTTGGCGCTTTTGGGGTTGCAATGGAAAATTTAAAAAAAAACAATCTAGTTAATCCTCTTTTACAATTTGCAAAATCAGGTAAACCTTTCATTGGTATTTGTTTAGGAATGCAACTAATGTTTACTGAAAGCGAAGAATTTGGTCAACATAAAGGGTTAAATTTAATTGAGGGAATTGTCAGAAAGTTTCCAAAACAGAATAAAGAAGGAATTAACAATATAATTCCTCAAATTCAATGGAATACGATTCATAATAAAAAAAAGAGTGTAAATCCAATATTAAATAATTTAGAAGATGGGAGTTTTATGTATTTTGTTCATTCGTATTATTGCCAACCTAAAGATGATAATTTAATTTATATGGAAACAAATTATTCAGGTATTAATTATACTTCAATTGTAATTAAAAATAATATAATTGGAATTCAATTTCATCCTGAGAAAAGTGCTCAAAAAGGATTAGATATATATAGAAGTATAATAAAATTAATGTAAAAAATAATTATGCCAGAAAAGACATTATATGGATTGCCATCCGAGGTTAAATTTTGTTCTCGATGTGTTATATCAAATCAACGACCTACATCAGAAATTGAATTTAAACATACATTTAAAACTAATAAGAAAACACTTAATTTTAATGAGGATAATATCTGTGATGCTTGTTTGAATTCAGAAAATAAAAATAAAATTAACTGGGAAAAACGAGAGGATGAGTTAATAAAATTATTAGATAAATACCGCTCAAAAGATGGGTCTTATGATTGTATGGTTCCTGGAAGCGGAGGTAAAGATAGTGCCTATCAAGCTCATGTTTTAAAATATAAGTATGGTATGAATCCTTTAACAATAACTTGGCCTCCTATTTTATATACAGATTATGGATATAAAAATTGGAAAAGCTGGATTGATAGCGGGTTTGATAATGTTACTTTCACACCTAATGGGAAAATGATGAAACTACTTACTAAACTTTCAATAGAAAACTTATATCACCCTTTTCAAACATTTATATTAGGACAAAAAAACCTTGCTCCAAAACTTGCAGCTAAATATGGAATCTCTTTAATTTTCTATGGTGAGAATGAAGCCGAGTATGGAAATCCTATAGCCGATAATAATACTTCTTTGAGAGATAAATCTTATTTTTCATATAAAAATATTGATCAACTATATTTAGGAGGAGTTTCAGTAAAAGAATTAAGAGAGAAGTATAGTTTATCAAATAGTGATTTAGAAACTTTCCTTCCTATAAGTTCGTCGGTCCTCCAAGAAAAACAAATAGACGTCCATTATTTAGGATACTACCTTAAATGGATTCCTCAAGAAGCATACTATTATGCTGTAGAGAACACAGGATTTAAAGCAAGACCATTTAGAACTCAAGGAACCTATAGTAAATACAATAGTATAGATGATAAAATAGATGACCTACATTATTATACTACTTTTATAAAATTTGGCATAGGAAGAGCAACTTATGATGCTTCACAGGAGGTAAGAAATAATCATATAACAAGAGAGGAAGCGGTTGCATTAGTCAAAAAATTTGATGGTGAATTTCCTGACCGATATTTTAAAGAAATTATGGATTATCTTGATATAGACCCAGAGTATTTTAAGAATGAATTAGCTGATAAGTTTAGATCTCCTCATTTATGGGGGAGAGATTCAAACGGTGATTGGAAGCTAAAACACACTGTTTATTAAAGTTTATTTTACATAAAATGAATTTATAAATTATGTTTAAAAAATATAATGATAAACTTAGACTAAAAGCATATTTAAAATTATACAAAAAGGGGGAGTTAAAGCATATAAGAGATATCCGAAGAGCATTTGAAGGGATTAGATTTCCTGAAATTAGTCAAAAAACATATTTTGATTTAGAGCTTGCAACACGGCAATATTATTTTAACCTTTTTGGAACTATTAAATTAGAACGTAAGATTTTTTTCGCTTTAGGTTCTAAGAAAAAAATAAAATTTTACCCCTTACACCCAAGTTGTCAAAAAATTCTCAAAGAAAAGGGAATCCCTGTCTCAGTATTTTTTACTACTATTTCTTTTTGGATCACAATGGGTTTAATTCTTTTACGAGGATTATATAGATTAATTATAAAAACATTAAAATTTACAGGTATTGAAAATACAGAAAGAGAGTCATTTATATATTTTGATAAACTTTCTTTTAAAAATCTACCAGATTTTTATCCTGATGGGAGTTCATATGATATTATTACTTGGTATATAAATAAATTTAATCCTACCGAAAAGAAGGTTTATCACAATGTTAAAAAAAGAAAAGATATAAATTATAAATCACATAAAATTTCTACAAAAAACGGCCCTTTACCCTTTGTTTCAAAGCCATTTAAATATTTTTGTTCATCTTTTTACATGTGGCTTCAACATGCTTTTTATTTTTTTCAGGGAAAGTGGTGGTATGCTTTGTTATCAAATGATTTAATTGAAGCCAATACATTTAACTTTTGTGATAAACAAAATATTGCTTCAAAATATTTGTTTTATAATTCAGTTACTTTTTATAGGCCTATATGGACATATAAGGCAGAAGAGTTTGGAGCGTCAATTATTTCATATTTTTATTCTATCAGTGAAGTTATTATGGTTTCAGATGAATATGAAAAAGACTGCGAATATGTTGCTTTAATGAATTGGCCACAAGTCTTGGTTTGGGATCAATATCAAAAAGACCTTTTATCTCTTTCTTTCAAATCTAACTTTATAGCATGTGGTCCTATTCGGTTTAGTGGAAAAGCAGTGATTATACCTCCCAAAAAAAAGAAATTACGAATTGCAATTTTCGATGTCCCTCCTCATTATTTACATTTCTTTTGGGGATTTACGACTCTGTATGATTTAGGTTATAATCATGATGTTAAAATACACATAGATTTTATTAACCATATAATAAAATCTAGTTCAAATTATGAAATAGAACTTTATATAAAACCTAAAAGAGCTGAGGGAAAATATTATCAATTGAAAGAATATGAATATTTTGTGGATAGTAAAATAGAAAACGGAGATTTAAATCAAGTTCATGGAGATATTGCGGCAGAAACCTTAATTAAAGATTCTGATATTATTATTTCATCACCATTTACTACAACAGGAGTTATAGGTAAACTATTAAATAAAAAATCTATATACTATGATTCCACGGCAAAAATTTCGAAAAATGATAGAGGTGCTCACGGTATTGAAATAATCTCAGGTCAAAAAGAGTTGTTAAATTGGTTTCAAAAAAACATTTAAAGCTTCTTTTTCAAACCAAATCTAATTAAGTATTGGTGAACTTAATGATTCAAAAAAATGTGCGTTTAAAAATCACCGTTCTTTTTATATGCCCATTATTTAGCTGACACTTAGGCTAAGTTAATCTTGTTTATACTGCTTATATCACTTGAGGAGTCTTCCCCCCTAAATACACACGGATATTACTACTCTTTTTTGAAGGCACGTTTATTGAAAAATAGCAAAAGTCCTACTCCTGTACTTATAGAGAAATCAGCTATATTAAATACATATTCAAAAAACGTATAGTTCTCTCCTCCTATAAAAGGTAACCACTTGGGCCAAACCCAAGTAACTAAAGGGAATTGAAGCATATCTACGACATGTCCATAAAATAAAGGAGCATATCCTTCATCGGGCATAAACTCGGCAACTTGACCATAACTATGAGAAAACCAAACCCCATAGAAAACAGAATCAATAATATTACCAATAGCCCCAGTTAAAATTAGACATAAAGCCCAACGAAGTAACTGAGAAGTTTTAGAGTTTAAAATTTTATATAACCACCAACCAATAAAACCAATAGCAACTAAACGAAATACTGTAAGTATTAATTTACCTATCTCTTCACTAATAAATGGAATAATATCGTTGATTTTAGTTCCCCAAGCCATTCCTTTATTTTCAACTAAAAGAAGTTTAAAAAAGCCCCAATCAACAATTGCAGGTTCTCCGTATATAGATAAAGGGTAATGTAATTTGATGTATATTTTTGAAATCTGATCAATCATTAAAACAACAATGATTAAAAGCACCGCAGTTTTTTTGTTAAGATTCAAAAATGGAAATTTAACTAAACTCATCTTAAGGCAAAAATAAATTGTTTTTAGGATTGATTATTATATTTCCATGTTTATTAATGACATTAAGGGTTTCTGGTATTTTATTAGATTTTATATTATGCAAATAAATATCCCCCCCGAGTGTCATAATATCTCCTTTAATTTGAGGAACATTAAAAAATGCTTTCCCTTGATTAAATACAATGTTTAGTATTTCGAAATTCCCACTAAGTTTTAATACTGTCTCTTTAGCATTTAACTTTATATTCAAATTTTCTGGGAGAATAAGCTGCATTTTATTTGCGACCACTTTATGTGCACTTAATTTATCGTTAGGGTCGTTAAAAGACGTCCGTTGCTTTTCTTCAATATAGAATGAGTTTCCTTCTCTTTTAGAACTTAACAAATAGGCGTTTTGGTATTCCCCTTCTTGTATATATTTAACTCTAATAGTAGAGATTTCGTGTGTAGAAACATCTATTTGACTTACCCATGAACAATTTATAACAACTGTTTTTACCCCATCTGCATCCCAAACCTTATCTTGCTTTACTTGTACAAAAGATAAACCGAAAAAAAGAAAGTAGTAAAAATGGAACACAACCTATTTTTGCATGTTTTTAGCATCAATACTAAGTGTAGCGTGAGGCACCAAAGCTAGGCGTTCTTTTTTAATTAGTTTACCCGTAATACGACAAACACCATACGTTTTATTTTCAATACGAATAAGAGCATTTTTTAAGTCACGGATGAATTTTTCTTGACGAAGTGCTAATTGTGTGTTGGCTTCTTTAGACATAGTTTCCGATCCTTCTTCAAAAGCCTTAAAAGTAGGTGCGGTGTCATCAGTGCCGTTATTACCATCATTCATATAAGTGCTTCTAAGAAGTTCTAAATCTTTTTCTGCAGTCTTAATTTTTTCTTCAATCAGTTCTTTAAATTCTGCTAACTCTTTATCTGAGTATCTATTTTTTATTTCTTCCATCATAACTAATATTGTTTAAGAAAAATACACGTTTTAATATCATCAAACTCAACTAAAACACCGCCTTCAATTTCTTTTTGAAATACTATTTCTTGAGTAAGTGTTTCTGTTTTTACATAATCTAAATTATTCTCTAAAACCTTATTTAAGGTTTTATGAGGGGTCAAATATAAAATAATTTCATCAGTAACATCAAAACTAGCATCTTTTCTCAAGTTTTGAATTCTATTTACTAACTCTCTCGCAATACCTTCTTCAATTAATTGGTTATTTAGTTGAATATCCAAAGCTACTGTGATACCATCTCCATTAGCAACTAAACATCCTTCTATATCTTTTGATTGAATATCGACCTCTTCACTTTTAATAATAAACTCGCTTTCTTTTATTAAAATTTTAATACTCCCTTTTGTTTCGAGTTCTTCTATTTGTGTATTATTTAAAGACTTTATTGAAGTCGCTACCAAAGGCATATCTTTCCCAAAACGAGGGCCAAGAACTTTAAAGTTCGGAATAACTTTCTTCACTAAAATATCATTAGCATCATCTAAAAGAGAAACTTCTTTTACATTAACTTCAGATCGGATGAGTTCTTTTACAGATTCGATAGCTTTCCTCTCTTGTTGATTCCGAATAGGAATCATAATTTTTTGAAGAGGTTGGCGTACTTTTATTTGTTCTCTCTTTCGTAGTGAAAGGACTAACGAGGATATAGTTCGTGCCTTATCCATTCGTTCTTCCATAGAAGTATTTCGGGCTGTTTTATCGGCAACAGGAAAAGTTGCTAAATGTACAGACTCTTCATTTTCAAAAGCAGTTGTTGTACATAAGTCTAAATATAACCGCTCTGCATAAAAAGGAGCAACAGGAGCCATTAACTTACTAATAGTAAGTAAGCATTCGAATAAGGTTTGATAAGCGGATATTTTATCTTCTTGATATTCTCCTTTCCAAAACCTTCTTCTAGAGAGACGTACATACCAATTACTTAAAATTTCTTGTGTAAATTCTGATATAAGCCGTGTTGCTTTTGTAGGCTCATAATCGCTATATAATTCATCAACAGATGCTATAAGTTTATTTAATTCGGATAAAACCCATTGATCCATTTCGGGACGTTCCAAAAGTGGAATAGAATTTTCTTTGTATGTAAACTTATCGATATTGGCATACAAACTAAAAAAAGCATATGTGTTTTGTAGCGTTCCAAAAAATTTACGTGATACTTCGCTAATCCCATCTGAGTCAAATTTTAAATTATCCCAAGGGTTTGCGTTTGAAATCATATACCACCGAGTAGCATCTACCCCATAGGTTTTTAGTGTTTCGAAAGGGTCTGCCGCATTACCTAAGCGTTTAGACATTTTTTGCCCATTCTTGTCTAAAACTAAACCGTTTGAAACTACATTCTTGTAAGCTATAGAATCAAAGACTAACCCTCCAATTACATGAAGTGTATAAAACCACCCTCTGGTTTGGTCTACGCCCTCGGCAATAAAATTTGCAGGGAACGTTTTATTTTGATCTATTTTCTCTTTGTTTTCAAAAGGATAATGCCACTGTGCATAGGGCATAGAACCAGAATCGAACCAAACATCAATAAGATCTGTTTCTCTTTTCATGGCTTTCCCCGATGAACTACATAATACTATTTTATCTACGGTATTCTTATGAAGGTCAATAGCATCGTAGTTACTTTCTATCATATTACCAACCTCAAAATTTTCAAACGGATTCTCGCTCATAAAACCTGCTGAAATCGCTTTTTCAATTTCTTTAATTAACTCTTCCATAGAACCAATAATAATGGTTTCTTGAGCATCTTCAGTTTGCCAAATAGGTAATGGAATACCCCAAAAACGTGAGCGAGATAAATTCCAGTCATTTGCGCTTTCAAGCCAATTCCCAAAACGTCCTTCGCCAGTAGATTTTGGCTTCCAGTTTATTTGTTGGTTAAGTTCTGAAAGACGTTTTCGCTCGGAGGAGACTTTGATAAACCATGAGTCTAAAGGATAATATAAAATAGGCTTATCGGTTCTCCAGCAATTAGGGTAAGAATGCACATATTTTTCAACCTTAAAAGCTTTATTTTCTTCTTTTAATTTAATTGCCAATTCAACATCAACAGAACGTTCAGGTGCTTCGCCTTCATTATAATATTCATTCTTCACATATTTACCTGCGAGTTCTTTTACTTCGGGACGAAAACGACCTTGTAAATCTACTAAGGGAACTAAATTGTCGTTTTCATCTTTTACAAGAAGAGGTGGAATTTCTGGTGTTGCTTGTTTTGCAACCAAAGCATCATCGGCACCAAAAGTAGGAGCAGTATGTACTATTCCTGTCCCGTCTTCGGTAGTTACAAAATCTCCGGCAATAACGCGAAATGCATCTTGTGGATTGTCATGTGGCAAGACATAATTTAATAATTGCTCATAACGAATCTCCAATAAATCTACCCCTTCGCATTCAGTTGCTATTAAAAATGGGATTTTTTTGTTCTCTTTAGAGAAATTAATAATCTTGGCAACATCATCTGTCTGTTCGTATTTCCCTGTAAACTGTTTTTCAACTAAATTCTTAGCAAGAATCACATGAATGGGTTCAAAGGTATATTGATTGTATGTTGCGATTACAACATATTTAATTTTTGCCCCAACGGTTAAAGCTGTATTACTTGGGAGTGTCCAAGGCGTTGTCGTCCATGCAAGAAAATGTAAATGGTCAAATGGTTTTAAAAACTCAGGTAATGTGTCTTCTATTGCTTTAAATTGAGCAACTACGGTTGTGTCGGTTACGTCTTGATAGGTTCCTGGTTGATTTAGTTCGTGCGAACTTAGTCCTGTTCCTGCCTTAGGAGAATAAGGTTGAATTGTATATCCTTTGTACAGCAACCCTTTATCATAAATTTGTTTTAGTAACCACCAAACAGATTCGATATATTTAGCTTTATAGGTGACATATGGGTCTTCCATATCAACCCAATATCCCATTTCTTTGGTTAACCGATTCCAAAGATCAGTATAACGCATTACAGCAGTTTTACACGCCTTATTATAATCTTCTATACTAATGCTTTTTCCAATGGCATCTTTGGTAATACCTAATTCTTTTTCGACACCAAGTTCAATGGGCAACCCATGGGTATCCCAACCTGCTTTTCGTTTTACTTGAAATCCTTTTTGTGTTTTATAACGGCAGAAAATATCTTTGATTGTACGTGCCATTACATGGTGAATCCCTGGTTTTCCATTCGCAGACGGAGGCCCTTCAAAGAAAATATAGGGAGGTTTTCCTTCGCGAGAAGTTATACTTTTCTCGAAAATAGACTTGTCCTCCCAGTACGATAAAATATCTGAAGATACGTCTAAAAGACTAGACCGTTTATATTCTTTGAAACCCATTGAAAATGCTTATTAAGGTTGCAAAATTAGTGAATTTTATACTTCCTTAAATAAGTCTAAGGGTTTTATATAAAATAATACTTAAGAATTTACTTTTCGAATACTATCCAAAAAAAGACTAAGTATATTCAACTTGTGTTGGTATATATCTTTCGATTTTAAAAGAATATTAAAATAAAGTGTAGCGTTTTTGGGGCTAGTTTCTTCGTTTCGTGTGCGTTCAACTTGGTTATTTATTTTCTCGTCAAGTTTATTCAAAATAACGTTTTTATTATTTATAACGCGTTCTAATTCGGCAGTCGAATTGTTCTTAAATGCTTCCATTGCGTCTGCAAAAATAGATTCTGTTAATTCGTGGACTTCTTTTAAGTCTCTTAGCTGACTTAACTTAAGTTTACTATGATCATTATTAATATGCTTGTAACTTTTCTTTATAACATATTCTAAATTATCTACGACATCTTGAATAAAACCAAGAATAACGATATAAAAATTGCTGGCAGATAAACTTGTTTCTTCTAAATTTTTAATAAAGTAAAAAATGTTTTCTCTCAATTCCTCTACGTCATCCCCCAAACGATTAATATTCTTCTTCCCTTTTTTTAGTTCTTTCGCATCATGTTTTGAGAGTCCATTTACCAATATTCTATAAATTTTATCTGATCGATTAAATACCTTAATTACGTTTTTAGTACTCTCATCAATCACGCCTTTAACAGAGTTGCTTTCGGCTTTAATTAGCCCTTCAACACCTATTAAATCTTTATTATCGTTTTTGTGCTTCACATAGTTTTTACCGATAATTAATAAAATAATAAATAATATGATAGCAATTGCTTGTAACCCTCCTAGATAAATTAAGGTTACAATAATACCCGAAGCAATAAAAGCAGTTATAGCTGTTAAGAACCAGCCTCCTATGACGTTTAAAACACCTGCAACACGATATACTGCACTATCTTTTTTCCAAGCTCTATCGGCAAGTGATGTCCCCATTGCCACCATAAAAGTAACATAGGTAGTTGATAAGGGCAACTTATACGAAGTCGCAATAGAAATTAATATAGATGCTACAATTAAATTTACACATGCTCTAAGCATATCAAAAGAAGGTGCATCAATATTCTTTTGACTTTTTAAAACTAAATCCGAATCTGAAAACTGTTTATCGATAACGTGTTTTACGTTTTTTGGGAGTATCGCATTAAACCCTAAACCAAATGCTTGAGAAACTTTTACAATCCCTTTCGATAAAAAGTTAGGTTGAAAACGTTCTTTAACAAGTTTTTGGTCAGAAAGATCCAATTCTGTTTTCATTACTTTTTTAGCTTTAGAAGATAACCACAGTGTTATTACCATAACCCCTCCTGATAAAACCAATAAAAAAGTAGGCGTAGGTACTTTAGATGATAATACGCCCATGCTAAATTCTGTAGCAAGAGAACCCGAAGCAACCCAAGCTTCGTAGGACTGATACGCAGCAATAGGCACGCCGATAAAGTTGACCAAATCGTTTCCTGCAAAAGCAAGAGCTAAAGCAAACGTTCCTGTTCCAATAATAACTTTATAAATATTTGCTCTAAAAAATTTGATAACTCCATATGAAACACCAAACCATAATAAGAAATTCATTATAGAAACCTTTAACACTTCAACTTCTAAAAAGTCTTTGATTTTCATCCCCCCAATAAGGTCAAATTTTAAATCAGCAAAAGGCGTTCCTTTAATACCTTTCATTAATATAAAATATGTAATTGATGATAATGCAATACCGCCAAAAAGAGCACTTACCCACATTGCTTTTTCTTCGAACTTATACGTTAAAAATAAACGCGAAATCCATTGCACAATTGCACCTACGGTTAATGCTACTACCACCGAAAGCAGTATCCCAGAGATAATTTGAATGGCTTTAGAAGTATTAATATAATTAACGATTTCTGAAAAATCTCCCGAACCAGAAGCAATTTTGATTATAGACATAAAAACTGCAGCACCTAACAATGTAAATACAATAGATACTGTAGTTGAAGTTGGCATCCCAAGTGTATTAAAAAAATCTAACAGTAAAATATCTGTCAGCATTACTGCTGTAAAAATTAAAATAATTTCATTGAAGTAAAATTCCCCTGGGTTAAAAATTCCCTTACGAGCAACCTCCATAAGCCCACTAGAAAAAAGAGCACCACAGGCAACACCCAAACTGGCGAGTATCATAATAGTCCTAAAGGGAATTGCTTTTGAACCTACTGCAGAATTTAAAAAGTTTACAGCATCGTTGCTTACTCCTACAATAAGATCGCCAATAGCTAAAACAGCCAAAATAGCAACCAATATTAAATAAATATTATCCATAATTATATATTATTATTTTAGAAATGAAAATCAACTTGGAATCGATAAAATATTTTATTGTTTGATGCACCTATAACATCTTCATAAGTAGCATCGGTTTGAACTTTTAATTTATGTTTAACAATATAGCGAGATAACCCTAAAGTATATTGAGAAATTCTATTTTTTGATGTAATAATATTGCTGTCAAAATTAGTGTTAGTATAGCGTCCTGTAATAGCAAGGTTAGAAGGTAATAAATAACCTAGTTGCATATTAATTGAATTTCCTACTTCTACAACATCTCCAGTTAATGTGCCGTCTGTGTTTTTTGCAATAGGATCACTAGCAGTTCTATCAGCATACTCTAACATAAAAGCAAGACCTCTATATTTAAAGTGTGCATCAATAAACAGAGTTTTAATATCTGTCTGATAAAAATCACTCTCATTATTAATACGCATATACGACCCTAAATTACTTCTACTTTTAACAGCGTTAGAGTTAATATCATAAACCGCTCCTAATAGAAATTTTGGTGTTGGTTCACGCTCAAGGTCTGCACCACTATAATCTCCTTTTTTAGTAAAGTTTCCAAATGGTAACATTTCAACACGATACGTATATTGATGTCCTCCCTTATTCCCTTTTGTTATATTTCTACCTTCTCCCTGAGAGATGGCTATTACTTCTTTAACAATAAAGTTTTCAGATAGGTTAAAATGATGACGAAATTGTATCCCTAGGTCGCGGTCAATATTAAATTTACTGTTTAATATAGATCTATCAACAAGAGCTAAATTCCCTGAAGAAATAACACGTTCAATATTCCCTGGAAGTTTTGCCTGTCCTATTTGAACAGTGAAGTTTTTATAAAAATTCCAACGGACATAAGCATCTAATATATAACGAGGGGCATCATTTGTAAATTCATTAGCTCCCGAAATATCGCGATTGGACAACCCTAATTCAATTTTATAAGTCAATTTTGGACTATAGGCAAACCCTTTAAATTTAAGTCGAGACCTACGAATTAACGTATTCATTTCTGGATTACCAAAACTATCATTACTTGTTTGGTTCCACGTAGTGGAGGTTAAAAACTGTACACGAGCACTAATATTCATAGTAAATGTACTGTCTTTCCCTTTTAAGTTTAAAAGCCCTTTTCCAAATTTTGGAGCTTCAGCGTCTTGACTATAAATTGAAGTCCCTAATAACATTGCAATACACACTAAAGCTCTCGCTAATGTTAAAGCAGATAATTGAAAAATAGTTTTAGATAATGCGTTTTTCATTTCAACGGTTAATTTGTTTGTAATTATTTTACAGAGCAAATGTATTTTAACAACTAAAACTGTCTATTAAGACAAGATTAAATATGAATGTTTATTGTTACCTTAATGTTAACAAAAAGGCTGAGAAAATCTTCTTACTTTTGTCTGAAAGCTAGCTAATGAATTGGGAACAGCTATTATCCTTACAACGGTTTGGTGATAAGACTAAAAGAGTACGAAAAGAACAAGACGAAACACGTTTAGGGTTTGAGGTTGACTATGACCGTATTGTTTTTTCGGCAGCATTCAGAAGTCTTCAAGATAAGACACAGGTAATTCCGTTTTCGAAAACGGATTTTGTACATACGCGACTTACCCATAGTTTAGAAGTTTCTGTCGTAGCAAGAAGCATTGGTAGATTGGCAGGGAAGTCTATTCTTAAGAAACATCCTCGGTTATTTGATGTTCATGGATATCAATCTAACGATTTTGGAGCTATAGTTGCAGCGGCGGCTTTGGCACACGATATTGGTAATCCACCTTTTGGACATAGTGGAGAAAAAGCAATAGGGCATTTTTTTTCTTCGGGCTTTGGTAAAACATATAAAGATGAATTAACTGCTGAAGAGTACGAAGACTTATGCCGATTTGAAGGGAATGCCAATGGTTTTAAAATTCTATGCCAATCAACACAAGGAAGTTTAGGCGGTTTACGTCTTAGTTCAGCAACATTAGGTGCTTATATGAAGTACCCCAAAGCGTCTCTACCGCATAAACCTTCGCCACATGTGGCAGACAAGAAATTTGGTTTTTTTCAAGAACAGTCAGAACATTTTAATCTACTAGCAAAAGATTTAGGTTTAGCAAAAGAAGGTAATACGTTTCATAGGCACCCGTTAACATATTTAGTCGAAGCAGCTGATGATATATGTTATACAATTATTGACTTTGAAGATGGAATAAATCTAGGATGGGTTTCCGAATCTTACGCCTTAGAGTATTTAATGAACCTAGTAAAAGATACGATTAATAAAAAAACATATACTTTACTAAAATATACTCCGCAAAGAATGAGTTATTTAAGAGCCCTTGCTATAAATAGCCTTATTAAAGATGCGGTTGATATATTTATTGAAAATGAGGCGTTAATTTTGAAAGGTGCATTCCCCTACGCCTTACTAGATAAAAGTAAATATGCTCCCCAAATAAATGATATCATTTCACTGAGTGTTAAAAAAATATATCAATCCCCAGAAGTATTGCAAAAAGAAGTTATAGGATATAAGACTATTACAACATTATTAGAAGCGTTTACAAACGCTGCTGCAAACGAGTATAAAGGGCAAAGTAACGCTTACGACAAACTTATTTTGCGTCTCGTCCCCGAAGGGACTCCTTTCGTCTCGGAAAACTTATATAGAACTTTGCTTAATGCTACTTGTTTTGTAGCAAGCCTATCGGACAGCAAAGCAAAGAGACTTGCACAAAAAATGAAATAACCTAACAAAACCTCTATGTTACGCTGGATTATCCTTTTTATCTTTTTCCTATTATTTGAAATATATACATTTCAAGCAATAAAAACCTTAACGCAACAACGCGTTGTCTTTGGACTATACTGGATTATAACAACAGCTGTTTTTTCAAATTTTGTGTATCAAACTAGCCGTTTTAGTAGAGACGTAGGGTTTACACATAGCATGAGTTTCGCTACAGGGTTATTTTTAGCGCTCTTTCTTTTTCAAATTGTTATTATTGCATTTTTGCTTTTCGAGGATATTACTAGAGGTATTCAGGCGGCATATAGATTTTTTGCTAAAACCGAAAGCCAGAGTTATTTTCCTAACCGCAGAAAATTTATTTCGCAAATTGCCCTAGGGATTGCATCTATTCCTTTAGCATCTTTATTATTTGGTATGTATAAAGGCAAGTATAACTATAAAGTACTACGATATACATTAGAGTTTGATAACTTACCCAAAGCTTTTGACGGTTTTACACTAACACAAATTTCTGATATTCATAGCGGTAGTTTTGAGATTGATAGTAAAGAAAAAGTGTCATACGGGATTAATCTTATTAATGAACAAAAATCTGATTTAATACTTTTCACGGGAGATTTAGTAAATAATAGAGCCAAAGAAGTATATCCTTGGGCTGATTTAATAGGTTCTCTTGAAGCTCCTTTTGGGAAATTCTCGGTTTTGGGGAATCATGATTATGGCGATTATGTGCAATGGAAATCAGACCTTGAAAAAAAGCAAAACATGACAGATTTAATTGCAGCTCAAGAACAAATGGGTTTTAAAGTTTTGCTTAATCAAGCTGAGTATATAAAAAAAGATGGAGCTCAAATTGCTTTAGTAGGTGTTGAAAATTGGGGTAAAGGAGGGTTCAAAAAGGCAGGTGATATAAACAAAGCCGTTGAGACGATTGATTCAAAAGATTTTAAGATATTAATGTCCCACGACCCTTCGCACTGGGAAGAGGAGATACTCCCTCACCCTTTCCCTTTTGAACTTACACTTAGTGGGCACACACATGGAATGCAGTTTGGTATTGAAATACCTGGTTGGTTTAAATGGAGCCCCGTAAAATGGCGATATAAACAATGGGCAGGAATATATGAAACAGCAAAACAATACTTAAATGTAAATCGAGGCTTTGGCTTTTTAGCATACCCTGGGCGCGTAGGGATTTGGCCAGAAATTACAGTAATTACCTTAAAACAATCTAAAAAATAGCTTCAATTTAGTAAACTATACGCTTTTAATAAAAAAAACTTAATTTAGCCTTAAATTGTTTAAACATTATTGCTTGTGTCAAAGTTTGGAGAATTAATAGATGATAAAACGCCTCTTCTTCTAGTCTTTTTTGAAGAGCACACCGAATCTCCCGAAGAGCTTCACTCATCGTTACGTGATGTCGCCGCAGCTATTGGAGATCAAGGAAAAGTAATAAAAATTGAAGTCTCAAAAAACAATAAACTTACAGAAGCCCTCCGCGTAAAAGCAATACCAACCTTAATGATTTATAAAAACGGTGAAATGGTTTGGAGGCAAAGTGGTGAACAAGATGCAAACACATTAATAAGCCTAATGAAAGACTATGTAAATTAGTTGTTATCTTCTTCTTCAAGCATATCATCAAATATCTTTAATGGCTTAATTATACTCAACATACGTCTTTCTATAGTATCTCTATATGACTCGTCATCGTATAGGTTTATATATAGCATTAGTTTTCGATATCCATTAACTTCGTCCATTATTATTTCTTCATACGTTTCTTGATCTTCTTTAGGTAGGCTACCTAGCTTCAATAATCTTTCTTCATAAGCTTTTGCAATTTTATCAAATAGAAAGCGAGCAGCTTGGGTGTCTTTGCCTAAATATAACCCTTCAACAAAATCGTCTTGACTGGTATAAAACTCATAATTCCCATAAAGAAACTTAAATGGGATTGCACTTCTTTGAAACTCCGAAATTTTTGAGGCAATTATATCTTCATCTTTATTGTCAATTACTACTTCAACAAGCGAACGATAACGCTCAACTTCTGTTAAAATTTCTTCTCCTAAAGAATATTGTAAATCTGGCGATAGGCTTTGAAAATAATTTAATCGATTCTTATATTTTTCGGCAACTTGAGAATATAATTTTCGAGCATCATTTTTAGCACCAACTCTATAGTATCCCTCAATAAATGGGGTTAACAAACTATAAAACCCAAAATAATTGACAGGCATTTTCTCTAAGCCCAAATCAATAATCTCTTTTGCTTTTTCAGGTTTTCCTTCGTTAATAAGTACTTCGGCTAATCTAGCCATATTACTTCGATATGAAATACTGTTTTTTCGAGTTTCGGGGTCGTGATAAATATCGGGGCTATTCGAATTTCCCCATTCCCATTTTTTTACAATATCGTACATTATGTCCGAATCAATACGTCCCATAAGATAAGGGTTGTTCTTATTCTTTGGCGTTTTTATCGGAACGAGTTTATATACTAATCCTTCTAATTGTAAGTAGTCTTTCATCCAAAGATATTCTGATGAATCATAACTCCCTCCCGTAAAATAGATAGGTCTTTCCCAATCGTTGTTTGCTAGAATATCCAGCATTATTAATTGGTTTTTATACATTCCCGTTTTTGGTAAATCAATATCAATATAAGGGACAATAGATGCGCTGTCTTTTTCTTTAACTAACCCCCTTTTGAGAGCATTCTCTTTGTTTACCTTTACTCTTATTTTATTGGTAGGATAGAAAATCATTTCTTGAGTACTCTTAGGGTACATTTCTACATCTGCTCCCATTTTTCGGAGAATTACCTTATATTTATTTCTAGGATCATCAGCCGATACCCAGTTTATAAAGTCTTTTATATCCCAGCGCACAGAATCAATAATAGACTCGTGTTTCACATAGTCTCGAACTCCATAAGCATATTGAGCGTGTGTTAGTTGAAACTTAACGGGGTCACTCTTATACGTTTTTCGTTTCATCTGATCAATATACCAGTCTGCAGCAATTAGACTTGTATTAATAGGGCGGACATCGGTTCGATAGTTTTCTATGTCTTGTGCATACCAAAGCGCAAAGGTGTCGTTATCGCCAATAGTAAAAATAATTGCGCCAACATCCTCTTGAATTGAAGTCAAGTATGATTTTGAAATAGATTGAGCCGTATAGCGTCCCGAACGATCATGATCATCCCAATTTTGAACTGCCATAAGTATAGGTACAGCTAACAAACATAGAAGTATCGAAAAAGGAGTAGCAAATTTATTATTCCATGCTTTTTTAATTCTTTGCATTACAACAAATGCACCAATTCCAATCCAAATTGCAAACACATAAAACGACCCTACTAGAGCATAATCTCGCTCTCGAGGTTCAAAAGGGCGTTCATTTAGATATACTTTAAGAGCTAGTCCTGTAAATAAGAAAAATAACATTAATACCCAAAACTTCTTCTTGTCTTCTCTATATAAAAAGAACACTCCAATTAGTCCTAAAATAAAAGGGAGGAAAAAATAAGTGTTTCGTGCTTTATTGTTTAAGGCGTCTTCACTTAGTTCGCTTTGATTTCCTAGGCGAATAGAATCTATAAAGGGAATACCGCTCAACCAATTTCCATCAAGAATATTATATTCTCCTTGATTATCGTTTTGTCTCCCAACAAAATTCCACATAAAATAACGTATGTACATATATCCTACCTGAAATTCAAGTAAATACCTCATATTACTCATAAATGTAGGCTTCTCAATATTTAAGTATGGAGACATTCTTTTGAAAAACTTATGATATTCTTCTCCAGAAACCCGCCCTTCGGCTGCTTCCTCTCTAAAAGAAAATACTCTTCTCTGTAGTGCTTCACTACCGCGATATTCTGGTTTTATAGAAAATTCTAAAGGCCCTGTAAAATCCATATAATTTGCAGCGTGCTCAGAACTATGAAGGCGAGGTAAAAAACCTTCGTGTTTTGAGTTTGCATTTATTCTGGCTCTTTCCCAATTATTTACAATGATATAACGCCCCGTTTTTTCATCACGCTCATATTTAGGTTTATCATCAATATAAGGCTCTTGTTCATCTTGTCCAGCGTACATGTCGGAGAACATAGGGCCATAAAATAATTTGGTTTCGGGATATTGTTCTAAATTATAGTACGCTAATAATTGTCGTGCATCGGAAGGAGAGTTTTCATTAATAACAGTATTTGCCTTAGCCCGTATAGGGAGCATTACCCAACAAGAAAAACCTAACAACACAAAGAGTATTGATAAAATACCCGTATTTATTTTAACATAGTTATTCTTTTGTGTAAAATATAAACTGTAAACAAATACTCCTATCAGTAGGGTAGCTGTGAAAATAGTTCCACTATTAAATGCAAAACCAAGCGTATTGACAAAGTACACTTCCATTTTACCAAATAAAGCTAATGTTAGAGGTAAAAGAAGTTTAAAAATAAAAAGTAAAATCGCAACAGAAATAATGTTGGCAATAATGAAGCCTTTGGGAGTTATTTTTTTATAGTTCTTAAAGTAATATAACATTCCCATAGCAGGAATAGTTAATAAGCCCATAAAATGTACACCAAAAGAAAGACCAATAATAAATGCAATTAATAATAACCAACGGTTACCACGTGGAGTATTCATTTCTTCTTCCCAGCGTAAGCTCAGCCAAAAAAGCAAAGAAAGAATACAAGTCGCCATTGCATATACTTCGGCTTCAACAGCATTGAACCAAAAACTATCGGAAAAGCAAAAAGCTAGCGCACCTACAGAAGCACTCCCAAATAATCCAATAGCATTACTAATATTATCTGATGCTTTAAATGGGGGGAGTTTTTTAAGTATAATGACTAATGTCCAGAACAAAAATAGAATGGTAAATGCACTAGAAAAAACAGACATTAAATTAACCATTAACGCCGTTTTTTCTGGAGAAGCTGCGAAAAGCGCAAAAAAGGCACCCATCATTTGATAGAAAGGAGCCCCAGGTGGATGCCCAACCTGAAGCTTAGCCGAGGTTGCAATATATTCGCTTGCGTCCCAAAAACTTGCAGTTGGCTCTACAGTAAGCCCAAATGTTAATAGTGCTATTGTAAAAATACTCCATCCAAAAACACGATTCCAAAATTCAAATTGTGTTGTATTCATATCTCCATTTTTATGAAAGCGAATGTAATAATAATTGAAAGAATAATCTTGATTTTAACAAACCAAGCAAATTATTGAAGAGAATTTTAAATAGTAATGTTATCGCTATATAGGCTTATCTAAGTATAATTATGCTTCAAACAATATAGATTTTCTAAAGGAAAATTAAAATTGTGAATTAATTGATAAAATTACTTTTACCGTAATCAATATATAAGATAATTACGCTTTTGCTTGTATGAGTTTTTATATATTTACCGAAATATAAATTATACTTTAACAATGGACACTTATAGCTTAATCCCTCGTTATATTTTGTTAGTCCTTTATATACTAACAGGATCTCTTTCTAATTATGATGCTATTGATATTTTAGCTCCGCAATGGCTTTATTTAGGATCCGTTAATATATTAACTGCAATATATCTTTTGATTTCTAAAGATGATATTAAAACTGGGTTTAATGGACTTTTTAAAACAGCTTATTTTTGGATATATCTATTCTATATAATTTGGTCAGGTTTATCCTTTATATATGCTATTAATGAGGTGGAAACTTTTTTAAATATTCCGCGTTTAGGAAATGTTTTCTTTGCTATTCTTTTTTGTTATCTTTTAATTTCTCCCTTACCCAATAAATTCTTTTTTATATCCCGGCTTTTCCTTTTTTTCTTAATCATTGAATTAGCCGCGTTTTATAAAATATTTCTTGATATTTTCCCAGACACGTATTCTGTAATACAATTAAAAGGTGTTGCTGGTAATAAAAATATAACTGCAGCATCTATTGCTTTTAAAGTACCTTTCCTAATTTACCTTTTTTCTACATTTAAGGAAGTCTTTTCAAAAGTTTTAATTGTACCTGTTATTATAGGCTCAATCCTTGCAATTTCTTTGATAGATGCTAGAGCGGCTATTTTAAGTTCATTAATAGTTTTCATTTCTATTTTATTGTTTTTTGTTTACTTGATAGTCACCAAATTTTTAACCCCTTCTAAAGGGTATCCATTGTTAGCCACTGTTATTTTTACATATTTAGCTGCTGTCTTATTAAACATAAGTATAACTAATACGATAAATAAAACTACAGTTAATGATGCAATTGGTCGTATTGCTTTTACGGAAGAATCCTCTAATGGTCGATTTCAATATTGGTCTCATGCTTTCGAGCAAATTAAAGATCATCCTATAATAAGCTGTGGTCTCGGAAATTGGAAAATAGCCTCTATTTCTTATGGGAAAGATTTTATTACAGGCTATACTGTTCCTTATCATGCACATAATGACTTTATTCATGTATTTGCCGAAACAGGAGTTCCAGGAGGTTTAGCTTATATACTATTATTTCTGTTTTTAGGATTATACATTATTATAATGATGTATAGATCTTTTAAGCTAAAAAATAAATTATTTTTTGGATACTTCTTTTTATTGCTCCCTTTTATTGTTTATGGAATAGACGCAGGGTTAAATTTTCCAGTAGCTAGACCTCTAATGCAATCTTCACTAGCTATTTTAGCAGGCCTTATTTTAGCGCTTTATGTTTATCAAAAAAAACCAAAAGAGAATAAACCAACAAAAGAAGATACGAGTAAAAATAATTCCATATTAAAGCAACGTTTATTTATTGCACTATCACTTGTTTTATTAATCCCGGGTGTTATAATTCATTATATATCTTTTAAGTCCTTACAACAACAAGGAAGATTATTACATGAATTTAATACGGGAAGATATAGTTATTCTTTACCAGAGCTTGATCAGATACAAGATGAAATTCCTAATATAACAGAGACAGCAATGCCAATAAAAGCTATGAAGGCTCGATATTATTTTAGAAAAGAACAAATAGATAAAGCCATTAAATATGCTAAAGAAGGGGCTAAAGATAATCCTACAATATATTTTCCTGAAAGCCTTTTAGCTCAAATTTATTTATCACAAGGAAATTTAGCCGAAGCATATAAATATTCAAAAGCTGCCTTTGAAAATTTGCCTAAGAATTTACCTCACTATGATATACATATGCAGACTCTTACAGCTCTGAGAAAACTTGACGAGGTATATACTACTTTCGAAAAAGCTAACTCACTTACTCCAAATGATAAAACAATATGGGTTATTTTTATTCGCGCACTCTCTCATTTAGTAACTTTAGGTGATGCGAAAGCAACTCAGGTAGTAACAGATGCATATAATTTATTCCCTGACGATAGTGGAATCTTAACATATTATAAATATTTTTCCTATGGGCAACAACGCGTTGTAGAAGCAGAAAAACTTGTTAAACAAGCTAATGAATCCTATACTGCAAAAGATTATGAAACAGCAGCTTCTCTTTACCAAAAAGCATTTGAGTTAGACCCTCTAGAGCTTGCTTACTCTTTAAATACAGGTTTATCGCTTTTTCAAACTAAGGATTTTGAAAAGGCAATACAGTATTTAAATATATCCAAAAGTTCACGAAGAGTGGAAGTTAAAGAAGGCTCTATTCGCTTTATAGCGCTATCCTTATATAATTTGGGGCGTAGAGACGAAGCTTGTGCGCAATTCCTTCAACTAACACAACTTAGTCCTAAACGGATGATGTATAGACAAGAATTTCAAAAATATTGTAGAAATTAAATCATCATATATAAATTTTAAGTACATTTGTTACTTGTTTTTAATCAATGGATAGTGCTTATTAAGTTAGTTGTATTATAAGATTAAAAGTGAGTTATATTTGATAGTATTAATTTTGTTTAAGTTTATGAATACATTTTTTTGATGTTTTTCATAAGTAAAAATTTTAGAATGATAGAGAATAAAATAATTACAGTAGGTTACGGAGATGTTAAAAAAGTTAGTATTGGCGGTACGCTACCTCTTGCATTTGTAGGAGGTCCATGTGCTATAGAAAATAGAGATCATGCTCTTTTTATGGCCGATGCTATTGCTAATATCTGCGAAAAGCTTGATATTCCATGGATATATAAATCATGTTACGATAAAGATTGCCGATCGTCGCCTAAAAGCTTTCATGGAGTTGGTATAGATGAGGGATTAAAAATACTTTCCGAAGTAAGATCGACTTATAAAGTCCCTGTAGTTTCTGACTTTTCTGACGCAACTTGGGCTAAAGCAACTGGTGAGGTTTGTGATATGATTCAAGTTCCGGCGTATTTGTGTAGGCAAACTTCTATTTTGAGAGCTGCAGCTTATACCAACCGACCCATTTTATTGAAAAAAGGGCAGTTTATGAGTCCTTGGAACATGAAAAATTCATGTAGAAAAATAGAAGCGTTTGGTAATGAGCAAATTATTTTAGCCGACCGAGGCACCTTTTTAGGCTATAATAT